>JAJUGE010000052.1 GCA_029268305.1 Alphaproteobacteria bacterium
CTCCGCCGTCCGCGCGCGCGATGCCCGCGGTCGTGCCGCTCGACCAGGTGGCCGTGCATATCGCCACCTCGGCCGCGAAGGGCGTCGATCGCATCCAGATCCAGCTGACGCCGGCCTCGCTCGGCCGCATCGACGTGGAGATGGAGGTCGCACACGACGGCCGGGTCGACGCGGTCGTGCGCGTCGACAAGCCCGAGACGATGGAGCTGCTGCAGCGCGACGCGCGCCAGCTCGTCCGTGCGCTCCAGGATGCCGGGCTGCAGGCGGACAGCGGCAGCCTGAGCTTCGAGCTCCGCGACCAGGGAGGCCGGCAGGAAGAGCGGCCGACCCGCGCCGCCGGCCGGAGCCGGAGCGAGCTGCCGGGCGTCGGCAGCACCGAGTCGGCGGCGGTCGCAGACATTCAGATGCGCCGGGTCAGGCTCGGCGGCCTCGACATCATCGCCTGAAGGACGGACCCATGCAGATCATGCCACTCGCCGCCGGCCAGACCGGCGGCACCGCAGCCGGGGACAAGGCGAAGATCGCCGGCGACTTCGACCGCTTCCTGACGCTGCTCACGACCCAGCTTCAGCATCAGGACCCGCTGTCGCCGCTCGATGCGAACCAGTTCACGAGCCAGCTCGTGCAGTTCAGCCAGGTCGAGCAGAGCGTCAAGATGAACAGCCGGCTCGAGCAGCTGCTGGCGGCGCAGGAGAACAGCCGCGTCAGCGACGCGATCGGCTATGTCGGCCAGACCGTCGACGTGCTCAGCCGCGACTTCCCCCTGATCGACGGCAGCGCCGAACTCTTCTACTCGGTCGGGGGCGAGGCGGCATCCGTCAGCCTCCGCATCGTCGACGAGGCGGGCAACACCGTCCGCAGCGTCGACGTCTCCGCCACCGGCGGCATCGACCGCTTCACGTGGGACGGCGAGGACGACCACGGCAACCGCGTCGCCGACGGCCGGTACCAGGTGCAGGTGATCGCGCGGGACGCCGAGGGCGACGCCCTCCCGACCCAGGCCGGCTTCACCGGAACGGTGAGCGAGCTTTCGAACCTCGCCGGCGAGCTCGTACTGACGATCGGCTCCGTGCCGGTGCCGGTGAGCGAGGTGGTTTCGGTGCGGCGCCCGGTGGCCGCTTAGCGACAGGACAACGAACGGGCCCGCTTCGGGCTTCACCAGGAAGGCAATGGAGACAAGGGCATGAGCCTCTATGGAGCGATGTATACGGGCGTTTCCGGACTTTCCGCCCAGAGCCGCGCGCTCGGCGTGATCTCGGAGAACATCGCCAACGTCAACACGGTCGGCTACAAGGCGAGCCGCAGCCAGTTCTCCACGCTGGTCACCGGCAGCGGCAGCCAGGCGGACCTCACCACCAACGGCGTGCGCGCCCGCGCCGATAGCCTGATCCGGCACCAGGGCCAGCTCCAGGGCACCGGCAATGCCACCGATCTCGGCATTTCGGGCGACGGGTTCTTCATCGTCTCGACCCAGGCCTCGGGCGGCCAGGGGATCGGCGAGACCCTGTTCACCCGCGCCGGCGCGTTCACGGTCGATGCCGACCAGAACCTCGTCAACGGCTCGGGCCACTACCTGATGGGCTGGGCGCTCGACGCGAACGGACAGTTCGTCAATGCCGCCGGCAACCCGTTCAGCCCGGACCGGACCAGCACCGCCGATCTGCGCGTGCTGAACCTCGGCGACCTCTCCTACGGCGCCGAGCCAACCTCGAGCATCGGCCTGCAGTCGAACCTGCCCGCGACCGCGCGGACCGGCGAGAGCTACCAGACCTCAACGCATCTGTACGACGCTGTCGGCAGCGCGCATCAGGTCCGCTTCGACTGGCTGAAGATCGACGACTTCGTGCTCGGCGGCGAGCTCGACCCCGCGGCCTCGCCGATGACGATCACGCACCAGGTCTCCGATTCGCTCGGGCAAAGCCACGATCTGAGCTTCACCTACGCGGCCGCGGGCGCGAACAGCTGGACACTGACGGCGAGCACCCCCGACGGGACGGTATCGAACGGCTCGATGAACCTCACCTTCGATCCGGCGACGGGGCAGCTCACTTCGCCGGCCGAGGCGGAGCTGACCGTGAGTTGGAGCAATGGCGCCACCGACAGCACGAGCCGGATCGACCTTTCCGGCCTCGCCGAGGTCGCGGGCGGCACCGGCCCCTCGGCGGCGCTGCGTGCCGATACCTCGACGTGGAAGCTCGGCGTCTCGACCGCCAATCCCGGCGACACCATCCTCGGCGGCGGTTCGAGCTACGTCTCCTTCAACGGCGACGGCACCCTGCAGGGGCCGGGCACGCTCGACCTCGCGATCGACTGGGACGACAGCGTGACCGCCGCCGCGAACGCCGCCGTCACCGTGAGCCTCGGCACGCCCGGCAAGGCGGACGGGGTGAGCAGCTTCGGCCAGAGCTATGCGACCGGGCCGATCAGGCAGGACGGCGCCGCCTACGGGGCCTTCACCGGCGTCTCGATCGACAATGAGGGCACCGTCAACGCGCTGTTCGACAACGGTCGCTCCCGCCCGGTCTTCAAGATCCCGGTCGCCCGCTTCGCCAACCCCGACGGGCTGGTCGAGCGCACCGGCAACGCCTATCAGCCCTCCCCGGCCTCGGGCGGCTTCTTCCTGAACGAGTCCGGCGTGGGCGGCGCCGGCGAAGTGACCTCGAATGCGCTCGAGGCGTCGACCGTCGACCTCGCCGCCGAGTTCACCAATATGATCACGACGCAGCGCGCCTATTCGGCCAACGCGACCATCATCACCACCGCCGACGAGATGCTGCAGGAGCTTTCGCAGATCAAGCGCTAACCCCGGCCTCCTTCCCGCCGAGCGCCGGGTGCGGAACACCCGGCCTCAGCGGTGGAGGCGTCGCAGGGCGAACCGGAAGGCGCCGATGAGGCCGCTCGGCCAGACGATCAGGACGAGCACGAGCAGCGTGCCGAGGATGATCTTGTCGCCGTCGCCGCCGATCGAGAAGAAGGTCTGCTGCACGATCACTATCGCGGTGCCGAGGACCGGGCCGAACAGCACCCGACGTCCCGGCAGGATGATCGCCGTCAGCATGAACACGAGGAAATAGGCCTCGAACATGTCGGGACCGACATAGGCTCGCTGAAAGGCGTAGAGCCAGCCGGCGAGAGCGGTGGGGACGGCGGACAGCACGAACACCATCAGCCGCACCTTCTGGATGTTGACGCCGAGCCCCATGGCGAGGTCCGGGTTCATCTGCGCCATCAGGGCTTCCTGGCCGAGGCGCGAGCGGCGGAAGCGGTGGATGAAGAGGATCGAAAGCGCGAGCAGCGCGTAGGCGACCGGCCAGAGCTCCTCGTTCGAGCCGCCGGTGAAGTCGCCGACAGGCGACGTCAGCGTCAGCAAGGGGATGCCGACCACGCCGTCGGAGCCGCCGAGGAACTGCCAGTTGAAGACGATCTCGAACGCCACGATCGCCGCGGCATAGGTCACGAGCGAGAACACGAACTCGCGTGTGCGCAGCGTCGCGAGACCGAGGATCGCGGCGAGAGAGACCCCGACCACGACCGCGGCGAGTGCCGTCAGCCAGCCATCCCACGCCAGCCGGGTCGACAGGAGAGCCGCGGCGTAGCCGCCACCGGCCCAGAAGATCGTATGGCCGAGGCTCACTTCGCCGAGATAGGAGAGAATGGCATCGGCGCCGTAGGCCATGACGGCGAAGATCGCGATGGTGACGCACGTGCTGTAGACGATCGAGCCGCCGCCCGCGATCTCCGGCACAAAGAAGAGCAGGGCGAGGGTGGCGAAAGGGAGCGCCGCCCGCGCGGCCCGAAAGCTCCGCTCGCGTCTGTCCTTCATCGTCGGGCGAGCCCCTTCGGCCGCACCGACAACAGGACCAGCACGAAGCCGAACGCGGCCGCGGTCGTGTAGGCCGGCGAGACGAAGGTCCCGAAGAAGGCGGTGAACATGCCGAGGCCGAAGCCCGCCGCGAGGCTGCCGCCGACGCTGCCGATCCCGCCGAGCACGACGATCATGAACGTCAGGATGACTTCCTCGAAGCCCATGCTGGTCAGGATCGGCGTGCGGGGCGCCACCAGGGTCGCCGCCAGCGCCACCGTCGCGGCTTCGAAGACGAAGATGCCGAGATAGACCAGCGGGGCATTGATCCCGAACAGCTGCGCCAGCTTCGGATCCTCGGCGATCGCGCGGACCATGGCGCCGATGCGGGTGCGGTTCAGGACCAGCCACACCGCCGCGAACAGCACCAGCGCACAGGCCAGAATCAGCACGTCCTGCAGGGTGAACCAGACGCCGCCGGTCCGGACCGCCATTCCCTGCAGGGGGCTGTCCAGGGTTTGCGGCGCGCCGCCGAAGAGGATCGCGGCGCCGCCCGTCAGCATGTAGCCGAAGCCGAGCGTGACGATCATCAGGCTGGTGAGGTTCTGCTCCATCACCAGACGTGTCATCGACGCCTGCATGAAGGCGCCGAGCAGCGCCACCGCCAGCACCGAGACGGGGATCGAGACGAAATACGGCACCCCGGCCTGTTCCATGACGAACCAGGCGACGAACGCGCCCAGCATGTAGAGCTGGCCGTGGGCGAAGTTCACCAGCCGGGCGGCCCCCAGGAGCACGGTCCAGCCGAGGGCGATGAGCGCGTAGCCCGAGCCGAGGACGAGGCCGTTGATGAACTGCTGAACGAGGATCACGGGTGCGGGCTCCCGGGCTCCGCGATCTCGATGTCCGACCGCCCGAGATAGGCCTCCACGACCCGCTTGTCCTCCCGCATCTCCTCGGCCGGGCCGTGCGCGACCACTGTCCCGCGCTCCAGCAGGTAGACGTCGTCGACCACGGAGAGGGCCGCCCGGACGTTCTGCTCGACGAGCAGGATCGAGAGGCCGAGGTCGACCAGCTGGCGCATGCGCTTCAGCAACTCGAGGACCAGGCGCGGCGCGAGGCCGACCGAGGGCTCGTCGAGCAGCAGCACCCGGGGAGCGGCGCGCAGGGCGCAGCTTATCGCCAGCATCTGCCGCTCGCCGCCGCTGAGCGCCGTTCCCTTGTGGTGCAGGCGCTCGCGAAGGCGGGGAAAGAGAGCGAAGATCTCGTCTTCGCCGAAGGCGTGGCGGTCGCGGGTGTCGGCGGGCGTGCGGACCAGCGCCATGTTCTCCTCGACGGTTAGGCCGCCGAAGATCCCCTTGCCTTCGGGAACGAGAAGGAGCCCTCGATGCGCCCGGCGATAGGCCGACAGGCCGGAGACCGGCTCGCCGCCCAGCACGACTTCGCCTTCCACCTCCGGCCGCCCCCTGGACCAGCCGGCGAGCGCGTTGATGAGCGTGCTCTTGCCGGCGCCGTTGGCGCCGATCACCCCGACCATGCGGCCGGCGGGGACATCGAGCGTCACGCGGTCGACCGCGGTCTTGCCGCCATAGCGGACCGTCAGGCGATCGCAGGCGAGGACGCTGCTCATTCGGACCGGCCGAGATAAGCTTCGAGGACCGCTGCGTTCTGCCGGACCTCCGCCGGCGTGCCGGTGGCCAGCATCCGCCCCTGGTCGATCACCACGATGCGGTCGGCGACCGACATGATCAGGTCCATGTGGTGCTCGATCACCACGAGGGCGGTGCCGAGATCGCGCAGTTCCGTCAGGAGGGACGCCAACCGCTTCATGTCGTCGCCGCCGATGCCGGCGGCCGGCTCGTCGAGCAGCACCGCCGGGGCGCCCGTACCATAGGCGAGGACGACCGAAAGCAGACGCTGCGTCCCGTACGGGATGTCTCCCGGCAGCATGTCGTGATAGGCGGCCTCGATGCCGAAGCGCTCCAGCAGGTCGGCGGCCGCGGCTTCGGCCCGGCGACGCACCCTCAACTCGACCCACGGCGCGAGCAGCGCGAACGCGAGCGGCGTCGAATGCTCGGCGAGCAGCGCGCCGATGACATTCTCCAGGACCGTCAGCTTGCCGAAGAAGGCGTTCTGCTGAAACGTCCGGCGCAGCCCGAGGCGCGCGAGCCGCGGTGTCGGCTCGTCGGTCACCCGCGCGCCGTTCAGGTACACCTCGCCCTGGTGCGGCACGCTGTTGGTGACGGCGGCGAAGCAGCTGCTCTTGCCGGCGCCGTTCGGGCCGATGATGCCGAGGATCTCCCGGGCATTCACCTGCCACGACACTCCCTCCAGCGCCACGAGCGAGCCGTAGCGCACCCCCAGGTTTTCCACCCGCAGCACGACGAGCGCTACTTCCCGAGCACCTTGATCTCGTTCTTCGCCCCGTCGGTCACTTCGAACAGGACGTGATCGTGCTCCGCCTGGCCGTTCTCGGCGAAGGCGATCGTCCCGAACAGCGTCCCCTCGATCGAGTTGCCCCGGATCGCCTCGGCGACGGTCTTGCGGTCGAGGCTGCCGGTCTTCTCGACCGCCTTGGCCCACACCTGCAGGGCGAGCGCCCCCAGCGCGGCACCCTTGTCCGGAGTCTCCCCGTGCGCCTCCTGATACGCCTTCACGAAGGCGAGATTCTCGGGAATCGAATCGAACGGCGGCAGGTCCGGGAAGTAGATGTCGGCGGAGACGACCCCGTCGAGCGCCGAGCCGGCGACATTGAACACGGTCGGGAGGATCGTGCCGACCGCGCCGATCAGCGGCGCCTCGATCTCCGCCTGGCGGTATTGCTGGATGAGGGCCGGCATTCCCGAGGATTCGGAGGCGTTGATCGCGATCACCGCGTCGGGCGCAGCCGACTTGACGTTCGCGAGCTGCACCCGAAAGTCGGTCTGCTTGAAGGGGAACTGCTCGACGACCACGACCTCGAACGGCTTGCCGAGGCGCTCCATCTCCGCCTCGATCACTTCCTGGGCGCCGTTGCCGTAGGCATCGTTCTGGGTGAGGAAGCCGATCCGCTGCGCGCCGAGCGTCTCGATGACGTGGCGCGCAAGGATGGCGCCGTCCTGGGCGTTGGAGCTGTTCATGCGCACGGCATAGGGGTTCCCCCGCCCCGAGACGATCGGATCGGCCTTGGAGACCGCGGTCAGGTCGAGCACGTCGGCCCGCGCGAGCACCGGTTGCTCGGCGAGCGTGACGGGGCTGTTCCAGCCTTCGATCACCACCGACACACCTTCGGCTATCAACTCGTTGGCGCGGCTCACGCCGACCGCGGGCGTGCTCTCGTCGTCCTTCGAGATCACTTCCAGCTGTCGCCCGAGCAGGCCGCCGCTCTGGTTGATCAGATCGGCCGCGACCTTCACCGCGTTCGTCACCGCCTGCCCGTTCGGACCGGCGCCGCCGCTCAACGGAAAGATCGTCCCGACCTTGATCGGATCGGCCGCCTGACCCGCGCCGGGATGCAGCAGCATGGCCAGTGCGACGGCGGCCGCGCCATAAATGGTTCTTCTGGAGATCACGGCGTCCCTCCCCCTCGGCTGTTGTTTGCGCGAGGCGGTTCTGAGCGCCTCGTCCCGTCCATGATGCATCCCGGGGATGCTCGACCGCAACCGCTGCGGCGACCGGCCGGAAACGGAGCGGCTTCGAACATTAACCCTCCGATTTAGGTTTTCCTAAACCCGTCGGCCGTAGCTTGAGACGTGCGAGGCAAGTAGCAGCACGGGAATCCCGACAGGAATGTCCATGAACGGGCAAAGAAAACATGCGCGCGTGATCGGACCGACCGGCGAACCGATCACGCTCGAGACGCTTCCGCCACCGTCCACGAAACGCTGGGTCATTCGTCGCAAGGCGGAAGTGGTCGCGGCGGTGCGGGGCGGGATCCTCAGCCTGGAAGAGGCCTGCGATCGCTACAGCCTCTCGGTCGAGGAGTTCCTCTCCTGGCAGCGCATGATCGAGTCTCACGGCCTGCCCGGCCTGCGCACGACGCGGGTGCAGGCGTACAGGCGCTCGGAACCGCCGGTCTGACAGATCGGGGATCCGGCCAGCGCGCCCAGGACTGCGCGCTAGGCAATTCTTGCCGGGGCGGCAAAATCTGCCCGCCACATTAACCGGTTCTTCACGACGCCGCCCCTACCTTCGCGCCCGTGGATGCCGCCCGGCGTCCGCATTCCGGATCCCGGCCGAGAGGGTGCGAGACGTGTCCGCATTGATGCAAACGCTGGCGAGACTGGGGCCGATGCGTCTGGTCGCCCTCGGCGGCGTCGGGCTCGGTATCCTGGCGTTCTTCTTCTATTTCACGACACGCCTGTCCACCGAGGACATGCGGGTCCTCTACAGCGATCTCGATCCCTCCGACAGCAGCAAGATCGTCACCAGGCTCGAGAGCCTAGCCGTCCCGTTCGAGCTGAGCCGCGACGGAACGCGGATCATGGTGCCGGCGTCGAGCGCGGCGCGGCTCCGCATGACCATGGCGGAGGAAGGACTGCCGAGCGGCGGCAGCATCGGCTACGAGCTGTTCGACCGCACCTCGCCGTTCGGCACGACCAGCTTCACGCAGGAGATCAATCATCTGCGCGCGCTCGAAGGCGAGCTGGCGCGCTCGATCCGCACCCTGGCGCCGATCCAGTCGGCGCGCGTGCACCTCGTCCTGCCGCGGCGGGAGGTGTTCAGCCGCGAGACGCAGGAGCCGAGCGCCTCGATCGTGCTGATGCTGCGCGCCCCGATCGCGCGCCAGCAGGTGGCAGCCATACAGTCCCTGGTCGCCGCCGCGATCCCCAAGATGTCGCCGGCGCAGGTTTCCGTCATCGACGACAAGGGCAACCTGCTCGCCAAGGTCTCGGAGGAGGCGGACGCGCTCGGCTTCTCGGCCAGCACCGCCGAAGAGCTCCGGCGCGCGCGCGAGCACAGCCTGGCGCGCACGATCGAGGAGTTGCTGGGGCGGTCTGTCGGCCCCGGCCGGGTGCGGGCGGAAGTCGCCGTCGACCTCGACTTCGACCGGGTGACGACCAACTCCGAGACCTACGACCCCGATAGCCAGGTCGCGCGCTCGACCCAGAGCGTCACCGAGAACAGCGAGGCGAGCGACGCCCGCCGCGACGATGCCGTAACCGTCGGCAACAACATCCCCGGCGCACCGGCGGAGACTGGACAGCAGAACCAGAGCGTCGAGCGAAACAGCCGCGAAGAAGAGACGGTCAACTACGAGATCGACCGGACGGTGAAGACGCACGTCCGCGAATCCGGCGTGGTGCGCCGCATCACGGCCGCGGTGCTCGTCGACGGCAACTACGTGCCGAACGCCGACGGACCGCCGACCTACGAACCTCGTTCGCCCGAAGAGCTGGAGAAGCTGACGGCGCTGGTCCGCACCGCGATCGGCTTCGACGCGGAGCGCGGCGACAAGATCGAGGTCGTCAACATGCGGTTCGCGGCACCCGAGATCCCGCTGGACGCGGCCGACGACGGCGGCTTCCTCGACCTCGCCAAAGCCGACTACTTCAAGATGGCCGAACTCGCCGTTCTCGCCGTGGTGGCTCTCCTCGTCATCCTGCTGGTGGTCCGGCCGCTGATCGGCCGACTGTTCGAAGCCGCACCCGCCGGCGAGGGCATGCCGGTCGACGACAATCTGCTCGGCGCGCCGCCGCACCGCGAGGCCCTTCCCGGCCCCGGCGAGGGGCAGATCGAGGCGCAGCATCCTCAGCAGCCCGCACTGGCGGCGCCGCCGGGTCAGGAGAGCGAGAGAATGATCGACGTCGCCCAGATCGACGGCCGTCTCAAGGCCTCGTCGGTGAAGCAGCTCGGCGAGATCATCGACCGTCACCCGGAAGAGGCTCTGGGTATCGTCCGCCAGTGGATGTTCCAGGAGAGCTGAGGTCGTGGACGCACGCCGGAAGGGATGCAGCTAAATGCCAGTGCGTGAAGACATCCGGTCGCTGTCGGGTCGGGACAAGGCCGCGATCCTCATGCTCGCCATCGGCGAGGATAACGCCGCCAAGCTGTTCAGCCGGATGGACGACGAGGAGATCAAGGAGCTCTCGCAGGCGATGGCGAGCCTCGGCCAGGTCAACGCCAGCCTGGTGGAGAAGCTGTTCCTCGAGTTCGCCGACCAGATCGTCGGCACCGGTTCGCTGGTCGGCTCCTACGAGAGCACCGAGCGGCTCCTGAGTAAGGCGCTCCCCAGAGAGCGGGTGAATGCGATCATGGAGGAGATCCGCGGGCCGGCCGGACGCACCATGTGGGACAAGCTCAGCAACGTCCACGAGAACGTCCTCGCGAACTACCTCAAGAACGAGTACCCGCAGACGGTCGCGGTCGTCCTGTCGAAGATCAGGACCGAGCACGCGGCGCGGGTTCTCGCCCTCCTGCCCGAGATGGAGGCGACCGACGTCATCCTGCGGATGCTGCGCATGGAAGCGGTCCAGAAGGAGGTTCTGGAGGACGTCGAGCGGACGCTTCGCTCGGAGTTCATGAACAATCTCGCGCGGACCAGTCGCCGCGACGCGCACGAGATGATCGCGGAGATCTTCAACAACCTCGACCGCACCAGCGAGTCGCGCCTGATGGCGGCCCTGGAGGATCGCAGCCGCGACTCGGCCGAGCGCATCAAGGCGCTGATGTTCACCTTCGAGGATCTGTCGCGGCTCGACCCGGGAGGCATCCAGACGCTGCTGCGCGCGGTCGACCGCGACAAGCTGGCGATCGCGCTCAAGGGCGCGTCGGAGACGTTGCGCACCCTCGTCTTCGACAACATGGCCGAGCGCGCCAGCAAGATCCTCAAGGAGGACATGCAGGCGATGGGGCCGGTCCGGCTGAAGGACGTCGACGAGGCGCAGGTCTACATCGTCAACCTCGCGAAGGAGATGGCGGCGAAGGGCGAGATCGTCCTGACCGACAACAAGGGCGAAGACGAGCTGGTCTACTAGGGGAGCCGACCGCAAGTGCGCACAGCCCAAAAATTCCTGTTCGACACCAGCTTCGACGACGAGAGCGAGGCGGACCCGGCCCCCACGGAGCCGGAGGCGGTCGAGGAGCCGACGATCACTGCCGAAGACCTCGTCGCGGCGCGGTCTGAAGGCTTCGCCCTCGGCCATGCGGCCGGTGTCGAGGAGGAGCGGAGCGCGACGAGCCGGATGCATGCGATCGCGGCGGAGAAGCTCGCCGCGCACGTCGCCGGGTTCGACGGCGCGCTGCAGGAGGTGACGGAGACAGCGCCGCGGGAGGCGATCGCAATCGCGCTCTCGGTCCTGCGTCGCATCCTGCCGGACTACGTGCGGCGCGAGGGGGTGCAGGAGATCGAGGCCATCCTGCGGGAGTGCCTCCGCGAGCTGATCGACGAGCCGCGTCTCGTCCTGCGTGTCGGCGAGGCCGCGTTCGATGCCGTCAACGAGATCCTGACGCCGGTTACGACGCGGGCGGGCTTCGCCGGCCGAGTGGTGCTGCTCGCCGACGAGACCCTGGCCGAGAGCGACTGCCTGGTCGAATGGGCCGACGGCGGCGTCGAGCGCAGCGTCGCCCGCACCTGGCGCGAGATCGACGAGACGGTGAAGAGAATTCTGGCGATGCCGCAGGGCGCGGCGTCAGATCGGGCCACGGCCGCGCGCGACGACCTCGAGCCGGGTGCGGGCGGCGTGAACGAGCAAAGTGGAGAATAGGATGTCGCAGAAGGAAGGTCTCGATTTCGAGGAGCTGGGACAGTCGGTCCCGGTCCCGTTCGAGGAGCACGGCGAGAGCGACGGCGAGGATCAGAGGCTGCGGTCCGCCGCGGATCTGGATGCCGTCTACGACATTCCGGTGCAGATGTCGGCGGTGCTCGGCAAGGCGTCGATGCAGGTCAGCCAACTGCTGAAGCTCGGCCGTGGCGCCGTGGTCGAGCTGGACCGCAAGGTCGGCGAGGCGATCGACATCTACGTAAACAACCGACTGGTCGCGCGCGGCGAGGTGGTGGTGGTCGATGATCGCCTCGGCGTGACCATGACCGAGATCATCAAGTCGGATCGCGGCTGAGCACGTGTAGATGGCGCGCCTCGCCCCCATCGTCGCCGCACAGGCGGCCGCACTCCCTCCCGACATCGGGGAGAGCGTGCGCCGGGCGGCCCGGGTCGATCTCGCGACCCTCATCGGACTGCTGAGCGGCTTCGGCCTCGTCGGGGTCGCCGTCTGGCTGGGCGGCTCGGCCGCCGCGTTCGTGAGCGTGCCGTCGCTGCTGATCGTGGTGGGCGGCACCTTCGCGGTGACGCTCGCGTCGTTCAGCCGGCAGGAGTTCGTCGAAGCGTGGCATGCGGTGCGGCGCACGATCCGATCTCCGCTCGCCGATCCCACCGCCGAGACGATCCGCGTGCTGCGCGTAGCGCAGGCGGCGCGGGAGCACGGCATCCTGCCGCTCCAGGCGATCCTGCCGCAACTCCACGACGCGGAGCTGCTGGGCAAGGGCCTGATGATGGCGATGGACGGCATGCCGGAGGCCCAGATCGAGGAGCTCATGCGCCGCGAGCTCAGCACCGTGTCGGGACGCCAGGTCCGGGCCGCGAGCGTCCTGAGGAAGTGCGCCGAGGTCTCGCCCGCCATGGGCCTGATCGGCACCATGGTCGGCCTCGTGCAGATGCTTGGCCAGCTCGACGATCCGGCGGCGATCGGCCCGAGCATGGCGGTGGCGCTGCTCACCACCTTCTACGGCGCCCTGCTGGCGAACATGCTGTTCTCGCCGCTCGCAACGAAGCTGGAGCGGAACGCCGAGCACGACGAGCTCGTGAACCAGATCTACGTGGCCGCCAGCACCTCGATCGCGCGCCGCGAGAACCCGCGACGCCTGGAAATGCGGATCAACACGATGCTGTCGCCGTCACAGCGCGTCGTCCACTTCGACTGACTCCCGACCGGAGAGAATTGAAATGCGTTTGCTGATCATCGGCTCCCTCAACGGCTACATGGGTGCGGCGAGCAAGATCGCGCTGCAGAACAAGGCCAAGGTGATCCACTCGGACACCATCGAGGGCGGCCTCGCGGCGCTGCGCTCCGGGCAGGGCGCCGACCTGGTCTTCATGGACGTGGCACTCGACATCGCGCTGCTGATCCGGAGCCTCGAAGCGGAGCGGATCGTCGTGCCGGTGGTCGCCTGCGGAATCGGCACCGACGCATCGGCCGCCGTCAAGGCGATCAAGGCGGGGGCGAAGGAATACATCCCGCTCCCGCCCGACCCCGAGCTGATCGCCGCCGTGCTCACCGCCGTCTCCGAGGAGAGCCATTCGCTGATCTTCCGCGATCCGGCGATGGCGAAGACGCTGAAGCTGGCCGACCAGGTGGCGCCGAGCGAGGCGACGGTGCTCCTGAACGGCGAGTCGGGGACCGGCAAGGAGCTGATGGCCCGGTACATCCACCGCAAGAGCCGCCGCGGTGAGCAGCCCTTCGTCTCCGTCAACTGCGCAGCGATTCCCGAGAATCTGCTCGAGTCGGAGCTGTTCGGGCACGAGAAGGGCGCCTTCACCGGCGCGGTCGCCCGGCGCATCGGCAAATTCGAGGAGGCGAACGGCGGAACGCTGCTGCTCGACGAGATCAGCGAGATGCATCCGCGCCTCCAGGCGAAGCTGCTGCGGGCGATCCAGGAGCGGGTGATCGATCGCGTCGGCAGCACGCAGCCGGTCAAGGTCGACATCCGCCTGATCTGCACAACCAACCGCCGGCTGGAGGAAGAGGTCCGCGACGGCAACTTCCGCGAAGACCTCTATTTCCGGATCAACGTCGTCAATCTCGAGCTGCCGCCGCTGCGCCACCGCAAGGAGGACATCCTGCTGCTGGCCGAGCATTTCGTGGAGAAGTACTCGGCTGCCAACGGCGTGGCCGTGCGTCCGATCTCGATCGAGGCGAAGCGGGTTCTGGTCGGCCATAGCTGGCCCGGCAACGTGCGCGAGCTCGAGAACACGATGCACCGCGCCGTGCTGCTCGCCCAGGGCGACACGATCGAGCCGGAGGCGATCGTGCTGACCAGCACGATCCTGTCGGAGCGCACCGACGAGCCGGCCGCCGGCCCGGCGGCGCAGATGGCGGCAGCCGCCCCGGTGGCGGCCGAGGGCGACGGCATTCCCCTGGTCGGGCGCACCGTCGCAGCGGTCGAGCGCGACCTCATCATCGGCACGCTCAACCATTGTCTCGGCAACCGCACGCACGCGGCCACCATCCTCGGCATCTCGATCCGCACTCTGCGCAACAAGCTGCGCCAGTACGCGGACGAAGGCGTGCGCGTCCCGCCGCCGGCAATGGGCGCGTACTGAGCTCGTCTCGGGGGGAGCGCATGCAACCGCTGCGTCATCGCGAGCGTAGCGCAGCGCTCCAGGGGGGTCTGCTCCACGGCTGTCCCGCCTGGGTTGCCGCGTCGGCTCCGCCTGCTCGCAATGACGTCGTCCCGGAGGTCGCGGAAGGGCGCGACTTCACACTTTTCTCCACCTCCTGACCCGGTTCGGCAACATGGCGGACTCGACCACGGCAGCCGGCGGGCTTCAGCTCGCCAAGATCACCGAAGCGTTGCGGCGCGGCGAGATCGCGCTGGCGCTCGGCATCGTCGCCATTCTCGTCGTACTCATCCTGCCGATGCCGACCTGGCTGCTCGACATCAGCCTGGCACTCTCGATCACCTTCTCGGTGCTCGTGCTGATGACGGTGCTGTTCATCGAGAAGCCGCTCGACTTCAGCTCGTTTCCCACCGTGCTCCTGATCGCGACGATGCTGCGGCTGTCGCTGAACCTGGCCTCGACCCGACTCATCCTGAGCAACGGGCATGACGGCGCCGGCGCCGCGGGCAAGGTGATCGAGGCCTTCGGCGACTTCGTGATGGGCGGCAACTTCGTCATCGGCCTGATCGTCTTCGCGATCCTGGTGCTGGTGAACTTTGTCGTCATCACCAAGGGCTCCGGCCGCATCGCGGAAGTCGCGGCGCGCTTCAACCTCGACGCCATGCCCGGCAAGCAGATGGCGATCGACGCCGATCTCTCGTCCGGCCTGATCGACGAGACGCAGGCGAGGGAGCGCCGCAAGGAGCTCGAGGCGGAGAGCCAGTTCTTCGGCGCGATGGACGGCGCCGCCAAGTTCGTCCGCGGCGATGCCATCGCCGGACTGCTCATCACCTTCATCAACGTCGTCGGCGGCATCGTCATCGGCGTCATGCAGATGGACATGTCGATGGGGGACGCGGCCGCGAGCTACACGCTGCTCACCGTCGGCGACGGCCTCGTCTCGCAGATCCCGGCGCTGATCGTCTCGACCGCCGCCGGCCTGCTCGTCTCCAAGGCGGGCGTCACCGGCTCGGCCGACAAGGCGCTCTTCGGCCAGCTCAGCGGCTATCCGGCGGCGCTCGGCGTCTGCTCGTTCCTGATGATCGCGCTGGCGGTCCTGCCGGGCATCCCGTTCGTGCCGTTCGTCGGCATGGGGGTCGCGGCGGGCGCGCTAGCCTGGAAGCTCTCGCGCGGTCGGCAGATCGCCGCCGACAGCGCAGCGGAACAGGCGGCCGCCACGCCTGCACCCGTCGCGGAAGAGCCGATCTCGACCGCTCTCCAGATCGACGAGGTGCGGCTCGAGCTCGGCTACGCCCTGCTCTCGCTCGTCAGCGGCGAGCACGGACACCGGCTCACGGACCAGATCAAGGGGCTCCGCCGCCAGCTCGCCGGCGAGATGGGCTTCGTTCTGCCGAGTGTGCGCATCCAGGACAACATGCAACTGCCCGCCAACAACTACGTCGTGCGGATCAAGGAGATCGAAGCCGGCCAGGGCGACCTCCGCCCCGGCATGCTGCTGGTGATGGACCCGCGCGGCGAGGCGATCGCCCTACCCGGCGAGGACACCAACGAGCCGACCTTCGGTCTGCCCGCCAAGTGGGTGCACGAGACCGAGCGCGAAGAGGCGCAGTTCCGGGGCTACACCGTCGTCGATCCCGCCACCGTGATCACGACGCATCTCACCGAGGTGATCCGCGACAACATGTCGGAGCTGCTCTCGCACGCCGAGACCCGCAAGCTGCTCGACGAGCTGGGCGCCGAGCACCAGAAGCTCGTCGCCGACGTGGTGCCGAACCAGATCTCGGTCGGCGGGCTGCAGCGCATCCTGCAGAACCTCCTCCAGGAGCGCATCTCGATCCGCGATCTGCCGACGATCCTCGAGGGGATCTCGGAAGCCTGCAGCTACACGCGCAACGTGACGCTCATCACCGAGCACGTGCGCACGCGCCTCGCACGGCAGCTCACCGACGCCAACACCAATCACGAGGGGCAGGTGCTGATGGTCACCCTGTCGGCGGCGTGGGAGCAGGCGTTCGCCGAGTCGCTGCTCGGCGACGGCGAGGAAAAGCAGCTCGCCATGGCGCCGACGCGGCTGCAGGAGTTCATTCGCGCCGTGCGCGAGACCTTCGACCGGAGCGCGATGATGGGCGATTCCCCGATCCTCCTTACCAGCCCGCCGATCCGCCCCTACGTCCGGTCGATCGTCGAGCGGTTCCGCCCGAACACCGTGGTCATGTCACAGAACGAGATCCACCCCCGCGCGAAGATCCGCACGGTGGCGCAGATCTGAGCGGCACGCTAGCCGGAGCGAAGTGACTTGCGCCTCAGATCCGTCATCGCACCGAGCATGCGCGAGGCCATGCGCCGCGTCCGCGAGGACTTCGGCGAAGACGCGATCATCGTCTCGGCCGAGGAGACGGGCAACGGCGTCCTCATCATGGCGGCGACCGAGCGGCCGGAAGCTCCCTCCGCGGATCCGCAGGAGAAAGACGAGGTCACGGCCGAACCGACGCTCCGCGAACCGCGCGACCCCGCGCCCCAGACGCCTGCCGAGATGCCTGCCGGAAAGCCTTCCCCGATCAGATCGACGGCGACCGCCGTGGAGCGCTGCATCGACTTTCACGGGCTGCCCCGGCCGGTCGCGGCGGACCTGACGGCGATCGTCCGGAGCGCCAACGGTGGGCCGGAGACCGACGTGCTGGGCCTGGCCCTGGATCGGATGGTCGGCTTCAGCCCGATCGACGTCGCCGCGACCGTCCACCCCCTGATGATGATCGGCGATGCGGGCGCCGGAAAGACCGTGACCCTGGCCAAGCTCGCGACCGAGGCGCGGCTCGCCGGACGTGACGTGGCCGCGATCACCGCCGATACCGCCCGCAGCGGCGGGATGGAGCAACTCGCCGCCTTCATGGGCGCGATCGGCGCGGATCTCTGGCCGCTCGACCGGCCCGACGATCTCGGCCGGCTGGTCGCGATGGCCAAGCCCGGCAGCCTCGTTCTGATCGACACGCCGGCGGTCAACCCGCTGGACTGCGAATCCTTTCCCCTGCGGGCGCAACTCGGCGGGTCGATCGAGCCGGTTCTGGTGATGGCCGCCGGATCGCAGGCCGACGACGCGGCGGAGGCCGCGGCCGCGGCGAGGGAGGTGTTCGGCGTCCGGCGTCTGATCGCCACCCGCTTCGACACCTCACACCGCTTCGGCGCGGTCATCGCGGCCGCCCGCCTCGGCCGGATCTCCATCGCCGGTCTCTCGGCTTCGCGGCGCATTGCCGAGCCGGTACGGCCGGCTGCGCCCGAGGCTCTCGCCGCCCTGATGCTTAACCAAATCGCAAGCAGACCCGACGCATAAATGGGCGGGGGCCAATGGCGGGGAATTCCATGAATCACGTTTCAACCACCGAAGCGCGCCAAGCTGCACCCGCGACGAGAGCTTCGCGGATCGTCGCAGTGGCCTCCGGCAAGGGCGGCGTCGGCAAGACCTGGCTTTCCTGCACGTTGAGCCATGCGATCGCCAGGGCCGGGAAGCGCGTCCTGCTGTTCGACGGTGACATCGGCCTCGCGAACGTGGACGTACAGCTCGGGCTGGTGCCGCAGGACGACCTCGGCGCCGTGCTCAGGGGCCAACTCAGCCTCGACAAGGCGGTCGCGCCGTTCGTCGACGGCGGCTTCCATATCATCGCCGGCATGTCGGGGTCCGTGAACCTCGGCGCACTGCCGAAGGCGCGGCTCGCGTCGTTGTTCGCCGAGCTGCGTCAGCTCTCCACGGCTTACGACGTCACCGTGCTCGACATCGGCGCGGGCCTCGACGGCCCGGTGCGCGATCTGGCGATGATGGCGGACTCCTGCCTCGTCGTGACCACCGGCGAGCCGACGGCGCTGACCGACGCCTATGCCTTCATCAAGTATAATGCGAAGGATTGTCCGCCCTCCGCCTTCCGCGTCGTGGTGAACATGGCCGAGTCCCAGGCCGAGGGTGAGCGCACCTACAACACGCTGTTCAAGGCGTGCCAGGGCTTCCTGAAGTTGTCGCCGCCGCTGGCCGGTATCGTGCGCCGCGATCGCCGTGTCGCGGACGCGATCCGCCACCAGATGCCGCTGATGACCCGCTTCCCGACCTCCGACGCGGCGCTCGACATCGAGAAGATGGCGAGCCGGCTGCTGAGCCAGCCATGAGCGACGCCTCCCTCACAACCGGCCGCCCGGCCGTGAGTGGGGGAGAGCGAGCACAAGCCGCAGGCCCACGAGACGCCAGCGGCAGAACGGTCGATGCCCGGGTTATCGGCCACGATCGAACCGGCGCAGCCGTTCTCGACACCACGGCAGGGCGGCTGACGCTCACGCAAGCCGAGCCGCTCGCGCTCGGCACCCGTCTGACGCTCCTGATCCGCTCAGACGGCTCGATCCGCATGATCTCGGCGCACCCGACGCATTCCGAGGGCGGCTCCGGTTCCGACCGCGACCTCGTGCGGCCTGGCTCCCTCTCCACCGCGCGCGACATGCTGTCCGGATTGTCTGCGGGAACGCTGCTCGAGGTGCGGATCCTTCACCACATCCGGCAAGAGCCCGCGGCGTCGCTTCCGGCGGGCGCCGCCACGGCGGCAGATCTTCGCCCCGGGGACCTGGTCGTCGTTCGGCTGGATGGGGCGCGCACGGCGGACGGCGGCGAGATCGCCGCTTCCCGGCTGCCGCGCGAATTCATCGCGCAGGTCACCAGCGACGGCGGACAGCTGCGCCTCGCGAGCGCGCTCGGCACGCTCGAGTTCGCCGATGCCGCGCCAACGTCGCCTGCCCGGCTCATCCTCCGGGTCGCGCTGCTCCCCGCGCCGGGCATCGGTCCCGCGACTACGCCGCTCGGCGGGCATGCGCCGCCGACCCTGGCCGAGGCCTGGCCCGCGCTCGCCAGCCTGCTCGCCGATCGCGCAGCGTCGGATCCGGGTCTGGCCTCACTGATCCGCAAGGATCTCCCGCAGCCGGGAGACGGCTTCGTCGGGCAGGTCATCCGCATCCTGCTCGGCATGGCGGCGGAAGAGCCGCCAGAGACGGCATTGGCGCGCCTGTTGCCGCAGCTCGCGGCCCGGCCCGAAGCGGGCCACCTTCAGGAAAGCCTCGGAGAGGACCTCCAGCGCCATGCGCGGTGGGCGGAGCCGGTCAACGAGTGGCGGACCTTCGTGCTGCCCGTGGCCGACGGCGAGCGGCTCGTGCCGTTCCAGCTGCACCTGCGCGACGCGGAAGGCGGCGCACAGGCGGACGCCGGGGATGCCGGCGCCCGCTTCATGATCGACGTCGACCTCAGCCGGCTCGGCGCCATCCAGCTCGACGGCTTCTATCGTCGCCGGCAGCTGTTCCTGACGATCCGAAGCCGGCGGCGCCTGCCGCGAGGTTTCGGCGAGAGACTCAAGGAGATCTTCGACCGGACGTTGCTGGCGGCCGACATGGCCGGCGAGCTTCGGATCGAGAGCGATGTGCCACCGATCCCGAACCCGCGGACCGCGGCGCTAGCGGACCGCGCCGGCCTCGCACGGATGAAGGCCTAAACCCCTTAAGGGGGGCCTTCAGCCCGCGGACGAGCGCCGGAAACCGGTGAGCGCCATCTCGTCGAGGGCGAACTGCTCGCGCCGGGCGGCGGTCTCGCGCACGCGGCGCGCCCGCGCCTCGGAGATCAGTTCGAACTTCTTGAGCTCCTGAAAGGCCTCGGCGATCGCCTCGTTGATCTCGCCGACCTGACTCTCGATCGTGCAGAGGGTCACTTCGAGGTTCTCACGGCGCTCGCGCATCGTCCTCGCATAGGCTTGCCAGCTTCCCGGATAGGCTTCGCCCCCGGCCGCATCGGCGGATTTCGCCTCCTCGCGAATCTCCCGGTCCAGTGCGGCGATACGGCGGCGCGTATCGTCGGCCATCGCCTGCAGCTCGACCAGACGGCGACGCTTCTCGTCCAGCTGCCACCGGTGCAGTCTGATGATGCTGTCGAGCCGGCTCATTGCTTCTGTTCTCCAAGGATCTCGGACAAGGCCGCGTATCCGTCGGCCAGTGTGCTACGCTCGTTCGGAAGCTGCTTCAGGAAGGCTTCGAGTGCGGGATGATGGTGGACGGCGAGGTCGGTCTCCGGGTCGCTCCCCGCACGATAGGCGCCGAGCCGAATCATCTCGGCCATGTTTTCATAGGCCGCGAGGAGAGAGCGGGCTCGCTGCACCACGGCGTTCTCCTCTTCGCTGTTGCAGCCCGGCATCGTCCGCGAAACGCTGCGCAGGATGTTGATCGCAGGGTAGCGCCCCCGTTCGGCGATCGCCCGCTCCAGCACGATATGACCGTCGAGAATGCCGCGCACCGCGTCCGCGATCGGCTCGTTGTGGTCGTCGCCCTCGACGAGGACGGTGAACAATCCGGTGATGCTGCCTTGGCCGGTGCCGGGCCCCGCGCGCTCCAGCAGGCGCGGCAGCTCCGCGAACACGCTCGGCGTATAGCCCTTCGTCGCGGGCGGCTCGCCGGCGGAGAGGCCGATTTCCCGCTGCGCCATGGCGAATCGCGTCACGCTGTCGATCATGCAGAGGACATCCCGGCCCTGGTCGCGGAAGTACTCGGCAATCGACAGCGTGAGGTAGGCCGCCTGCCGGCGTGCGAGCGGCGCCTCGTCGCCCGTCGCGACCACGACGACGCTCCGGGCAAGGCCTTCCTCGCCCAGATTCTCGGCGATGAACTCCTGCACCTCCCGTCCGCGCTCGCCGATCAGCCCGATGACGTTGACGTCCGATTGCGTGAAGCGCGCGAGCATCGACAGCAGCATCGACTTGCCGACGCCTGACCCCGCGAAGATGCCCATGCGTTGGCCGCGACAGCAGGTTGTGAAGGTATTGAGCGCGCGCACGCCGAGGTCGAGCTTCCCCTCCACTCGCTGCCGCCCGTGCGCAGGTGGCGGCGCGTTCCGGAACGGATAGAGCATGCGGCCGGTCGGCAGCGGTCCCTTGCCGTCGATCGGCTCCCCCAGCGCGTTTACGACGCGGCCGAGCCAACCCTCGCTCGGGCAGACACCCGCCTCCCGCTGCACGACTTCCGCCTTGCAGCCGAGGCCGATGCCGTCGAGCGAGCCGAACGGCATCAGCAGCGCCCGACCGTTGCGAAAGCCTACCGCTTCGCATGGAATCGATCGACCGTCGCGCGCCAGAATGTTGCACCGACCGCCGACGGAGAGCCCCCCGCGAACGCCGCCGACCTCGACGAGCATGCCGAGGATGCTGGTCACCCGGCCGTAAAGGTATTGCGCCGGGAGCGATTCGAGCTCTGCTCCCAGCGTCTGGAAGAGAGCGGCCACCTGCTGCGTCAACGGTGCTTTCCCGGCTTGTTCGGCTTCTGGGGAACCGGCGAGACTATCGCCCCGCACCCTTAACACCCGGTAAACCCAGCCGGCGTCTTGGGAATCCGGCCCCTTCCGGAACGTTAATCCGATTAACTCTTTCTTAAGCTGAACGACTGACTATCGTTAACGAACTTGACGGCACCGAGCGGAGGCATTCTCCCCATGCGCGTTCTGATTGTCGAAGACGATACCGCCACCGCCAAGACCATGGAGGCGATCCTCAAGGCCGAGGGCTTTATCTGCGATACAACCGACCTCGGCGAGGACGGTCTCGAGATCGGAAAGCTCTACGACTACGACATCATCCTCCTCGACCTCATGCTGCCCGATATCGACGGCTTCGAGGTCCTGCGGCGCCTCCGCTCCAGCAAGGTAGACACGCCGATCCTGATCCTCTCGGGGCTGTCCGAGCCCGACAGCAAGATCAAGGGCTTCGGCATCGGTGCCGACGACTACCTGACCAAGCCGTTCGACCGGCGCGAACTGGTGGCTCGGATCCACGCTATCGTCCGCCGGACGCGCGGCCACTCGGAATCGGTGATCCGCACCGGTCGTCTTGTCGTCAACCTCGACAGCCGCACCGCCGAGGTCGACGGCCAGCCGTTGCACCTCACCGGCAAGGAGTACTCCATCCTCGAGTTACTCTCGCTGCGCAAAGGCACGACCCTCACGAAGGAGATGTTTCTGAACCACCTCTACGGCGGCATCGACGAGCCGGAGGTGAAGATCATCGACGTGTTCATCTGCAAGCTTCGGAAGAAGCTGAGCGGGGCGACGGGGGGCGAGAACTACATCGAGACCGTGTGGGGCCGGGGCTACGTGCTCCGCGAGCCGCAGGGGGAAGAGGCGACACAGGTGCGGAAGAAGTCCGCCGCCTGACGCCGGAAGCGGCCGGCCGGCGCAGCGCCGCGGCTGCGTCGGGCTGCCGCACCAGGGAACCGGCCGCCTGCTCGATAGTTCATGCAGTGCAACAGTCACTGCAGGGTTCGAGATGTTGAGGAATCTCCGAAGGTCCGGTGCCACGGACATGGTGCCGTGGCCGGCTATGCTCGTTCTCGGTGGCGCGCTGCTCGCCGTCGGCGTCCTCGGCGCGGTCGCGGCACGTCGAGCGTTCGATCATTCCGCCTCGCGTTCCCGACCGCCGGAGGATGGCCCGCGAGGATCTGCCGAACCGGTCGGCGGTGATTGGCGCGGAACCCGCCGAGCCGGTGACGGCATGCAGCAACGTAGTACGGCCGGCTTGGACAAGGTCGATCTCGCGTCGGAGGAGTCTTTCCCGGCCAGCGACCCGCCCGGCTACTACGGGATCTCCGTCTGACAGCAGGCCTTTAATGGCTTGCAGCCCCTAGGCTGCCCGATTTCATCGGCAGCGAGGTTCTCGCATGACGGCAACCGCACAGGGCCCGCAGCCCCGCGCACGGTCGAGCCACGCAGCGGCCGGCTCGGCCGAGCGGCCGCGCGTGCTCATCGTCGGGGCCGGATTCGCGGGTGCCGCCGCCTTCAAGGCCTTGCGGGCTAGCGACGTCGACGTAACGGTTATCGATCGCCGAAACCATCATCTTTTCCAGCCACTTCTCTACCAGGTCGCGACCGCAGCACTTTCGCCCGCCGACATCGCCGCCCCGATTCGGGCGATGGCGCGAGGGCACGACAATATCGAGGTGCTGCTGGACGAGGTGATCGGTGTCGACACCAGCGCCCGGCTGGTGCGGACGCGCGGTGGGGCCGCGCACCGTTACGACTATCTGGTTCTCGCGACCGGCTCCGAGTTCAGCTATTTCGGTCACGAGGATTGGCCGCGGTTTGCGCCAGGCCTCAAATCCGTCGAGGACGCCGTGGAGGTTCGGCGCCGGATACTGGTCGCGTTCGAGTGCGCCGAGGCGACGTCCGATCCCGAGGCGCAGCGGCGGCTGCTCACCTTCGTGCTCGTCGGCGGCGGCCCGACCGGCGTCGAGATGGCGGGAGCGCTCGCCGAACTGACGCGGGCGACGCTCGCGCGGGATTTCCGCAATATCCGGCCCGCGGCCGCCCGCATTCTCCTGATCGAAGCCGGCCCGCGCCTCCTCAACGGTTTCCCGGAGCGTCTGGGTGCCTATGCCCTCGAGGCGCTCAGGCGGATGGAAGTCGAGGTCCGGCTCAATTCACCGATCGAAGCGATCGACGCCGAGAGCGCGACGGTCGCCGGCGAGAAGATTTCCGCCTCGACGGTGATCTGGTGCGCAGGCGTGAAGTCGACGCCGGTCGGCGAGTGGCTCGGCGTCGAGACCGAGAGAAACGGCGGGATTCGGGTCACCCCGGATCTGTCGCTTCCCGGCCACCCGGAGATCTTCGTCCTCGGCGATGCGGCCGTGGTCGCGGAGGGACCCGACGAGCGCCCGCTGCCCTGGCTCGCGGCCGTTGCCGCCCAGCAGGGGAAGTATGTCGGCAAGCTGATCGCATCCCGAGTCGCCGGCCGGACGAACACGCAGCCTTTCCGGTATCGGAACCTGGGCACGATGGCGACGATCGGCCGTTCGGCGGCGGTGGCCGATTTCGGCCGCGTGAAGCTGACCGGCCGAATCGCCTGGCTGCTCTGGGGGTTCGTCCACATCTACCTGCTGATCGGGTTCCGCAACCGCCTGTCGGTGTTCGTCAACTGGATGTGGTCGTGGATCACCTACGGCCGCGGTGCGCGACTGATCACCGGCCCGATCGAGGCTCCGCCGGGACTGCAATCCAAGGGCGACGACACCGCCGCCGCGCCCCCTGCGCCGGGCCGCTCCACAGCCCACTGAACCGGGCCGTTCCCGTTCAGCCGGCCGCCATCCGAACCGGACCCTGGCGCGCGTCGGGTGTCGCCAGTTCGTACACCCCCTGCTGCGTCCGCACCGGCTGGAAGCGGTCGGAGACGCCGAGAACGGTCTCGGCGCCGCCGAGATAGAGGACACCGTCCGGTGCCATCACCGAGGCGATCCGGCCGAGGATGCCGCTCTTGGTCGGCAGGTCGAAATAGATCAGCACGTTTCGGCAGAAGACGACGTCGAACGTGCCCAGCCTATCCGGCGGGTCGAGCAGGTTGAACTGCCGGAACGAGACCATCGAACGGATCGAGGCGTCGAGCTGCCAGCGGTCCCCCTGCTGCTCGAAATGTTTCACCAGGAGCTGGATCGGGAGGCCCCGCTGCACTTCGAACTGGGAATAGCTTCCCGCCTCGGCCTGGCGGAGGATCTCGGTCGAGATGTCGGTGCCGACGATCTCCACCTTCCAGTTGGCGAGCTGCGGCGTCTCCTTGCAGATCATCGCGATCGAGTAGGGCTCCTGCCCCGAGGAGCATGCAGCGCACCAGATCCGGATCACCCGGCGGTCGGCACGGGCCGCGAGAAGACGCGGTAGGACGAACGCCTTGAGCTGGTCGAACGGCTTCCTGTCGCGGAAGAAGAAGGTCTCGTTGGTGACCATAGCTTCGACCACCTCGCGCACGAGATCGCGCGGCGGGTCGGGGGCCATCAGCTCACGGGCCAGCGCCTCCACGCTCGGCTTCGCCCAGCGCCGGGCGACGGGCATCAGACGACTGTCGACCAGGTACGCCTTGTCGGGGGTCAGGACGAGTCCGCATTCGCGCCGCACGGTGCGGGCGACGGCGTCCAACTCCGCTGGCGTCATCGCCCTGCTCCTGCCATCTCGCGTATGTATCTGGCCATCTCGCCGAGCGGGAGAACGGCACTGCAGAGCCCGGCGCGCGCCACGGCGCCGGGCATTCCCCAGACGACGCTGGACGCCTCGTCCTGGGCGACGATCGTCGACCCCGCGTCCACCAGCGCCTTCGCGCCGGCGGCCCCGTCATATCCCATGCCGGTCAGCATCACGCCGAGGACCCGGTCGCGGTAGACCTCTGCCAGGCTGCGGAACAGCGGGTCGACCGACGGCTTGCAGAAGTTCTCGCGCGGGCCGTCGTCCAGCACGATCACCGTCCGGCCGCCGCGAACCCCCAGCGTCATGTGGAGTCCGCCGGGCGCGATGTAGACATGCCCCGGGCGAACCGGCTCGCCGTCGACCGCCTCCGAACAGCCGACGCCGGTCGCCCGCGCCAGATGTTCGGCGAAGATCGCCGTGAAAGTGGCTGGCATGTGCTGGGTCACAAAGATCGGCTGCCGCAAGGCGTCGAGGCCCGCCACCAGCTTCGCCAGAGCCTGCGGTCCACCGGTCGAGCTGCCGATCCCGATGGCCACGATCGGGCTGCTGGCAGGCGGGCGCAGCACGATCGCCTGCCGCTGCGGCGGCGCGACCGTTCGTCCCATGGTCTCCCGCCGTTCCGCAGAGCGCGGCCGTGGATGGCTCCGCCGGCGGCGCTGCCCATAGGCCAGCACCTTCGCCACCAGCTCCCGCTTGAACTCGTCGGCGCCGGTGACCTCGCGCGAGGAGGTCGGCTTGGCGACGTAGTCGGCGGCCCCCGCCGCCATCGCCCTGAGGCTGATTTCGGCATTCCTGCGCGTGAGGGTGGAGGCCATGATGACCTGCAGATGCGGATCGGCCTTCATCAGGAGCGGCAGCGCGGTCAGGCCGTCCATGACCGGCATTTCGATGTCGAGCACGACCACTTCGACGTCGTGCCGGTCCAGGGCATCGACCGCTAGCTTCCCGTTGGCCACGGTCGTCACAACGGCGATGCGCGGATCGGCCTCGAGGATCCGGGCGATCAGCCCGCGGATGACGAGCGAATCCTCGACCACCATCACGCGGTACGGATCGGCCTCCGGTCCGGGACGCACCGCCCCGTCGGGAGCAGCGGCCATCAGATCAGCCCGGTCTGGCCGAATTTGTCAGCGATGATGTCGCTGTCGAACGGCTTCATGATGTACTCGTTGGCGCCGGCAGCGAGCGCTTCGCGGATGTGCTTCAGATCCCTCTCGGTCGTGCAGAACACGACGACCGGCGCTGCGCCGCCCTCGGCGGCGCGCAAGGTGCGCAGGAACTCGATCCCGTTCATGACCGGCATGTTCCAGTCGAGCAGGATCGCGTCCGGCATGTGCTCGCGGCAACGCTCGAGCGCCTCCCTGCCGTCCTCGGCTTCCACCACCTCGAACCGGAGCTCTTCGAGGATACGTCGCGCCACGACGCGCACCACCCGCGAATCGTCTACGACCAGGCAGCTCTTCATCGCACGACTCCCGTGAACAGGCGCTCAGGCGGCCGAGGCCGGAGTCAGCGACCGCAGCAACCGCTCGACGCTCAGAACCACCAGAAGCTGCCCATCGAGGCGGTGGATGCCGTCCGCGAGTTCGCGCCAGGCGGACTTGAGCGTCATCGGATTGCGCTCGAAGGTCTCGGCCGAGAGCCGCAGCACTTCCCCGACCGCGTCCACGAGCAGGCTGTAGAGCTCGCC
>JAJUGE010000053.1 GCA_029268305.1 Alphaproteobacteria bacterium
CGACCCGGGAGGAGGCGATCGAGGGGGCGGTGAGATTCAACCCGGAGGTGATGCTCGCACGCTTCAACGAAAGCAGCGCCGAAGACAACATCCGGGTGGTGCAGAGCGAGCTCTATCCCCGGGTGGACCTGACCGGCGAGGTTCTGCAGGCCTGGGACAGGAATGTTCGCGACGGCCGCGACGAATCCTATAGCGTGACGGCGAACCTGACGGTTCCGCTGTATCAGGCCGGTGCCGTGACATCGCGAGTGCGCGAGGCGAAGCAGGTCGCCTCCCAGCGCCGGATCGAGGTCGAGGAAGCGACGCGCCAGGCCACCAACCAGGCGGCAAACGCCTGGGAGAACCTGATCGCGGCGCGTGCGCAGATCGAGTCCCTCCGTGCCTCGATCAACGCCTTCGAGATTGCGCTGGAAGGGGTGCAGCAGGAGGCCCTGGTCGGCACCAGAACCGTGCTCGACGTGCTCGACGCGGAGCAGGAATTGCTCGAAGCGCGGGTCGGGCTGGTCCGCTCACAGCGCGATGTCGCCGTGGCGGCGTTCAACCTGGCTGCAGCCGTGGGCGGCCTGACGGCGGAGGGCCTCCAGCTGCCGGTCGACTACTACGATCCGAACCAGAACTACGAGAACGTTCGCAACCGCTGGATCGACTTCGACCAGTACGTGCCCGTCGGCAGGGACTGACGCGCGGGTCCCTCGCATCCCTAACCGGAGATCAGGCGATGGACGGCAAGAAGGATCAGCCCGAGCCGACGATGGAGGAGATCCTCGCGTCGATTCGAAGGATCATCTCCGAGGATGCCGAGGATGGGCAGCCGGAGGCGAAGGTCGGGGAAGCCGAGGCGACGACAGACAAGCCCGCCGAGGCACCTCCGAAGCAACAGGAGCCGGGCGCGGGCGACGACATCTTCGAGCTGACCCAGGTGGCGGACGAACCGGAGGCTGAGGGCATCGACATCCCTGAGACCGTGCCCGAGCATCGCGCAGGGCCGGAGCCTGAAGCCGTGCCTCCGGCTCCCGAACCGAATCCAGAGCCGCCGAAGTCGGAGCCCGCACTTTCCGCGGCCGAAGATCCGGGCACGGACGACGATGTCATCATGTCGAGCGGGCCGGCGGCGGCGACCACCGCCGCCTTCGCCGGGCTGATGGGGGCACTAGACCGCTCTTCCGGCGCGGCGGCCGACATGCCGATCGGCAACAGCGGCCTCACGCTGGAAGAGCTCGTGCGGCAGATGATCCGCCCCATGCTGCGGGAATGGCTCGACGCCAATCTGCCCGTTCTCGTCGAGCGGCTTGTCAAGCGCGAGATCGAGCGTATGGTTCGCCGCGCCGAGGACTGACGCGCCGCCGTCCGGCAGGCCCGTCGGAGCCTGTTCACCCGAGAGCTTCGAGAGGATTGTCGGCGATGCTGGACAAGACCTATCGCCCCCAGGAGGCGGAGCAGCGCCGCTACGAGCAATGGGAGTCGTCGTCGGCTTTCGCGGCCGAGGTCGACTCGAACAAGACGCCCTTCACCATCATGATGCCGCCGCCGAACGTCACCGGCAGCCTGCACATGGGGCACGCTCTCAACCATACCCTGCAGGACATTCTCGTGCGCTACCGCCGCATGCGCGGTTGCGACGTCCTCTGGCAGCCGGGCACCGATCATGCCGGCATCGCGACGCAGATGGTCGTCGAGCGGCAGCTCGAAGCGGAAGGGAAGTCGCGGCGCGAGCTCGGCCGCGAAGCCTTCATCCAGCGCGTCTGGGAGTGGAAAGCCGAATCCGGCGGCATGATTCTCCGCCAGCTGCGTCGGCTCGGCGACTCGGCCGACTGGCCGCGCGAGCGGTTCACGATGGACGAGGGGCTGTCGCATGCGGTGCGGACCGTCTTCGTCCGCCTGTACCGCGAGGGCCTGATCTACAAGGATCAACGGCTCGTCAACTGGGACCCGAAGCTAGAGACGGCGATCTCGGATCTCGAGGTGCAGCTGACCGAGGTCGAAGGCAGTCTCTGGTACTTCAAATACCCGATAGAGGGGGAGGAGGGCACCTTCCTGACGGTCGCGACGACCCGGCCCGAGACGATGCTGGGAGATACCGGGGTCGCGGTGAACCCGGAGGACGAGCGGTACCGGCATCTGATCGGGAAGCATTGCATCCTGCCGCTGGTCGGCCGGCGCTTGCCGATCGTGGGGGACGAGTACGCCGATCCGGAGCAGGGCACTGGCGCGGTCAAGATGACGCCGGCACACGACTTCAACGACTTCGAGGTCGGGCGGCGCCACGGACTCGATTTTGTCAACGTGCTCGACACCCGCGCCCGCATCAACGACAACGCCCCGGAAGCCTATCGCGGCCTGGACAGGTTCGAGGCGCGCAAGCGCATCGTCGCCGACATGGAGGCGCAAGGGCTGCTCGAGAAGGTCGAGCGGCACGTCCACAAGGTCCCCTACGGCGATCGTGGCGGCGTTCCGATCGAGCCGTACCTGACCGAGCAGTGGTACGTCGACGCGGCGACGCTGGCGAAGCCCGCGATCGAAGCGGTCGAACAGGGGCGAACCCGTTTCGAGCCGGAGGCGGGGGCCCGCACCTTCTTCGAGTGGATGCGCAACATTCAGCCATGGTGCATCTCGCGCCAGCTCTGGTGGGGCCATCAGATCCCGGCCTGGTACGGACCCGACCGCACGATCTTCGTCGCCATGACCGAGGAGGAGGCGAAGGCCGAGGCCGAGCGGCATTACGGCAAGGCGGTGCCGCTCGAGCAGGATCCCGACGTGCTCGACACGTGGTTCTCGTCCGCGCTCTGGCCGTTCTCGACGCTCGGCTGGCCGGAGCGCACGCCCGAACTCGCCCGCTACTATCCGGGCGATGTGCTGGTGACCGGATGGGACATCCTGTTCTTCTGGGTCGCGCGCATGATGATGATGGGCCTGCACTTCATGGGAGACGTGCCGTTCCGCACCGTCTACCTGCATGGCCTCGTGCGCGACCAACACGGCCAGAAGATGTCGAAGTCCAAGGGCAACATCATCGACCCGCTGGACCTGATCGACAAATACGGCGCCGATGCACTTCGCTTCATGTTCGCGAGCTCGGCGGCGCTTGGCGGGCGCGACGTGAAGGTCTCCGAGCAGCGGGTCGAGGGCTATCGCAATTTTGCGACAAAGCTCTGGAATGCGGCGCGCTTCGCCGAGATGAACGACTGCGTTGTCCACGCGGGGTATGACCCGCTCCGCTCCGGCCACACCGTCAATCGCTGGATCCTGGGCAAGGTGGCCGAACTCGCGGGCGAGGTGACGGAGGCGCTCGAGACCTTTCGGTTCAACGAAGCCGCGAACGCTCTGTACCAGTTCACCTGGGGAACCTACTGCGACTGGTACCTGGAGCTGATCAAGCCGATCCTCTCCGGCGAAAACGAGGACCTGAAGAAGGAGACGCGGGCGACGGCCGCCTGGGTGCTCGACCAGATCCTGCTCCTGCTTCACCCGTTCATGCCGTTCCTGACCGAGGAGCTGGCGGCGAGCCGCGGTCAGGCGCGGGGCACGGGGCTGATCCGCGCCTCCTGGCCGGAGCTCGACCCGTCGATGATCGACGCGAACGCCGCGGACGAGGTCGACTGGGTCATCAGGCTTGTGACGGAGATCCGGGCCGTCCGTTCGGAGATGAACGTCCCGGCAGGTGCCCGCATTCAGGCGTATCTGGATGGCGCGAACAGCGCGACGCTGCGGCGGCTCGCCATCCATCGGGAGTACATTCTGAGACTGGCGCGCCTGTCGGCCATCGAGCCGCTCGAAGGCGGGGTTCCGAAGGGCGCCGTTCAGGTCGTCCTGGGCGAGGCTACGGTCCTGTTGCCGTTGGCCGACGTGATCGACATGGCGGCCGAGCGCCAGCGCCTCGACCGCGAGCTGAAGAAGATCGATGCCGATATCGGTCGCATCGATCAGAAGCTCGCGAACCCGAACTTCGTCACCCGCGCACCGCGCGAGGTCGTCGAGGAGCAGCAGGAACGGCGGGGTGAGCTGGAAGCGACGCGGGCGCGTCTGGCCCAGGCCGTCGAACGCCTCGCGGCGCTGTAGGGCGGCCCCACCTGGCCGGATCATTCCTCGGTTAGGCGAGCGCCCTCACCGGCGATCAGATGACGGCGCAGGAGCGGGACCTGTGCCCAGGCGAACGTCAGATTGAACCCGACGATGATGAACACCTTGAAAAGGACCCAGTGTTCGGTGGGCATCGTTCGCCAGATGATCTCGTTGATAATGGCCAGGCTCAGCAGATAGGCGCTGGTCCGGAGCGTCAGCGCTCGCAGCCCTTCCTCGTCCAGGTGGCATTCCGGCTCCAGTATCCGTTCGACCAGGCGGTAGCCGAAGAGCCAGCCGAGCCCTAGAACCGCCGCGTAGAAGCCGTTCAGGACTGTCGGCTTCATCTTGATGAACATCGCCTCGTCGAGGGCCAGGGTGAGGCCGGCGAAGATCACCACGAGCAGCGTCGAGATCAGCGGAAGGACCGGAAGGCGGCGATGCCGCACCCAGGTCACGCCGAATGCGGCGGCCGTCGCCACGGCATAGACCGCGGTCGCGAAGATGAGGTCCTGCCACATGAAGGCGAGGAAGAACAGCAGCAGCGGGCCCACCTCTGGCAGCAGATGCACGAGCAATCGCCGTTTGAAGCCCGGCGGAAGCTCGGCCGCCGGTGCGGCTGGGGCGCTTGCCGACGTCATCAAGGGCATACTCCGAACTGTCGCTCTGAGAATCTGATCAATCGAGCCGCGAGGTAGGAAGTTCCTCGATGCAGGAGCCCCGGGAGGAACCGGCGCTGCCCGGAGGTGTTCAGAGGGAGAGCGGCGGGGCTCTGATTACACTTCGTGGATCGGGAAGGCGGCGTATCCGGATAGATGAGCCGATGGCGGAAATCGTTCAACGTCGCCCGGCTTCTGAGCCGAGTGCTTGCGAGGGCGGCGCTCTCGCCCCGGCGGCGATTGAGCGTGGCGGAGCGCGTTGCCGACTTCTCGAGCCGGCGCTTGCCGGTACGGGAGCGTTTGAACGTTCGTTGGAGCGAACAGCAGATCCCGTTCATCGAGGCACGCTCCGACGACGATCTGGCCGTCGGGATCGGGGCCGTGCAAGCGCATCTGCGGCTGGCCCAGATGGAGATCATGCGCCGCCTCGCCTACGGCCGCCTCTCTGAAGTGGCCGGCATGGTCACCTTCGATCTCGATCACACCCTTCGCATCCTCGATTTTCCGCGGGCGGTTCCGGGTACCCTAGCGGCCATGCCGTCGGATACGCGGCGATGGCTCGAACGCTTCGTCGATGGCGTCAATGCCACGATCGATCAGACGGCGGAGCAGCCGGAAGAGTTGTCGCTCGCGGGTGTGCGGGCGGAGCCGTGGTCGGTGGAGGACGTGCTCGCTGTCGGCCGCCTCGCAGCGATGGATTTCTCCTGGCGGGCCTGGCACAAGCTGCGGCCGCTACGCGACCGGCCGGACTGGCCGCACCTCTGGGAGAGATTGCTCCGCACACAATCGATGCCGGCGCCGAACCTCTCGGGCGCGGGTGGCGCGGCCGAGCTGGTGGACTGGATCTGGGCCGGATTCGGGCGCGGCGGCAGCAATGCGGCCGCCGTCTCCGCGGCACGGAGTGCGAGCGGGTCGGCGTTGCTGACGAGCGACCCGCATCTCTCGATCATGCTGCCGAGCAACTGGCTCGCAGTCGGGCTCGCATCACCTGGCTTCAACGTCGTCGGGCTCATGATCCCGGCACTGCCGGTCGTCACGTTGGGTCGGAATCGGCGCATCGCCTGGAGCGGCACGAGCCTCCACGCCGCGAGCAGCGACCTGTTTGACCTTACGGAGGCGCCCGAGCCGGTCCGTGAACGGGAAGAGACGATCAAGGTCCGATGGGCCAGAGCGAAGAAGGTCGTCGTCCGCGAGGCCGAGCACGGCCCGATCATCACCGACTCGCCATTGCTCGCCAGCCCGTTCCGCCACGACCTGGCGCTCACCTGGATCGGTCACCGACCGAGCGACGAGATCGGGGCGATGCTGGGCATGATGCGCGCTGGCTCCTGGGACGAGTTCATCGAGGCGACCTCAAGCTTCGCCGTTCCCGCCCAGAACTTCGTGTTCGCGGATTGCGAGGGCCGGGTCGGCCAGAGCATGGGGGCTCACCTGCCGCGCCGGCCGCACACGATTCCGAACGATCTCGTCATGCGGCCGGAGGCGCTCGACCATTGGCGAGAGATCGTCACCGCCTGGGATCTTCCCAAGCGGTACGATCCTGCCGAAGGATACGTCGTCTCGGCGAACGACCCGCCATTCGCGCCGGCCCCGGTGCCGATCGGGTTCTTCTTTTCTCCGGAGGAAAGGTCATCGCGGCTTCGGATGGTGCTGAAGGAGAAGGAGACCGTCTCCCTCGATGATCTGAAGGAGCTGCACCGGGACGTGACGATGCCGACCGCGCCCGCCATGCGCGACCTGCTCCTGCAAGCCGGCGAGTGGGAGGTCGACGCGATTGGGCCCCCCATTAGGCCGCTGGTGGCGGCGTTGCGCGGGTGGGACGGCGCTCACGATGCCGAGTCGGCCGGTGCGCTCGCCTTCGAGCTGCTGCTCTACCATTTCATCCACCGTATCCACGGCGAGGCGGGGCTCGCGCTGTTCCGGGCCAGCCTCCACCCGTGGGAGTTGCTGAAGGAGGACGTGGCCGCGCTGCCGCAGGAGCGAACCCGGGCTGCGGCGCGCGAAGCTGCGGGTGAGGCTGCGAAGACGTTCTCCCGCTATCGCAGCTGGGGCGACATCCACCACATCCGCCTGGCGCATCCGCTGTCCGCCCTCCCGGTGTTGGGCCGCCGCTACGTGATGGCCGATTTCCCCGCCGGCGGGAGCAACGAGACGCTGATGAAGACCGCACATGGCCTGTCCTCCGGTCCCCACCGGGTGGCTTTCGGCGCCAACGCCCGGTTCCTGGCCGATCTCGGCGACCCGGACGCGAACTATGTCGTGCTTCTCGGAGGGCAGGACGGCTGGATCCGGAGCACCACGTTCGCGGACCAGGTGGCGCTCTGGCGGCGCGGCGAGTATTGCCACCTGCCCCTCGATCCGGAAACGGCACGGGCGAGCTTCCCGCACGAGACGGTGTTCCGGCCGGAGGAGATTACGCGGTGATCGATGGAACGCGATTCCTTCGTGGCTGGGCCAGATACCGGCTGGCGGCGCTGGACCGGCAGAACGTCGCGGAGACGCAGGAGCGGCAGCTCAAACGGCTGCTTCATCGGGCGAGCCGCACCCGCTTCGGCCAGGAGCATCGATTCGATACGATCTCGTCGCTGGAGGAGTTCCAGTCCCGCGTGCCGCTGCGCCGATACGAAGACTTCTGGGCGCGATATTGGAAGCCGGGCTTCCCCGTAGTCCGCGACGCGACCTGGCCCGGCACGATCCCGTACTTCGCGAAAACCTCGGGCACGACGACCGGTACGAGCAAGTACATTCCCGTTACCCATGAAACGCTGAAAGCCTACCGCGGCGCTATCCTCGACATGCTCGCCTTTCACTTGCGGGCGCGGCCGCAAAGCCGGGTGCTCGGCGGCATGAACTTCATGCTCGGCGGCAGTGTCGCCCTCGACGAGCTGGGCACCGGCATCTATGCGGGCGACATGAGCGGGATCGCTGCGCGGGAAGTTCCACGCTGGGCACGCCCTTTCTACTTCCCCCGGGGAGAAGTCGGCGAGATCTCGGATTGGGACCGGAAGCTGGAAATTCTCGGGCCGCTCTCGCTGAAGGAGGATATCCGCACGATCGGCGGGACAGCGAGCTGGCTGCTCTTCTTCCTGCAGAACCTCGTGCAGACGGAAGGGCGCAGTCTTTCGGAGTGCTACCCGAAGCTGGAACTGATCGTCTATGGCGGGGTGAACTTCGCGCCCTACCGCTCCCAGTACGAAGATCTGCTCGCCGGGAGCCGTGTCGACCTGCGTGAGGTGTATCCGGCGAGCGAAGGGTTCATCGCCGTCGCCGATCGCGGCGTTGGAGAGGGCATGCGGCTCGTCGTCGACGGCGGCACCTTCTTCGAGTTCGTTCCGGTCGAAGAGCTCGACTCCGCAAATCCGCGCCGCCACTGGGTGGGGAATGTGGAAACCGGCCTCAACTACGCGGTGGTCATGAGTACGCCGGGTGGAGCCTGGTCCTACATCCTCGGAGATACGGTTCGGTTCGTCGATCGCGATCCGCCGAGGCTCCTGGTCACCGGCCGCACCGCCTCATCGCTCTCGGCGTTCGGCGAGCACCTCGTCGAGGAGGAGATCGTCCGCGCGGTCACCGCCGCCGCAGAATTCGTCGGCGCCGGGGTTGCCGATTTCTCGGTCGGGCCCGTCTACCCGAGCGGGGAGGATCGTCGTGGCTTCCATCTGTACGTGGTCGAGTTCGAAGGCGAACGGCTTGCTTCCGAGCGGCTCGAGCGCTTCGCCATGCGCCTCGATGGCTGCCTGCGCGAGATCAATGAAGACTACGACGCCCATCGGCGGGGCGATGTTCAGATGAAGCCGCCGGAAGTTGTCGTGGCGCCGCCCGGCACCTTTTCGGCTTGGATGCGTTCGCGCGGAAGGCTGGGCGGTCAGAACAAGGTTCCGCGGGTGGTGCACGACCCGGATCTCCTGGCCGAGCTCCGTTCGAGAGCTATCGGCGCCGGCAAGTTCGAAGCCAGTGAAAGAATCGATCGATGACCAGCACGGAGCAAAAGGAGATCGATCTGGAGGGCGAGCGGATCGCTCCCCAGAACGTCGAGTTCCCGAGCGCCAGCCCCTACCTGCTCAAGGAAGTCGCCGAACACGACGCGCCGGTGAATCCGGTCGCCGTGCAGGCGCAACTGTTTCTTCCAGAGGAAGGGACCGGACCGCGACCGGCGGTGCTTGTCGCGCACGGCCTCGGCGGACAGAAGCCGGCCCGCGAACTCACTTACGGCGCCAAGTTCGCCAAGGCCGGGTATGTTTCCCTGGTGCTCGACAGCTTCGAAGCCCGGGATCTAGCCGACGCTTCCGACGACTTCAAGGCGCTGCGGGTGACCACCTGGACGCTTCTCGCGGACATCTTCGCCGGGCTCGAGTTTCTGGCGAAGCATCCCCGCGTCGACCCCGATCTGATCTCGATCATGGGCTTCTCCTGGGGCGGCATGACGACGGTGTTGACGGCCTATGAGCAGATCAGGGGGGCCTTCCTCGGCGACAAGCCGCTCCGGTTTGCCGCCCATGCCTCCTATTACGGCTGCAGCATCCCGCGGCTCGAGGATCCGACCACCACCGGGGCGCCCGTGCTCATGCTTCTCGGCAAGCACGACCGGAACGTCTCGGTGGAGCGGAGCCGCCAGATTTGTGACGACCTCCGTCGCGGCGGCTCGGACGTGGACCTCCGGATATTCGACGCCTATCACCAGTGGGACGGCGACGACGAGGAGAAGCGTCACGTGTTCGGATCGCTGGCGGACCTGCACTTCAGGATCGGCAGGGACAACGAAGTCGTCGAAGAAGACGGCTCGACGACGATGCGCGGCATCGTTCCCGGACATTGATGATCATCCGCAATTTGGACTGGGGCGGTTACGACATCCTGCGCGACGAGGACCTGCACCGGCACAGCGACGAGCTGCTGCTCGATTTCCTCGGGCGGGTCGCCGCGGCACGCGGATCGGCGGCGCCGGACAAGGGCGAGGTGCCGCTCGGCGCCATCGGCCAGGAGCCCGCTTCGGAATCGTGAACCGCCGCGCTATAGCCGGTTACCGCGCCTCCCGGCGCCAGGCGAGCACCAGCGTCGCGCCGATCAGGGCCAGCGCAGCGAACGGCGGAAGCAGCGGCACCTTGGAGACGCCGGTCACAATGTAGTCGCCATTGGCGCGAAGACCGGCCCAGCCACGGCCGCTGCTGCCATGTCCCGGCCGGACGCGGCGAAGATCTGGCACGCCCGACTCCGAGAGCCAGAACACGCCGCCGTCGCTCGCATCCGCAAGCGGTGCCAGACGGGCGGCGGTCGTGCGGACGTCTGTGAACTCGACCGGATTCGGCGGACCTGCCGCGGCCAGAGCGGTCATCTCGCCGTCGGTCAGCTTGTAGAGGCCCGGCTCGTCGATCTCCACTTCGGCGACATATCGACCGCCGCCGGCATCGGTGAGCGCGATCTGCCGGGATTCGCCGTTCGGATCGGTGAGGCTCACTTCGGGATTCGTCTGCTCCAGCGAGCGTCGCTCGATGAACAGACGGTCGCCGCGAACGGCGGCGCGCAAGGCGTTCTCTTCGAGATCGGGCTCCTTCATCAGCCAGTGGGCGAGGCGCCGCAACAGCTCGCCGTGAGGGCCGCCGCCCTCGTAGCCGCGGGACCAGAGCCAGATATGGTCGCTCAGCAGTTGCCCGACGCGGCCCTCTCCGACGCGATCGAGCACGAGCAGAGGTCGGTCGTCCACGCCACTCATCAGTGTCTCGCCGGAGTGCGTCTCGGCATCGATGTGCCGGAACCAGCGACCCCATTCCGGCGCATCGCTCCCCTGGAGCGTCATTTCCGCGGTTACCGGATGGCGGCGCCCCGTGTCGGTGACTTCCGGCCGGAATCCTTCCTCGAAGATTCGACCGGTAGGTTCGCCCGGCAGAATCTGGCCAAGCGGGGTCCGATAGAGCGTCGTATAGGGCTCGGCAAATCCCGGCCCGACCGCCTCGAGCAGAGCACCGCCCTGCCTGACATAGTTCGTGACGTTCGCGAGATAGAGCTGCGGAATGACGCCACGGCGGTGATAGCGATCGAACACGATCAGGTCGAAGTCGAACAGCTTCGCCTCGAACAACTCGCGGATCGGGAAGGCGATCAGCGACAACTCGCGGATCGGCGTCGCATCCTGCTTCTCCGGCGGCCGCAGGATCGTGAAATGGACCAGGTCCACCGCCGGATCGGATTTGAGCAGGTTCCGCCACACGCGCTCTCCGGCGTGCGGGTGTCCGGAGACGAGCAGAACCCGCAGCCGATCGCGCACGCCGTTGACCATCACCACGGCGCGATTGTTGATGTCTGTCAGCTCTCTGGGTCCCGGCTCCACTTCAAGCTCGACGATGGTCGAGCCGGCGTGCTCGATCGGAACTCGCAGCGTTTCGTCGCGGCCCGTGACCACGTTAACCGTCTGGACCGGGACACCGTTGCGCGCCACCGACACCCGCGCCTGGCCGGCGACTTCGGGGGCCGGCAGGTCGTCGACGCGGATCGTGACCTCGATCTCGCTACCGACGATCCCGTAGGAGGGCGCGCGGACAACGGCGATCCGCCGATCGGCTTCGTCGGGTTCGCCGGTGAGGAGCACGTGCAGCGGCGGCTCCTGCTCGCCCCGCTGCTCGGCCTGTTCCGCGTCCGGCGCATCGTGCACCTGGCCGTCGGTGATCACGATCGTTCCCGCGCGCCGCTGCCGGGGAACGTCGGCCATCGTCTCTTCGATCTTCCGGAAGATCCTGGTGCCCCCTTCCTCCGTCGCGCGCCCGGTGAGCGAGCCGGCGCTGCCCTCGATGCGCACGACGCGGACGTCCAGATCCTTTAGCCCCTCCATCCGGTTGTGCAATTCGCCGAGCGCCGCTTCGGCCCGGCTCCTCCTGTCGCCGATCCCCTGGCTGGGGGAGTCGTCGACCACCACCAGCGCGGTATCGCGCTGCATCTCCCGCTCTTCCTCGACCAGAGCCGGATTTGCGAGGGCGAGCAGGAGGGAGGCGAGGACGGCTGCGCGCCACCAGGCGCCGCTCGCCCGCCGCCAGAGCGCCAGTCCGACGAGGGCGAGGCACGCGACGCCCAGGGCGGCGATCGCCCACCACGGGAGCAGAGGCGCGAACGCGACCGTCGTTGCCGATGCGCTCATTCGCCGAGCCGCTGCAGGATTGCCGGAACGTGCACCTGGTCCGCCTTGTAGTTGCCGGTCAGGACGTGCATGACGAGGTTCACTCCGAACCGGTAGGCCATCTCACGCTGGGTCTCCCCGCCCGGGATCACCGGGTAGATCGGCTGCCCGTTCGCGTCCATTGCCCATGCCGCTGCCCAGTCGTTGCCGCCGATCATCACCGAAGAAACGCCGTCGTTGCGCCCGGATTCGGCGCTTTCGAGCCAGATCGTGCCGCCTGCCCACCGTCCAGGAAACTCGTGGAGTAGATAGAACGACCTGGTCAGTACGTGATCGGGCGGCACAGGACCCAGCGGCGGCACATCGATGCCGCTGAGGAGCTCCCGCAATCGTTGGCCCTCGGCCGTGAGCACGTTCGATTGTTGCGAGAAGTTGCCGACGACGCTCCCCTGATCGCGCGTATCGAACAGGATGGTCCCGCCATTCTCGAGAAAATGCGTCAGCCGCTCGCGCGCCGAGGGCGAAAGGTCCGGCTGCGTCGGTGTGACGGGCCAGTAAAGGAGCTGAAAGAACGCGAGTTCGTGTTCGTCCGGGTCGACAGCCATCGGTTCCGCCGCTTCCACCGAGGTACGCTGCTCGAGCACCCACGTCAGGCCCTGCAATCCGGCGCGGCTCGTCTCGTCGATCTGCGCGTCGCCTGTCAACACGTAGGCGAGGCGGGTGTCGAGCGTCGCCTTCAGGGCCCTTTCGTCGACGCGGGTCGCGAATGCCTCCTGCGCACCGGCCGAGGGTGGCGTCAGGAGCTGGACTCCGACCAGGAATGCGATCAGACCCGCTCCCGCCGCCCCGCTTCCCACCGCCGTGCGGCGGCTGGGTCGGGCTGTCCCGCTCAGATTGCCGCGCAGCATCAGCGTCAGCAGAAGGTCGAGCATTCCGAGCAGGACCGCAGCGAGCAGGAGCCACGGACGGAGATCGGTTTCTTCCGCCCTGTCGAGCGTGTGGCGCGCGACGCCCGGAGGCAACGCCGGCAACGGTTCGAAGGAGGTGACGGACGAGGAGAGGTTCAGCGCCCGACGGCTGTTCTCGCTGCCGTAATAGCCGGGCGGGTGATCGGGGGCGATTTCCGTCTCCGCGAGCGCGGATGCATCCAGTGGCGTCACCGGGCGCTCGGGGGCGGACAGTCTGCCGAACCCGTCCATCACCTCGACCGCCGGAAGTATTCCTTCCGCCTCGCTGCCTGGCACACCCTGGCTCCATTCGGCCATGCGCTGCAGCATCTGCACGAAAAGCCCCGAAAGGGCGAGGTTCGACCAGTCGGCATTGGCGGTGGTATGCACGAGGACGAGCCAGCCTTTGCCGCTTCGCTCGGCGGTGACAAGCGGCGTCCCGTCTTCGAGGCTCGCCCAGGTTTTGCCGGCGAGATCGATGCTCGGCTCCGCCAGCACCTGTCGCGTGACACGCACGTCGTCCGGGATCTCGAGACCGGCGAACGGGCTCGAGGGAGGAAAGGACGCCAGGCGTTGCGGCTGCGACCAGGAAAGCGCGCCACCGAGCGCCCGGCCGCCCCTGCGGATCTCGACCGGAAGCGGGGCAGTGCCGCTCTCCGCGAGCCGAGGTCCGGCGAAGCGGATCAGCATGCCGCCCTGCTGCACCCAGTCCGCCATCGCTTCTTCCTGCTCCGGCGTGGCGCCCGCGGCATCGGGAACGACGATCACCGCATAACGGCCCTCCAGGAGCGATGACAGCTCGCCGCGGCTGACATCGCTGATCGGCGCCATAGCGCGGCTGACATAGTGCAATTCGTCGAGCAGCGGATGCCCGGCCTGCGAGGCACCGGTCGTGACGATGCCGACCGGACGGCGCCGCCACCCTTCGTCGAGGAGCACGGTCGCGCCGGCGCTGGCTTCGTTCCTGATCCGCAGCAACGCGATCTGGTTCAGCATTTCCGACGGAAGCTCGAGCCGCCCCTCGGCGTTGACCGATCCTTCGATGAACGAGAGGGCCGTTTCGCCGAGAAGCCGCCCGTCTTCCGCGACGGCGTCGACGATCGCGAGCTCGGGCACATTCGTGTGGAGCCGTTCTGCAGATATGACGAGGGAGGTGCCTTCGCGCGTCGGCGGCCGCAACAGCCGTGGCGCCTCCTCCGGTGCGTCGGTGAGCACGTCGAGACGGCCGAGGCGTTGAAGGCTCGTCGCCATCTCGGTGACGGAGCCGGAAGCCACGCCATCCGAAATCCAGTAGACGGTCGCCGAGCGCGGCGCGGTGGGGGCGCCGAGGGCGTCCAGCACGGCCGAGCGGCTCGTCGGCCAGGGCTTTGGAACCAGCGCCTGGACGATGCTCGCCGCCGCCTCGGGCCGCATGAGGCCGTTCAATCGGGGAGGGGAGCCGTCAGGCTGCGGTGCCGTGGTCAGGAGGGCGACGGGACGGTCGGCTCGTCCCGCCCTCTGCAACAGATCCAACGCCGCCTGCTGGCGCTCGGGCCAATGGCGGGCCGCCGCCCAACCGTCGTCCAGGACGAGCAGCACCGGGCCGGCTCCTGGCAGCAGCCGCGAAGGATTGAGCAGCGGCTGTGCCAGCGCGAAAATGATGATCGCCGCGAGCAGCAGGCGTAGGAGGAGCAGCCACCATGGCATCTGCGCCGGCGTCTCCTCGTCCTGCCGGAGGCCGAACAGCAAACGGATTGCCGGAAATCTGACGAGGCGGGGCGACGGCGGCGAGATCCGCAGGATCCACCAGATCAGCGGCAGGAGGAGCAAAGCCGTCAGCACGGCGGGGGCGGCGAATGCGAGAGGGCCGAGCTCCAGCATCGCTCACCCGTCCGGACGCAGCGACAGCACGGCCTGCAGGGCCAGCAGTGCCGTCTGCGGCGATTTGTCGGTATGATGCAGCGAGCAGGTCCAGCCGAGTCGACGAACGAGGGCCCGCAAGCCATCCTTCTGTGCGGCCAGCCGTGCCTGATATCCGGGTCGAAGGCGGTTCACGCGCCTGACGAGGAGATCGCCTTCGCCTTCGAGCCCTTCGAATCTAACCCGGCCGCGCATGGGCAGCGCCTCCTCCGCCGGATCCAGGATCTGCACGACATGGCCGCGCACTCCCTGGGCTGCGAACCCGGCGAGGGAATGCTCGATCGCCTCGAGCGGAGCCAGGAAATCGCCGAACAGGATTACCTGCGAATGCCTGCGGAGCGGTATAGCCGGCGGGACGCTGGAGATGGCCGCCGGATCGGTGGGCGAGGTTCTTCCCGTCAGCTCTTCGGCGATGCGATCGAGCGCGGTGCGGCCTCGAAGTGGCCGGGAACCCGGCTCCAGGAGGCTGACCTGCTCACTCGCGCGCAGGAGCAGGGCTGCGGTCGCCAACAGCAGAAGCGTCGCGCGTTCCTCCTTCTCAGGAAGATCGGCTCGGGACGCGTACCGCATCGAGGGAGATTCGTCGCGCCAGAGCCAGACCGCCTGCGCTGCCTCCCATTCGTTCTCGCGCACGTAAACCGGGTCGCTCCGCGCCGAGCGGCGCCAGTCGATTGAGCGGGCGTTGTCGCCCCACTGGTAAGGTCGGTACTGCCAGAAAGCGTCGCCCGGGCCGGACCGGCGGCGGCCGTGGAGACCGGCCGCCACGGTGTCGGCGATCTTCAGGGCCGCCAACAGCAGCGGCGGCTGCGACGAAGCTATCCGCTCCGCTTCGTACCGAAGGGCTCTCCTGCCGTTGTCGACCATCGCGTCTGTTGCCCGTTACCGCAACGGCTCGCAGAGATGGTCGATCACCTGGTCGATCGTGACACCTTCGGCCCTCGCGCCGAAGCTCAGCGCCATTCTGTGCCGCAGAACCGCCGGAGCCAGCGCGAGCACGTCCTCGACCGAGGGCGACAATCTGCCGTCGAGAAGGGCTCTTGCCCGTGTCGCAAGCATCAGTGCCTGGCTCGCGCGTGGGCCAGGGCCCCACGCTACGTGCTCCCGCACAAGGGGCAGCTCGCTGGAATCCGGCCGCCCGGACCGCACGAGGGCTAGGATGGCTTCCACGACGCTCTCTCCGACCGGGATGCGCCGGATGACCCGCTGTGCTTCCTGGAGCTGGTCGGGACTGAAGATCCGCTCGGGCACCGTCTCCTCGACGCCGGTGGTGGCGATCAGCATCTGCCGCTCGGCCGTGAGATCCGGATATTCGACGTCGATCTCCATCAGGAAGCGATCGAGCTGGGCCTCAGGCAGTGGATAGGTGCCTTCCTGCTCCAGCGGGTTCTGGGTCGCGAGCACGTGAAACGGCCGCGGCAACTGGCGGTACTGACCGGCCACCGAGACGCGCCGCTCCTGCATTGCTTGCAGCAGGGCCGACTGGGTGCGAGGGCTGGCGCGATTGATCTCGTCTGCCATCAGCAACTGGGCGAACACGGGGCCTTCGATGAAGCGGAACGACCGGCGTCCTGTCTCCGTCTCTTCCAGAACTTCCGAGCCCAGAATGTCTGCGGGCATCAGGTCCGGCGTGAACTGGACACGCTTCTCGTCGAGCCCGAAGACCGCACCCAGCGTCTCGACCAGGCGCGTCTTGCCGAGGCCCGGGACGCCGATCAGCACGGCATGTCCGCCGGAGAGCAGGGTGATGATCGCCTGCTCGACCACCGTCTCCTGGCCGAAGATGATGCGACCGACGCGCTCGCGGGCAGCACTCAGCCGGTCGGCCAGCGTCTCGATCTCGGAGACGAGTGCAACCGGCGGCTCGCCCTGCATCAGCATCGGTTCGGTTCCGGCCATGGCGAAGCTATCTCCTACCCGAGATGGACCACGGAAATCATATATGCCGCTTCCCGCCATCGGGAACTCCGCGGCAGGTGATCAGATCAGCTCAATGAGGCAGATTTTCGACACGCGGCGGGACGGTGTAGGTTCCACCTGGTTCGGTGCCTCGCTCGCTGCGGGCTCGGCCGGCGATCTGGTGAGGGATTGGCAATGGATGAACGCGCGGAGCACCCGCCGATCGGCGATCTGGCGAGGAAGGAAGGACCGGAGGGCGGTCTGAAGGACTTCCAGATCCGGATCGCGCGCGACGGCACCTGGTACCATGAGGGCACGCCGTTCACGCGCCATGCGCTCGTGAAGCTCTTCTCGACGGTGCTGCGGCGCGAGGACGACGGCACGTTCGTGCTCGCGACACCGGTCGAGCGGGGACGGATCGAGGTCGAGGATGCGCCGTTCGTCGCCGTCGAGATGATTGCCGAAGGCGAGGGGCTGGCTCAAACGCTGCGGTTCCGCACGAACGTCGACGACTGGGTGACGGCGGACCGGGATCATCCGATCCGCGTCGAGATCGCGCCCGAAACCGGCGAGCCGTCGCCCTACCTCCTGGTCCGGGATGGTCTCGAAGCCCTGATCGCCCGGTCGGTCTTCTACGATCTGGTCGAGCTCGCGGTAGAGGAGGAGCGCGACGGGCAGACGGTTCTCGGCGTCTGGAGCAGCGGAACGTTCTTCCCGCTCGGGACGGTCTAGCCGGTGACGCGGGACGAGATACGCCGACGCCTTCAACATGCCCAGCCGACGGCATCTCGGATGGCCGATGTCGGCACGCGCAGTGATTACGACCTGCATCCGCGCGGCCGCGGCATTGCCCCTACGGGGCGCCGCCTCAAGCCGGCGGGGGTGCTGGTGCCGCTGGTGAACCGGCCGGAGGGCATCACCGTCCTGTTGACGCAGCGGACCGCCCACCTCCAGAAGCATGCGGGGCAGATCAGCTTTCCCGGCGGCGGCATGGAGCCAGACGATCCGGACCTGCAAGCGACGGCCCTGCGGGAAACCGAGGAAGAGATCGGGCTGTCCCCCGACAAGGTAGAGATCCTCGGCGAGCTCGACCTCTACGAGACGACCACCGGCTATGGGGTCGCCCCGGTCGTGGGATGGATCGAGCCGCCGATCGAGCTTTCGATCGATCCTTTCGAGGTCGCGGAAGCGTTCGAGGTGCCGCTGTCGTTCGTGCTCGACCCGGCCAACCATGTGCGGGAAAGCCGCACCCGTGACGGCACTCGCCGTTTCTATTACGTGCTCCAGTACGACCGTTACTACATCTGGGGGGCGACCGCCGGGATGCTCGTCAATCTGAGCGAGGTGCTCGCTGGCGAAAACCGCTCCGACCTCCGGTAAGGGAGAGCCATGCGGGGCTTCCTGCACATCGTTCTGCCGCTGCTTTTGCCGGCATTGCTGTATCTGCTCTGGGCCGTCCTCATGAGCAACCGGAAGATGCCGGAATGGTGGGCGGAGGTGCCTTGGGTGTGGATAGGCGTTTCGGGAGCCGTTCTGATGGCGATCTCCCTCACCTGGTGGGCCCTGATCGGAGGCGAACCGCCGGGCGGGGTCTACCACCCGCCCGAATATCGCGACGGCGAGATCGTGCCGAGCTACATCGAATGAATGCCGCCGATGCGCCGCGCACGCTGGGGGAGGGGCCGGTCGGCCGCATGCCTCTCCAGGACTGGATGCAATTGCCGGAGACCAGACAGGTCGTCGCGGCACTGACCCGCGACGGCACCGAGGTGCGTTATGTCGGCGGATGCGTACGGGACGCCGTCGCCGGCCGACCGGTAAGGGACATCGATATCGCCACGCCGGACCCACCCGAGAAGGTGATGGAGCTTCTTCGTGCAGCGAAGATCCAGGTCATACCGACCGGCATCGAGCACGGCACGGTGACCGCCGTCGTCGGCGGCCGCCCTTTCGAAGTTACCACCCTGCGACACGACGTGGAGACCGATGGGCGCCGCGCCCGCGTCGCCTTCACCGACGACTGGGTCGCGGATGCGGCACGGCGGGATTTTACGATCAACGCGCTCTCCTGTACGCCGGATGGCCGTTTATACGACCCGTTCGGCGGCCTGCGGGATCTCGAGGCGGGGGTGGTCCGGTTCGTCGGAGAGCCGCGACGGCGCATAGAGGAAGACGTGCTGCGGCTGCTTCGCTTCTTCCGTTTTCACGCCTCCTTCGGCAAGGCGCCGCCCGATGCCGAGAGCCTCGAAGCCTGCGTCGAGATGGCGGACAGGCTCCGGACCCTCTCGGGCGAGCGGGTGCGTTCGGAATTGCTGAGGCTGCTGACGGCGCCGGCGGCGGTGGACGTCGTGCGCCTCATGCTCGAACGCGGCATTCTGGCAGACCTGCTTCCCGAGGTCCGCGACATCGATCGCCTCGCCGGACTGGCCGCAGCCGAGACGAGGGTGCGGGCGACGCCCGACGCCGTGCTGCGTCTTGTCGCTCTGCTGCAGACCGACGTACGCGGCGCCGCTTCGGTGGCGGACCGTCTGCGCATGTCCCGCGCCGAGCGTGCGCGCACGACGAGCCTCGTGGAGCGGAGAAATGTGGAGCTCGGGTCCACTGTCGCCGGGATTCGCCGCGCGATCTACGAGAACGGTCGCGAGAGGTATCTCGACCTTTGCCTGCTCCGGGCGGCAAGCGATGTGGACCACGCGGCGCTCGAGCGGCGCTGGATCCAGGTGAGAGAGTGGACGCCCCCCTCGTTCCCGCTCGCGGGGGCCGATGTGCTGGCGCTCGGCGTTTCGCGTGGGCCGGCCGTGGGGGAACTCCTCGCCGAAGTCGAGCGCTGGTGGGTCGAGCGGGGATTCATCGATGACCGGGCGGCTTGTCTGCAGCGCCTCGAGATTGCCGCACGCAACCTCCGCCTTCCCTAACATACGGAGACGATCTTGCGCGTTCTCGAACCTGCCGTCGAACGGTTCGGCCAATTCCTGGGTCTTTTGCTCCTGAGCATCGCGGTCATGGAAGCGCCCGCCGCAGCAGCCGACCCGAATGCGCCCGCCGAGACGACCGGGGCATTCCACGCCGCCGCCTTTTCTCCGCTCCCGGACTCCCCGCGGGTGGAGGTCCGGCTCGTGGACGATTCACCCGAGAATCTCGAGCTCGGCTGGCAGCTGCAGCAGGAGCTGCAGCGCCGCGGCCTGGCCGCCGGAAACGGCGACAGCCTAGTTCTGACGGTGGAGACCGATGTCGCGATCACGCCGGACCCGGATGCGCCCGCGCCGGAGGCCGGCCAGAGCGGTGGTCTCGAGGTGATCGGCTTTCTCCGCGCCACGCTCGACCACTCCCGGACGGAAGAGCGGTTCTGGGAGGCGGAGGCGGCCTACCGACGGTCGGATGGCGACCTTCCGGCAGGGGCGAGATCGCTCGTGCCGCTTCTCGTCGAGCAGATCGGCCATTCGGTCGAGCTCGGCTCGGTGAGGATCAGGTAGGGAGAAGGCGAAGGAATGCGGCGCGGGGCGGCCGGGCGGCCGCCCCGTCCGGTTCGGATGTCAGCGAACGATCCGGAGGTTGCGGTTCAGGAGCTGCCCGCCGATGCGGCCGAAAGCTTCTGCGAGCGCCTGCTCCGTCGGAGCGTTGATGAAGTGGTGCTCCTTCGACGTGGCGCACTGCTCGTAGAAGGGATCGACATAGGACGGCGCTTGGAACGTGATCGTGTAGATCTCGATCCCCTCGGCCTTCATGGCGGTGCACTGCTGCAGCAGATTGGCGTTGGTCTGTGCTTCGGTGAGGCTGTCCCCACTCTGCCAGGGAGTGTTCTCGCCATCGGTCATCAGGATCACGACCTTGCTCATGTGGTCGGCGTCGTAGTCCAGCGGCAGAGCCGCGTCGTTGCCCCAGAGACCGCGCCAGCGCGGCGACAGGGCGCGCCAGCCCCAGACGAGGCCGATGTCGGTCCGCGTGTTGCCGCTAGCCTTCATACTTTGGATCTTGTCCAGGATCGGCGTCTTTTCCGCCGTCAGAGGCAGGATCGAGGTCGACGTGCAGTATTGGTCGGCCTTTAGCCAGTCGCCCTGCGGGGCGAAGACCGTCCATTTGCCCCCGCTCGGCGGGGTGTCGTCGGTCGCGAGCGAGCCGCTTCGGACATCGGGGCATCCGCTCCAGAGGTAGGTCAGGAGCAGGTTGTGCGTGCCCGTGATCCAGCTCTGCCAGGGCTTGATGTTCGGCCGGCCGGCGAACGGCACCACCGATATCCAGACGTTCTCGACGGTCTCCCGGTTGCCGTAGATGACATCGACAAGGTCGCGGGATGCGCTTTTCAACGCTGCGATCTTGGAGCCCGACATCGAGCCGGTGGTATCGAGCACCAGCGCCAGCTCCATGCCGCGCCCGCTTTCCGACTGCGTCGTGGAGCTGGCGTGCACCTGAAGACGGTCCTTGCCGATGACCCGCAACAACGTCGTCGGCAGTGTCGCCGTCACGCTCACCTTGAGTGACTGGGTGTCGAGGTTCGGCTCGACGGAAGGATTGTCGACCACGGCGTCGAATGCGCCCGGCGGGAAATTGGCCGCGAAGACGCTCTGGACCGTCTCGTTCAGATCGTCCTTGTAGAGCGAACGTCCGCCGGCGAGGGCGGCAGCGTCGACCGCGCGACTCAGCTCCGCGCGCAGCGCATAGGCGCGCAGCCCGTCGATGGCGAAGCCGGACGCGGCCAGCAACGTCGTCAGCGCCAGGGCGACGATGATCGTGACATTTCCGCCGGCGTCGTGATGCAGGCGGCTGAGAAAACCTGGTGCGGACTGCCCGTCTCCGCGCATCGTGTTGTCCTCCGCGTGGCGGAATGGGAAAGCGATGAGATCCCCGTCGGGGCCACCGATTTCGCCAAGCGCCTCTCTGACAAATATCGAGGCGAAGGATCACGCAGGTTTCGCTAATGAAGGATGAAGAGGTGCCGCGTCCGGGGGCGCGATGCCGCGGCGCATTGTGGTTAGTACCGGGAGGCGCAAGGAAACAGCGGCCTCCGCGCAAGAAAAAGCCCCGCCGAATGGCGGGGCTCACTGACTCATGCTGCCTTGGTCGACGTGCTCAGGCGGCGGACGCCTTCTTCGCCGGACTCCGGACCAGCTTGTCGAAGTCTTCCATCAGCGTGCGGGAGATCTGTCCCACGGTGAAGGTGTAATCGTCGATCGAGCCGACCGGGGTGATCTCGGCGGCGGTGCCCGTCACGAAGACCTCCGAGGTGTTCGCGAACTCCTCGGGCTTGATGTGACGCTCAACCACGGGGATCTGCCGGGTCTTCGCGAGCTCAATCACCGTCTGCCGCGTGATTCCGTTGAGGAAGCAGTCGGGCGTCGGCGTATGCAGCTTGCCGTCCTGGACGAGGAAGATGTTGGCACCCGTCCCTTCCGCGACGAGGCCGCGATAGTCGAGCATCAGCGCGTCGTCGTAGCCTTCGCGCTCCATCTGATGCTTGTTCAGGGTGCAGACCATGTAGAGGCCGGCCGCCTTGCTATGCACCGGGGCGGTGTCGGGGGCGGGGCGCCGCCATTTGCCGGTCTTCATGCGGATGCCCTTGAGCTTGGCTTCCGGCGAGAAATAGGCCGGCCATTCCCACGCCGCGATCGCGACATGGATCGTGTTCTTCTGCGCGGACACGCCCATCATCTCGGTGCCACGCCATGCGACCGGGCGCACATAGCCGTCCCGGATACCCATGGACGAGAGGACATCCCGCTTCGCCTGCTCGATCTGCTCGACCGAATAGGGAATCTCGAAGTCGAGGATCCGAGCCGAGGCGAACAGACGCTCGGTGTGCTCGCGGCTCTTGAAGATGGTACCGCCGTAGACCCGTTCACCCTCGAAGACGCAGCTTGCGTAGTGGAGGCCGTGCGATAGAACATGGATCCTGGCGTCGCGCCACGGGATCAGGCGTCCGTCGAGCCAGATCGAACCGTCGCGATCGTCGAAGGGAAGAAGCTCGTCCATTGATCAACTCTTTCTTCAGAATGGCAGCCCGGCCATTCGGCCCGTCGTCCGCGGCCGAGGAGTATGTCGTATGGCGCCACCCTCTAGCAACCTTGCTCTCCCGTCCGCCGCTCGAATTGCGAGTTCCGGGAGCGGCCTCGACGGCGGTCCGCCGGGGCGGCCGGGGACGACCGGCCTTCAGGCGGGCGCTCTGACGACGACGGCGCCCCACATACTCGTCGTCGATGACGACCGGCGACTGCGGGACCTCCTCAGGCGCTACCTCGAGAACAGCGGCTTTCGCGTCAGCACTGCCGCCGACACAACACAGGCGGACGGATTGCTGGCGTCGATCGCGTGCGACCTCCTCGTCCTCGACGTGATGATGCCGGGAGAGAGCGGTCTCGCGATGGCGCGCAGGATCGACACCGAGGCGCTGCCGGTGCTCATGCTCACCGCCATGGGCGAGGCCTCGGATCGGGTCAACGGTCTCGAAGCCGGTGCGGACGACTATCTCGTGAAGCCGTTCGAGCCGCGGGAACTGGTGCTCCGCATCGAGACGATCCTTCGCCGCCGGGTTCGGAGCGAGAGCGTGTCGGGCGGGGTGGTCCGGCTCGGACCCCTGCTGTTCGATATCCGCCGTCTGGAGCTTACGGACGGCGGCGAGCGCGTCTACCTGACTTCCCTCCAGGCGGAGTTGCTGGCGGCGCTGGCGGCGCATGCCGGGACGGTTCTGTCACGCGACCGTCTCCGCCGTATGCTCGGGGCGCAAGTCGAAGAACGGACCGTCGACGTTCAGGTGAACCGGCTGCGCCGGAAGATCGAGCGGGACCCCGGCTTCCCCCAGTACCTGCAGACGGTGCGCGGCAAGGGCTATGTCCTTCGTCCGGACTGAGAGGAATTCTCCCCGGCCCGGGCGGCGATGGTCGATTGTGCGCCTCCTGCCGCGGTCCCTGTACGGCCGATCGCTGCTCATCATCGTCATGCCGCTGATCGTGCTCCAGGCGGTGTCTACGTGGGTCTTCTACGACCGGCACTGGGATCTGATCACGCGCAGACTCACCGGAGGTCTGGCCGGCGACGTCGCCTTCGTGATCGAGGAGATGCAGCGCGCACCGGAGGAGCGAGCCGCAATTCTGGCGGCACTCGCCCGCAGCACCGACCATTGGGGCGAGTTCAAGGAGGGGGCGGTGCTCCCGGACGGTCCTCCAGTTTCCCGCAGCGGCTTCCTCGACCATCACCTGGCACGTGCGATGGACGAGCGGGTCGGGAGGCCGTTCCGAATGGACACGCGCAGCTTCGAGCGGGTCGTAATGGTGGAGGTGCAGCTTCCCGACGGCGTCCTGCAGATCTCCACCCGCCGTGAGATCGTCTTCAGCTCGACGACATACGTGTTTTTGCTGTGGATGGCCGGCTCGTCGCTGATCCTCTTCGCCGTCGCCGGGATCTTCATGCGCGGCCAGGTCAAGCCGCTCGTCCGGCTGGCGGAAGCCGCAGAGGCGTTCGGCAAAGGCCGCGACATCCGCGACTTCCGCCCGGCGGGCGCCACCGAGATCAGGGGGGCCGCGGCCGCGTTCCTGATGATGCGGAACCGTATCGTGCGCCAGATGGCGCAGCGCACCGAGATGCTCGCCGGCGTGTCGCACGATCTCAGGACACCGCTGACGCGGCTGAAGCTCGGACTCGCTCTCCTCGCCCGCAACGACGACGTGGCCGAACTGGAGCAGGATGTGGCGGAGATGGAGCGGATGCTGAACGGCTACCTGGCCTTCGCCCGGGGCGAGGGCGGGGAGGCGGCCGTGCCATGCGATCCCGTCTCCATTCTGGATGATGCGGTGGGCGCGTTCGCGCGGGACGGCGCGAACGTGCGCCTCGGCGCTGTCGAGCGGCTCGAGCTGCCGCTTCGGGCCGCCGCATTTCGGCGTTGCATCGACAACCTTCTCTCGAACGCGGCCCGCCATGCGAACAGGGTCTGCGTATCGCTCCGCGTTGCCGAGCGGGCGGTCGAGATCACCGTCGACGACGACGGACCCGGTATTGCCCCCGACGAGCGGGAGAACGTCTTTCGTCCGTTCTATCGCGTCGACGCTTCCCGGAATCCCTCGACGGGCGGCGTCGGGCTCGGCCTGAGCATCGCGCGCGACGTAATCCGCAGCCACGGCGGAGAGCTTTTCCTCGAGGAGTCGGCCTGGGGCGGTCTCCGCGCCCGCATTCGACTTCCCCGCTGATGGCAGCTGGGAGCGACATATTGCGGGAGGCTTGAAGTCGGGCACATCATCTTGTAGCATCCCCGCACATCGACGATCGCAAACCTAACGGCTGGATGGTGTGGAATGACCTGGACGCCCGATTTGGTCGCGCAGCTCAAGGTTCTGTGGGAGCAGGGGGAGAGCACTGCCGAGATCGGTCGGCGCCTTGGCGTTTCCAAGAACGCGGTGGTCGGCAAGGCGCACCGATTGGCACTGCAAGCCAGGCCGTCGCCGATCCGGCGCCGGAGAGCGGCGAAGCCGGTGGTCAAGGGGCCGCGCTGTCAGTGGCCGATCGGCGATCCGCGAAGCGTGGAGTTTCGCTTCTGCGAGGAAGAGGCAGCCCCGGGGAAACCCTATTGCGAGGGCCATTGCCAGATGGCGTATACGCGGAGCGGTAGCTCCGCTTCCGAGCGCAGCGGCAGTGGAGCCGCGGCGGCTGCGACGAAGGCGGCCTGAGCGGCGCGACGATCAGTAGAGGCGCACGCCGTTCGGAACCGGTCGGTCTGGCGATACCAGGACCACCTCTCCGTTCCGATCGGGGAAGCCGAGCACCAGAACCTGCGACATGAGGCGGGCGATCTGCTTCGGTGGAAAGTTGACCACCGCCGCCAGCTGCCGGCCGATCAGATCTTCCGGGCGATAGTTGCCCGTGATCTGGGCCGAAGTCTCACGCAGCCCGATCGGCTCGCCGAAGTCGATGCGAAGACGGTATGCCGGGCGCCGGGCTTCCGGGAAAGGTTGCGCATCGACGACGGTCCCCGCCCGGATATCGACGCGGAGGAAATCGTCTATCCCGATCTCGGGCGCCGGCGGGGAGGGAGCGGGATCTTTCATCGCGACCTCGGAAACCGATTGGGATCCGCACTCTGACATCGCGCACTTGCGCGCGAAAGCAGAAGGGCCGCTCGAGCGGCGGCCCTTCCGGCCTCGCGGTCTGCGAGGCGCCGGAACGGGCCGGCCTTACTTCTTGGCCGGAGCGGACTTCGGAGCGGCCGCCTCGGCCGTCCGAGCTGCGCCCGCGACGATGCCCTGGACTTCGTCCAGGCTCTCGCGCACGCGGTTGTTGATCAGGCCGAACGCTTCCTCGTTCGTCTTCGCGACCATGTCGGTCAGCTCGCGGACGTTGGCTACGCTCCTGTCGTAGGCATTCCGGGCGAACTCCGCCTGCCGGACGGCCTTCTCCTCGACGGTTCCGTCCGCCATCAGCTCCTTGACGGCGGTCGAATAATTCTCGAGGGCTTCGCGGGCGATCTCGCCCTGACGGCGCATCAGGGCACTCACGCCCTCGAACGCGCACTGGTTGGCGGCGGTGACCGCCTCGACGTTCTTGCGATGGGCGGCCATCATGGCGTCCACGTCGAACACCGGCACGCGAAACTGTGCCAGATACTTGGTCACATCCAGGTCGAAGGCAGGGTTGGTATTCTTCTGCATCGGGGGTACTCCGCTCGTTGCATCGCAATGATGGTGATTGTGCATTGCGAAGACACAGCGCGGATATGGCAAACGGGCCGAGGCAGGTCAATCAGTTTTTGCTGCATTGCACAAAAAAACTGCTGCGGGTGAGGACCAACACTTACCCGCCCGGCCCATATTCGAGAGATTCCATCGGCGGCGCGATGTGCATGTCCCGGCAAAGATCCCGGAAGGCCGTCCGGAGCCCCTCCTCCAGCGTCGGATGATAATATGGAAGCTTGATCAGGGTTTTCGGGGGAATTCGCGTTTCGACCGCCCAGGCGATCAGGTGCGCGAAATGCTCGCCTGCCGGGCAGGCCATCTCCGCCCCCTCGAGCGTTCCCGTCGCGCGGCTGCCGTAGAGACGAAGCATGCCCCGGTTCGCAGCCATC
>JAJUGE010000054.1 GCA_029268305.1 Alphaproteobacteria bacterium
ATCCGCGTGAGAAAGCGGAAGAATGGCCCTTCGCGCGGCGGCTCTGCCCGGCCGGGGTCCGACTCCCGATAGCCCGCCTGCGCGATCATTTCTTTCCTTCGACCGTCTGCTCTTCGATCTCATAGAAGCGGTCGAGGCCGATCAGCGTCTCGATACGCTTGCGCATGTCGACCGCGCGCGCATCGGACATCCCGGTCCAGGCGCCAGTCTCTCGCACCTCGATCAGAGCACGTTCGGCCGCATCCAGAGCAGCGAGCAGGAATATCTGTGCGTCTATGCAGGCCCGCCAGCCCATTTCGCGCAGCTGATCGTTGTCGATCAGGGGCCGCCCATCGCGGTTGCCGCGGCTCTGCACGTATACCAGCGGGAGGCGGACACGCTTCGGCGCCTCACGCGCCTCAGACAGGTTGCGCGGAAACAGCAATCCCATGTCGGCCCCGACGTCCGCGGCACGGTTCAGGCGGTCGACCGCCTCCTCCAGCCCCTCGGAACGGCAGGTGTCCGTGCGAGCGATCACGACGAAGTCGGCATCGGTCTCGTCCCGGGCACGGCAGGCATAGCGGATCTTGTCGACGAACTCTTCGGTCAGCACGGCGTGCGCCACGTATTTGTGATAGTGCGCCCGCTTCGGATAGAGCTGGTCCTCGATATGCATGCCGGCGATGCCGGCGCGAACAGCCTCGCGGACGGTGCGCATGGTGTGCAGCGGCTCTCCGAAGCCGGCACCACCGTCCACCACCACCGGCAGCGAGATCGAGTTGGCGACCGACCCGGCGACACTCAGCTGCTCGTCCATCGTCAGGAGCGGCTCGCTGACAGCGAGCGAGGCGCCGGTAACATACCCGCCCACATAGGCGGCATCGAAGCCGAGGTTCTCGACCAGCCGCCCGCCGAGCGGGTGATAGACGGCCGGCATGTAGACGAAGTCCTTGTCGCGCAGCAGAGCGCGAAGTCGCGTCGTCGCTCGGTCCATGATGGCGCTCCCCGTCCCGTCTCAGCGGTTTAAGCGATTATCGGGGAGCCGACGCGCCGCGTCTATCGCGCCCTCGCGGTGGCAGAGACCTTCTCGCTCATGCGCCTTGCCGAGGGCAAATCAGTTGACCAGCCACTGCGGAGGAAAGGCAAAGACGACATCCCGTCGATAGGCCAGCTCGCCGCGAGCCCTCGCAGCCGGGAGGAAATTCGCCGCCTCGGTCACGACCCGTCCGCCCTGCAGCATTTCCCCTTCGACGGTCCGGCCGTTCTCGAACGTCTCGCGGAACGGGGCACGAAGCGCCACCGGAAGTCCGGGAACGGAAATCCTCCGGTCGGGCGACACGTCTCTCTCGCTGGCCAGGAGGAACCGCTGCGTGCTGTCGTTCGGCGGCGCCGGGCGGGCGAACACGAGCACCGTGTCGAACTCGGCCTTGAGACTGGCGAGGATATGGCGGAAGCCGTCGCTATTGTCCTCGGCGCCGAACGTATTGAATGCGACGACGCCATCCTCCTTCACACAGAGCCGAAGATCGCGGAAGAACTCGCGCGTCAGCAGGTGTTCCGGCGTGCCGTCCCCCTGAAAGAGATCTACCAGGATCACGTCGTGGCGGTCGCGGCACTGCCGCACGACAACGCGTGCGTCGGCGACGTGATTTCGGAAGCGCCCCGGCTCGAAGCCGAAATGCTCTTCCGCGGCGCGCCACGACGCCGGATTGATCTCGACGATCTCGACGTCCAATCCTCGCTCGTTCAGCCGCATCGGCACGACGCCCGCGCCGAGCCCGAGCATCATCGCCGACCGGGCTTCCGGCACATAGGTGAGCGCCAGCGCTTCGAGCGCGTAGGTGAAGAGCGAGAGTGACCTGCCCTGCGGGTCGGTGCGGTTCTGAATCAGCCCATCCTGGAAGTACATGCGCTCGTAGCCGCGGCTGCCGGGCCAGTCGATTCGAAGCACCTTGATGTTGCCGAAGGCCGACGGGTACTCGCTTTCCAACCTCCATCCAATCGCGTCGGAAGCCTGGGCTTCACGCTTTCCGAGGAAGGTGCCGGCGAAGACAATCAGTGCCGTGCACAGCGCGAACCCGCCGATGCCCAATGCAACCAGCGTACCCCGCCCGGCGACAGGCCGGCTCCTGCTCGCGGCGGCGACGAGCGTGATGACTGCAAGCAGCACACCGATGCCGAGGACGGATCTGAAGTTCGTGAAATAGGGAATCAGTACGAAGGCCGCGACCGGCACGCCGACCACGGAGCCCACGGTGCTCACGAAGAAGACCGTGCCGGAGCCGGCATCGCCGATCTGGCCCCGCTCGACCCGATCGACGTTCCTGATCGCGACGAGGAGAGGGTTCATTGCCGACGTGGTGACGAGCGGCACGAACAGAAGGACCAGACAGGCCACGAACGAGCCCAGCACGAGATCGAAGCGCGCCAGATCTACGAACAGCCAAGGATAGATCATCGCGGCTGCACCCAGCGACAGCGCGGCGACCGCCGGCATCATCAGGTAGAGATGGATCAGAGTTGCCGATCCGCGCCCCTGCCCAAGAGCCCGCCGCGCGAGCCAGCCGCCGAACCAGTATCCGATCGCCAGCGCGACCAGGGTGATCGAGAGAATCCCCGACCAGATGTAGAGGCTGACGCCGAAATAGGGCGTCATGATTCGGGATGCGAGCAGCTCCATCGCCAGGATCGTGCCGCCCGTGACGAAGATGATCGCCGTCAGGCCAGCAAACGATGCCTCCTCCCCGCGAGCCTTCGAGAGATCGGCGCGGGCGACACTCGCGCGCTGCGGTCTTCGACGATTGCTCGGCATTCTGCTGGCCGTCGGTTTGAGATTGGCTGAAAGGCGAACCTGTCTACCATGGGGGTCTGCCCGGCGGCCATAGGCCGAGCGGTACCGGGATTGCCGACCTCTCGTGCAGCAGGCACGATGATTGTTCGGTCCTACCGCGGAGAGAACCCATGCAGTTCGGTTTCGGCATTCCGACCCGCGGCCCCCTCGCGACGCCGGAGGCGATCGCATCGATGGTCACGAAGGGAGAGGAGCTCGGCTATTCGATCGTCACGGCCTCCGACCATGTCGTCGTGCCGCGCGACATCGCCGCCCGCTATCCCTACTCCGACACGGGCGATTTTCCTGGTGGGGACACGGGCGAATGCATGGAGCAGCTCTCCCTCCTCGCTTTCGTCGCCGGCCGCATGACCGGGATGCGGCTCCTCACCTCGGTCATGGTCGTGCCGCACCGCCAGCCGGTCCTCGCGGCGAAAATGCTGGCGACGATCGACGTGCTTTCCGGCGGGCGTCTGCTGCTCGGATGCGGGACGGGCTGGATGCAGGAAGAGTTCGAGGCGCTGCAAACCGCCCCTTACGCGGAACGCGGCAAGGTCACCGATGAATACATTCGCATTTTCAAGGAGCTCTGGACCAGCGACGATCCGAAGTTCGCGGGCCAGTACGCCGGCTTCTCCAATCTGACCTTCCTGCCCAAGCCGACGGCAAAGCCCCACCCGCCGATCTGGGTCGGCGGCGAGAGCGTGGCCGCACTTCGTCGCGTCTCCCGTCTCGGTGACGTCTGGTACCCGATCGGCATCAATCCCAAACACCCGCTCGACACGCACGCGCAGTTCGCCGCCCGCCTGGCCGATCTCCGCAGAGTGGCGGAAGCCGAGGGCCGCGCCCCGGACAGCATCAGCGTCGCCTACGACGCCATCTGGTATGACGAGACGAGGGAAGTGCGGGCTTTCGACGGCAGCCGGCGGATCTTCACCGGCTCCCCCGCTGCCATCGCCGAAGACGTCGCCAAAATGAAGGAAGCAGGCGTCAAAAACGTGATCCTCCGCTTCACCGGCGACGACCTTTCGAACGTCCTGGAACGGATGGGGCGGTTCATGCAGGAGGTTGCGAAGCGCTGACGACCGGCTATTCCCGATAGAGCCGGGCATGACGGACGTGCAGCCGGAGCGGGCGGAAGGTGGCGCCGCGCGCCACCTTCCGGGAAAGCTCAGTTCATGGCGTCGGGGTTGATGCCGCTCTCGGCGAGCTGCGTGAGCTTCTTGTCGGCCATCTTTTCCTCGTCGAGGATCGCGTGCAGCGTGCTCGCGTCCTCGTCCAGCCCGAGCTGTTTCGCCCAAGCGCACAGCGTGCCGTAAACCGCAATCTCATAATGCTCGACGCGCTGGGCAGACGCGATCAGCCCTGCGTCGCGGAGGTCCGGATCAGCCGCCATCTGCATCCACTTGTCGGCTTCGCCGATCATCGACTGCATCGACTGGTCCTTGTGCTGGTCTGCGCTCGCCCCGTGACGCTGGAGCAGCATGTCCAACCTGTCGCGCTGCGATCGCGTCTGATCGAGATGATGGCGCATCGCCTGCTTCAGAGCGCTGTGACCGGCCGCCTCCACCATTTTCGGGAGGGCGTTCGTGAGCTGGTCCTCGACCGAGCGAAGCTCCTGCAGCTCGGTTACGTACATCTGACGGAAGTTGTCGAGGTTCATTGCGGTTCTCCTGAGGTGTCAGGGCGGTCCCCGACCGCCGTTCTGCTCCGCCCCGCGGAACCGCTCCCTGGCGGCATCGCGAAGCGAACGCGATAGCCTCAGTCCATGCAACCGAAGGTGCCGCACCCGGTTCCCACCGTTACCGATCCGTAGGCCTCGCTGCGCGCTCGGAATAACCTCAAACCAGCAGCGACTGCGCGCCATCGATCCACACAGGCGTGCCGGTGATGTGGCGCGAGCGGTCCGAGGCGAGGAACAGAACCAGCTCCGCCACATCGAAACTATCCCCGGGCGCGCCGCCCGTGAGCGGGATCTCTCCCTCGGGGTATTCGGCGGGTACCTCGGCAGCCTCGGTGTGCCGTGGATAGGTGTTGTCGTTGATCTCGGTCTCGATCCGGCCCGGGCACACCACGTTGACCCGGATACGGTGCTTCGCCAGCTCGACCGCGGCGACCTGGGTCAGTGCGAGCTGTCCCGCCTTGCTGGATGCGTAGGCGATGGTTCCCGGATTGCTGAAGCTTCGCGTGCCGTTGATCGAGGAGCAGACAATGATTGAGCCCCCGCCAGCGGCTTTGAGATGCGGGACGCTGTAGTGGAAGGTCAGGAACGTTCCTCGCAGGTTCACCTCGAGCGTGCGATCCCATTCGTCCGGCCGCAGCTCGTCGATCGGAGCCCAGACGCCGTTAATGCCGGCGTTGGCGAATACGATGTCGAGGCGGTCGAAACGATCGATCAGTTCGCCGACACAGGCTTTCAGCGCGTCCGCATCCGCAACATCCGCGCACAATGGCAGAGCTTCGCCGCCGGCGGCCTCGATCTCCTTGGCCGTCTCCCGGACTTCGGCCTCGGTGTCGCTCAGCGCGCCGATCCGGGCTCCTTCCCTCGCGAGCCGAACCGCCGCCGCCTTGCCGATGCCCGAACCGGCGCCCGTGACCAGCGCGACCTTCCCTTCCAACTCCATAGAACTCTCCCGCTCAACCATGCACCGACGGCACCGCAACCGAGCGAGAACCGGTGAGGTTCCTGCGGGCGGACTTATGGCTCAGTGGCGGGAATCGCCGCGGATGAAGGATTCCACCAGATCTCGCGCGTCGTCGTCGGTGAACTGGCGCGGCGGATGTTTGCAGAAATAGGCGGAGGCAGAGTCTACGGGACCGGCGAGACCGCGGTCGCGGGCTACCTTGGCGCAACGGATCATGTCGATCGCCACGCCGGCGGAGTTCGGGCTGTCTTCCACCGAGAGCCTGAGCTCGAGGTTCATCGCCACGCCGCCGAAGAGCTGCCCCTCCATGCGGATGAAGCAGATCTTGTTGTCGTTCTGCCAGGCGACATAGTCGGAAGGGCCGACGTGGATGTTCTCATCTTCGAGCCGTCGATGGGCGACCGATTGCACCGCCTCCGTCTTCGAGATCTTCTTCGACGCGAGCCGGCTGCGATTCCACATGTTAAGGAAGTCGGTGTTTCCACCGGTGTTGAGCTGATAGGTGCGATCCAGCTTCACGCCGCGCTTGGCGAAGAGATCGGTGAGAACCCGATGCACGATGGTGGCACCCAGCTGCGCCTTGATGTCGTCACCGATCACCGGAATGCCGGCTTCGCGGAAGCGGCGGGCCCAGGCCTCGTCGCTCGCGATGAAGACCGGGATGTTATTGACGAACGCCACCCCGGCGCGGAGCGCACACTCGACGTAGAACTCCGTCGCCCGCTGGCTCCCCACGGGAAGATAGTTCACCAGCACGTCCGCGCCGGTCTCGCGAAGCGTCCTGACCACGTCTTCTTCCTCGGGCTCCGGCTCCCCCGCCGGAAGAAAGGTCCGGTCCGCGGGGTGGTCGGCCATATGGTCCGAGACCCCGTCGAGCATACGCCCCATCTGCACCGTCGCCCCTGCGGGCGGAACGTGGTTGCAGAACACCTGCGTGCAATTCGGCTTGGCGAAGATCGCTTCCGCCACGTCGCGCCCGACCTTGCGCCGATCGATGTCCCAGGCCGCCACCACCCGGATGTCTTTCGGCCTGTAGCCGGCGAGGTCCCAGTGCATCAGCCCGATGGCGTCGTTCGCGCCGCCATTGGCGTAGTGCGCGATGCCCTGGACCAGTGAGCTGGCGCAATTGCCGACGCCCACCAGCGCAACCCTGATCTCCCTCGACGAGGTGCGTGTCTGCAGCACGGGCTCTTCCTCAGGCCAGCTTCGTTGCCGTCGCCCTCTGCGGCGGCGCATACCGCTCGACCATCCTCGCGCAGAACTCGGCGAACAGCTCCGGCTCGCGCGGCGGGCTGGTGTGGTGCGGGGCGATCCCCAGATGCTCGGGTGTGAAGCAGAAGGTTATCGTCACGTCGAAATCCGCAAGGGCCTCCATCTGCCGATCGAACCATTGCAGCGCATCGGGCCGGAAGCTGTCCGCCCAGGAGAGACCGGTGCGCAGGTGCCGTACGCCGAGGCGCTTCATCCACGCGACGGCATCGTCGAGCCGCGGGTCGTTGAAGTGAAACCACTGCATGAGCCCCATCTCGCCGGCATATTTGGCGAAATGCTCGAGTGCCTGCTTAGGCGTCCCGTCTTCTCGGAGCAGGCCCATGTAGAAATGACGGTAATAGCTGGAGCCTTCGGCCTCGCGATGACGCGTCGTGGCGCCCCAGCTATGGGGCAGGTCGAAGAGGCTGTACCAGAAGATGCGGGGCACCCGACCAATCAGCAGCTCGGCGGTGCGATTGACCCCGAAGACCTGCACCTCTTCGGCCCCGAAGCTGCCGACCCCGACCTCGGTCACCCAGACCGGATGATCGGGGGCCACGGCCTCGATCTCGTCGATCTTCGATGGCCAGTCGTGGATCTGCCACAGGTTCCAATCGAGCGGAAATCCGTGCACGGCGACCACGTCGACCTCTTCGAGCATGCCGTAGCCCTGGAGCCTCTGCAGGAAGTGCGGGTCGATCGGCGACATGCCACCCAGCACTCGCGTGAGGTCGGGATTCGCGTTTCCGATTGCCCGAGCGGCCGCCTTGGCGGTGTCGGCGTACAAAGTCCACTCGGGATCGATCTCCAGATCCCAGTGGGACTTGTTGTTGGGTTCGTTCCAGATCATCGCAGCTTCGATCATGCCGCCGGGCCCCTCCTCGGATACACCGCGGGCTCTTCCCATTCAGCGTAGGGAACGGTGGTGCGCCGACAGACATAGACGTCTTCGTCGGCACGGGCTTCGATCTCGAAGCCGGACGCGCGGAGCATCGCCTCGGCCGCGGCACGATTCGGAATCCACCAGTTCGTCCAGTCGTGCGCATACTCGCGCTCGATGAAATGGAGCTTCGGGTATCCCGGCTCGTCGAAAGGCTCGACCTCTTCGAACGGGTAGTCTTGCTCGATGATCGCCGGCTCGCCCGAGCCGCGCTGAAGCGACTGGAAGACCAGCAGATCGTCGGCCACGTGCGCGTGGATCAGATCGAGCGCCAGCAAGGGATGGCGCAGGTGATACAACACGCCCATAAAGATCACCACGTCGAACCGCTCGCCAATCGCGGCGACGTCGTAAACCGACATCCGTCTGAACTCGATATCTTTATGGCCGAGCACCGCGGCGGCGAGACGTGCCTGCTCGAGGTATCTCTCGTCCGCGTCGACGGCCAGCACTCTGGCGGCGCCGCGCTCCTTCATCGCCATGGAGTAGAAGCCGGCATTGCAGCCGAGATCGAGGACGCTCTTGCCGGTCAGGTCTGCGGGAAGCGCGCTCTCGAAACGGCGAAACTTGTCGCCGGGATAGTCGCCGAGAAAATGATCGGGTGCGGTCCACACACCGCCGAGGTTGAGATTGTGAAACCAGGGTGACAGGGCTTCGATACGCTTGCGAAGTTCGGGTTCCCCTGGTGGGGCGTGTGCCCTGTCGAGCAAGTCGAGCCTCTCTTCCGTGATCATATGCCGGTCGTCTCGTTCAGAGCTGCCACCCGGCCGCCCCATGCGCCTACCTCCAGTCTGGTGATCGAAGCGGGATCGATGTCGAAACGAAGCAGATTGTTCAGCGACAGGCCGAGGTAGTGCGCTACCGCGCCGCGGATCATGTCGCAGTGACTGACGAGCGCAACGGCGGCCGAGTTCCGGTGCTGTCCGCAAATTCGGCCAATGCCCCGGACGATCCGAGCGGCGGCTTCGGCCATCGACTCTCCGTCCGGCGGGGAGGCGGTAGCACGCGCCTCGTTCCATTGCCGCCACGAAGGGTCGCAGGCGAGCTCCTCGAAACTCGCCCCGGTCCACTTGCCGAAATCGATCTCGTCCAGATCCTGATCGACTTCGACGGGGAGCCCCAGTCGGTCCCCAATAGCCTCGGCGGTCGCGCGGGCGCGGAGGCGCGGGCTGCTGTAGATCTTGGAGATCGGCTCCCGAATCAGCCGCTCGCCCAGAGCCAATGCCTGACGTGCGCCCGACTCGCTCAACGCCACGCCGGCTTTCCGACCGGTCAAGCTTCTTCCCAGCTCCGCATGAGCCGCGTGCCGGATCAGGAAAACCACCGTCACTTGGCTGCCGATCCTTTCGGAGGTGCGTTACATCGGCTGAACGGCGAGCGGTATGGCTTGTTCCCCTAGACGGCGGTAGGCGCACACCTTTTCGTCTCTGTGTGCCGGTCCTCTCCCCACGTTGGATCCTGTGACAGGATTTCGACTGACGCGTCAGCAGCCAACGATGCGCGTGACCCGGTGGAGGATGCCGCTGGGGCGGCTCGCCCCCCGGGGGGCTCCGTCACGAACGGCTTTTCCTGACGAAGAAACTGTTCTGATCGTCCCTTCCGTCGTAGCATCGACTGACCCTGCTCGCCTGATCAGGGACTTGCCCCGAACCAACGGGGTTGCACCGGGGGTTGGAAAGGATCACGGAAACGACCATGACAGAGACGCAATACCTGGCGCCGCACTCGCTGGATGAGGCGGTCAGCGCGCTTCTCGCCGCCAACGGAACCGGCCGTATTCTCGCCGGTGGCACCGACCTGCTGGTGCAGATGCAGGCCGGCATCGTGAAGCCGGGACTGATCGTCAACATCAAAAAGATCCCCGAGATGACCAGCATCGAGGAGACGCCGGATGGCGGCTTCCGGATCGGGGCTGCGGTGGCGGGGGCCGTCGTCGGCGAGCATGAAAGGCTCGGCAAGGCGTGGCCCGGCGTCGTCGAGGCGATCAACCTGATCGGCTCCACCCAGGTACAGGGTCGCGCCTCTGCCGGCGGCAATCTCTGCAACGCATCGCCGGCAGCCGACAGCGTGCCCGCTCTCGTCGCCGCCGGTGCCGTCGCGACCATCCATGGCCCGAACGGCCGGCGGACCGTTCCGGTGGAGGAAGTTCCGGCGGGACCCGGCCGCACCAACCTGGCGCCGGGCGAGATCCTGGTAAGCTTCACTCTGCCGCCCAGGCCGCCCCACTCGAGCGACGCTTATCTTCGCATGATCCCGCGCACCGAAATGGACATCGCCGTGGTCGGTTGCGGGGTCAGCCTCACGCTCGAGAACGGGAAGTGCACGGCGGCCCGGGTCGGGCTCGGCGCAGTCGCGCCGACGGTGCTGCTGGTGAAGGATGCGGCAGACGCGTTGATCGGCTCCAAACTCGAGGACGATGCCCTCGAAGCAGCCGCCGAAGCATGCCGCGCCGCTTGCCGTCCCATCGACGACAAGCGCGGCACCATCGCCTACCGAACCAAAGTGGCCGGCGTATTGCTGAAACGCGCCGCTGCCATCGCCGCCGATCGTGCCGGGAGGGCCTGAACACCATGGCGAAAATGCACGTTTCCACGACCATCAACGGGGAGCCGACCGAGTTCCTCTGCGACGCCACCGACACGCTGCTCGATGCGTTGCGCGGCCCGCTCGGCCTGACCGGCAGCAAGGAGGGCTGCGCCACGGGCGACTGCGGTGCCTGCAGCGTCACCGTCGACGGACGGCTGACATGCTCGTGTCTCATGCTGGCCGCCGAAGCCGAGGGGCGCGAAATCGGAACCATCGAGGGCCTTTCCCAAGGGGGCAAGCTCCATCCGCTGCAGCAGAAGTTCCTCGAGATGGCCGCGCTGCAGTGCGGCATCTGCACGCCGGGCTTTCTGGTCGCCAGCAAGGCATTGCTGGACCGCAACCTCGAGCCGACCGAGACAGAGGTCCGTTACTGGCTGGCCGGCAATCTCTGCCGGTGCACGGGCTACGACAAGATCGTCCACGCGGTGCTGGAGACCGCCGCCGAGATGAGGGGAGCGTCGCGATGACCAGCGAGAGCAACGTGAAGTGGATCGGGAAGAACACCATCCGGCCCGATGGGGCGGATAAAGTCACCGGGCGCGCGGCCTATGCCGCCGATGCGACCATGCCAGGCATGATCTGGGGGAAGATCCTGCGCAGCCCCCACCCGCACGCCCGCATCCGGTCGATCGACACCTCCAAGGCCGAGGCGCTTCCCGGCGTAAAGGCGGTCATGACCTCCGCCGATTTCGTCGAGTTCCCGGTCGACACGCCGGTGCCGATCGGCATCCAGGACATGCGCTGGATGTCGCGCAACATCATGGCGCGCGACAAGGTGCTGTTCGCGGGGCATCCGGTGGCTGCCGTAGCCGCGACCACCGAAAAGATCGCCGAGCAGGCACTGGAGCTGATCGAAGTCGATTACGAGGTGCTTCCCTGGGTCATCGACGTCGAAGAGGCGATGAAGCCGGACGCGCCGATCCTGCACGATCACATCCGCTTCGAGGGCAAGCCCTCCAACATCGCCGGCAAGCTCGAGCACACTCTCGGCGACGTGGAAGCCGGCTTCGCCCAGGCCGACGTGGTCATCGAGCGCAGCTTCAGGACCGAGCCGGTCCATCAGGGCTACATCGAACCGCATGCCTGCCTCGTCAGCGTCTCCGACGGGAAGGCCACGGTATGGAGCTCGAGCCAGGGCCAATTCATGGTGCGGGGAATGTGCGCGCACATGACCGGCCTCCCGCAGAACGATATCCGCGCGATCCCCGCGGAGATCGGCGGCGGGTTCGGCGGCAAGACCATCGTCTATCTCGAGCCGGTCGCCCTGGTCCTGGCTATGAAGTCGGGCCGCCCGGTAAAGATGCAGATGACGCGCGAGGAGGTTTTCCGCGCCACCGGCCCGACCTCGGGCTCGGTCAGCAAGGTCAAGATCGGCGCAACCAAGGATGGGAAGATCGTCGCGGCCGAGGGGACGTGGTGGCTGCAGGCCGGCGCCTTGCCCGGTGCGCCGATCCGCGGCCCCGTGGGATGCGGCTTCGCGCCCTACGACATTCCGAACGTGCACACCCTCGGGTTCGACGTGGTCTGCAACCGTTCGAAGGTCGCGGCGTACCGTGCTCCGGGCTCACCGATCGGCGCCTACGCCGTCGAATGCGTCATGGACGAAGTGGCCGAGGCGCTCGGAATCGACCCGCTCGAGCTGCGGCTGCGGAATGCGGCGAAGGAAGGCACGAAAGCGGCCTATGGGCCGGTCTTTCCGCGCATCGGGTACGAGGAGACGGTTCGGGCGGCGATGGAGCATCCGCACTATCGCGCACCGCTCGGTCCGAACCAGGGGCGCGGCGTCGCGAGCGGCTACTGGTTCAACGCCGGCGGCGAGTCGAGCGCCCAGGTGAACATCAACGAGGACGGCTCGGTGGTGGTGATCACCGGCCATCCGGATATCGGCGGCTCGCGCGCATCCACCGCCAACATCACGGCGGAGCTGCTCGGCATCGACTACAGAAAGGTGTCGGTGCTGATCGGCGACACCAGCGTCATCGGCTTCAGCAATCTTACCGGCGGCAGCCGCGTTACCTATGCCTCGGCCATGGCCGTCACCGAGTCGACGCGGGAAGTCATCAACACGCTGAAGGCACGAGCCGCCAAGATCTGGGGCATCGACCCCGAAGCCGTGATCTGGGAGAACGGCGAGGCGCGCCCGGCCGGCGAGAACGCCGGCAATTTCGAGCCTCTGACGCTCGCGGAGATCGCCGCAAAGGCGAACTCGACCGGCGGCCCGATCGGAGCCGGCAAGCAGCTTAACGCCGTCGGCGCCGAAGGCGGCTTCGGCACTCATATCTGCGACGTGGAGGTCGACCGGGAGCTCGGGATCGCGCGGGTCGTGCGATACACCGCCTTCCAGGATGTCGGCCGGGCCATCCACCCCGCCTATGTCGAAGGCCAGATCCAGGGCGGTGCGGCGCAAGGCATCGGCTGGGCGCTGAACGAGGAATACATCTACGACAAGAACGGCAAGCTGGATAATGCCAGCTTCCTCGATTACCGCATGCCGGTCTGCTCTGATCTCCCGATGATCGAGGCGGTCATCATCGAGGTGCCGAACCCGAAGCATCCGCAAGGTGTCCGCGGCGTGGGCGAAGTGCCGATCGTCCCTCCGCTCGCCGCAGTCGCGAATGCGATCTACAACGCTTTGGGTATCCGCTTCTACAGCCTGCCGATGTCGCCGCCGAAGATCCTGGCGGCATTGGAGCAGACGGAGCGGCTCGCCGCCGAATGACCACGGGCGGAGCCGGCGTTTGCCCGGCTCCGCTTCTAACCTCCGGTCTTAGTCGTCGCCCTCGATGATCGTGACCAGGCCCGCTTTGGTCAGTGCATCGGCGCGGGCCGAGAGCCACGCCTTCTCAAAGGCTGCCTCGTCGCCCTTCGGCGCATTCGGGAAGAACGCCTCCCACGCGTCCAGGATTATGCTTTGCCGGTGCAGGTTCGCCTCGTGCACCTTCTGGCGCTCGGGCGTCCAGACGCCGATCTCCTGATAATAGCGAATCGCCCCTGGATGGATCGGCTGGAAGACCTCGTCGAGCTTCTGGCTCGACAGGCGCCAGCCGTTGGCCCCCGGAGCGCCGTCGGCATAGTCGTCGTGGAGAACGAACATCGCCTTGGTCATGCCATAGGCGAGATCCTCAGGCGTCTCCTCAAGTGCGATCAACAACGGATACGCCGTCGTCGCGACCTCAATTCCTTCCGGAGGGATGCCTGGGCCGAGGGTCGCCGTATGCTTGAACATCCACGGCACTACCTCTTTGACGCGCTTCCACCCCTCCTCGTCATCGTGCGGGAATGGAAGGAATTTCAAGCCGCGCGGTGACGCGTGCAGCTTGATGTTGTTCGGCGTGTGCGTAGCGGTCACATAGGCTTCGGCGCTGTTGTCCTGCAGCGCCTGTGCCGTGGCGGCGAAGCCCGACGCCTCGATCTGCTGGACGTCGTCGAGGGTGAGACCGGCAAAAGCCAGCAGCGCACTGCCCAGCTGATGCGATACGGGCGAGCCCTTGACGATCGCGAAGCGCTTTCCCTTCAGATCGGCGACCTTCTCAATGCCCGAATCGAGCGTGACCGCCATTGCCGTCGATGCGCCGTCCGAGATGTTCATCAGGAGCATGCGGATGGGGATCGGGCCCCAGTTCTCAGTGCCGAAGACGAACATCCCCTCCTGCGCGTAGATCGAATCCGATCCGGCCGACGAGAAATCCACCTTTCCATCACGGAGAGGCGCTAGCCTCGCCACGTCGTTCTTTCCCGGAAGCACACGCAGATTGACGCCGAGCTTGTTCTTCAGCGCGCTTCCGATCGCGACTGCCTGATTGTAGCCCGTAGAACCCACGTCATAGGCGGTCCACGTGACCTGCTTCGGCAGTGGGATGTCGTCGCTCGCGTGCGCGACGACGCTGACGCCCCAGAGCGCTGAAACGATCGCGCCCAGCGACGCGACCTTGATGGATAAGCCCGGTGCCATCGGTTTCCTCCTCGGTTCTGATTGCGATCCGCCGACGCGGCGAGTCGGCCGGAGAATCAGCATTGAACCCGCGGAAGAGCTTGTCCAGAGACGAGCCTGCCCAACGCGCAATATCGGCAGTTCTTTCGGAGAACGAACGGCTCGCGGGGGGGACGTTCTCCTGGAGTCCCGTCACCAGGTTCGTGTGCGGCTCACTCCGGCGGAGCGTTCTTACGGCTCCTGACCTCGATTCCGACCGGCTCCTCGACGTAGCGCATGAGGCTGGTGAAATCCTCGGTCTTACCGCCGCGAGCGTATGCGTAGCTCCACCACTGTTTCACGCTATTCGCCACCCACATCGGAACGCCCAGCGCTTCCGCCTCTTCGAGGCAAAGGCGAACATCCTTGTACATGAGCTCGGTCCTGAAGCCGAAATCGAACGTCCGCGTCAGCACGGCCTTAGGGAACTTGTCGCGGACCGCAGTATTGGCGCCGCTGCCCGCGTTGATGACGTCGACCATCTTGTCGGGATCCAGCCCCGCCTTGGCGCCGAGGACGAACGCCTCGCAGGATGCCGCCATCGCCGTTGCCGAGAGCAGGTTGTTGATCAGCTTCATCGTCTGGCCCTGGCCGGCCTCCTCCCCGACGTGGAAGGCGTTGCGGCCGATGATCTCCAGAATCGGGCGGAGCCGCTCCCATACAGCCGTCTCGCACGAGACCATCACCGCGAGCGTGCCCTTCTCCGCGCCCGCAATCCCACCGCTCACTGGCGAATCGACCGGCTGAATACCGCGCGCGCGAAGGCCTTCCGCCACCTCGACGGCGACCCGCGGTCCCGTGGTGGAAAGATCGACGAACGTCTTGACCGCACCACCCTGGCAGACGCCGTTCTCCCCGAGCGCGACCGCCTTCACCACGTCCGGCGTTGGCAGGCTCACGAGCACGATTTCGACCGCGTCGGCTACCGCCTTCGGCGACGAGGCCTGCTCGGCGCCGTGCTCCACCGCCTTCGCCACCGCCTTCGAGTCGAGATCGTGGACCAGCACCGAATGTCCGTGCTCGATCAGCCTCCGAACCATCGGTCCGCCCATGGCGCCCAGCCCAATGAAGCCCAGCCTTTCACCCACTCCGATTCTCCAATCGCTTCCTGTCCAAGCCGACGCACGTCGCTGCTCCGACCCATTACCGCAGCTTAGCTGCTGGCACGTTCCTTCGTCACGCGCGGAGAGCAAAGTTCCGATCACCGGATCGCGGTCCGATGCTCACCATGATTGCCATCGCTTACACCCGGTTAACCATTCCCAATTACCTTGCGTATGGGTTCCCTATGAGGCGAGGAAACAGATGGCGAAGACTGGAGCCGTCCAAAGGAAAAGCATGGTCGCGGCGGCGTTGGGGGTCGCGCTTCTGACTTCCGGATGCGTCCTTCCCGGCATGGGATCCCCAGCCTCCGAGGTTGCGGTTCAGGATCCGGCCGGCAACCTTATCCGCCTCGCGCACGCAGCGCAGCAGGAGGGGCGCCTGGAGACGGCTCTCGGCCTCTACCAGCAAGCCCACGCGGTCGAACCCCATGCCATGGTGCCGCTCCTCGCCTCCGGCGAAATCCTGCAGTCGCTCGGACGGTACGACGAGGCAGCCGCATTGTACCGACAGGCGAGATCGCAGGACCCGACCAATCCCGATCCCTATCGCGAGCTTGGCAAGATCTTCATCGCGCAGGACAATGCCAGCGAGGCGTTGAAGGAGTTCGATGCGGCGCTGCACCGCGACTCGCGTGACTTCAGGTCGTGGAACGGCCGGGGAGTCGCTCTCGATATGCTGGGTCGGCGGAAAGCGGCTCAGGAGGCCTACCGGCAGGGCATAGCCCTCGCCCCCGACAACGTCGCGCTGCGCAACAATCTCGGCCTGTCGCTCGCACTCGACGGCGATCACGGCGCGGCCATAGAGGTCCTCGAAGCGCTTCGCGAAGCTACACCGCGCACCCGCCAGAATCTCGCTCTCGCCTACGGTCTGGCGGGACGTCACGCGGACGCCGAAGCGGTTGCCAGGATCGATCTCAGCAGCGACCAGGTGCGCAATAACCTCGAGTACTACTCGCGGATGCGCCGGGGCGAACAGACTGCCTCGTTCGACGCCGCCCAGTAGCGGAATCAATCATCGCAGTCGACTCTCGACCCGGATCACCCGATCCGGGTCGTCTTGTATTCAGCCCGAAGGGTCCGCAATGCATGGGTGCGTGGGCGGCCGGACTGGCTACCGCAATCCATTCGTTCGAATTCTTGGTGGCTCGGACGATGTGTGCCGCGAACGGGCGTGCGGCACAGCCGATTGACATCACGCTCTGCAGCGGCGGCGAACTCCCGAGTCCGCGGACATCCGAATCTCCGGCAGCTCCGTCCTCACAGGCCGGCGAACATATCGATCATGTCGAGGATCGCAGGTCCCATCAGGACGACGAACAGCGTCGGCAGGATGAAGACGATCAGCGGGATCGTCATGATCGCGGGAAGCCGCGCCGCCTTCTCTTCGGCCCTCACGAGCCGTTGTGTGCGCATCTCGGCCGAAAGCACCCGAAGCGACTGTCCGAGCGGCGTGCCGAACCGCTCCGTCTGGATCAGCGTGTTGACCAGGGCCTGAATGCCGGGAACTTCGGACCGGCGTGCCAGTCTCTCCAGCGCCTTCCGCCGCTCCGGCATGAAGCGCAGCTCGAGAACGGTGTGGGATAGCTCGTCGGCCATCGCGGCCGAGCTCGCTCCGATCTCCCGCGCGACCCGATCCAGGGCCGCGTCGAGCGCCAGGCCCGCCTCAGTGCAGACCACCAGCAGATCGAGCGCGTCCGGCATCACCTTGCGGATCTCGTTCGCCCGCTTCGTGGCCGCATTGCGGATGTACAGCTCGGGCGCATAGCTCCCGAGCAGGATCGACGCGAGGGAGATCACCAACTGCGTACGGGGAGAGAGATTGAAGAGCCCGAAGCCCATGAGAAAAATGGCCGCTATCCCGCCGAAGACGAACGGCATGCAGACCTTGCAGAAGAGGTAGACGACGACCGCATCGGGTCGCCGCCATCCCGCCCGGGCGAGATGATCGGCGATTTTCGTCGCCTGCTGGCTCCGCATGAGGTTCAGGCGCTCGACCGTGCGGCGCATGATCTGCGACATCGCCTCGTTCTTCTTTCCGGTCTCCCGAGGTCCTGCCGTGGTTCGCAGTCGGGACGGCCGGCGGTGCGAGACGGTCCGGATCCGCTCCGCCAGCGGATCGCGTCCACCGAGAACGTTGAGAAGGCCGAAGACCGTCGCGAACGCGAAGAGCGTGGTTGCGAACAGCAGCCCGAGTTCGAGGTCGAGCCAGCCCGGAAGAGTCGGTAAGCCGCTCATATCTCGAACTTCGCCATTCTGATCATGACCATGAAACCGATCACCTCGCTTGTCATCCCGGCCCCGAGCAGCGCGATGCCGCGCGGATCGGTGAACAGCTTCATCAGGTACTCCGGGTTTACGAGATAGAGGACCCCGGCCAGGATCAGCGGGAGCGATCCGACGATGAGCGCGCTCGCCCGGGCTTCCGACGACATGGCCCGGGCCTTGTCCTTCATCTGCTGGCGTCGCCGCAGGATGTCGGCCAGGTTCTCGAGCGTCTCGGCGAGATTGCCGCCGGTTTCCCGTTGAACCACCATGCTGATGACGAGGAAATTGAACTCGGGAATATCGAGCCGACGGCTCGTCTCCCACAGCGCCTCATCGAGCGTCCGTCCCAGCTTTACGTTGTCGACGATGTTCTGGAACTCCGTCGAAATCGGTGGCTCGAGGTCGCGACCGACACCCGCTATAGCCTCGCCGACCGGCAAACCGGAACGCACCCCGCGAACGATCTGGTCGATGGCCTCGGGAAACTGGCCGAGAAAGCGGCGGGTGCGGCGCTCGATGAGAAAGCCGATGAACCGGTAAGGAACGAATACTCCCGTGCCCGCCCCGATCATGATGGCGATCAGGGGTGGCGCGCCGAACATGAACGCCACTAAGCCGAACGTGCCCGCGGTGGCAAGCGAAGCGAAGACGTAGCTCGCCATCGAAATGTCGCGCCCGGTCTTCTGCAGACGAGTGGCAAGCGCATCCCGCCTCGGCAGGGATCGGCGTAGCCAATCGTCGAGGTCGCGGTTCCCCCGCTGCTTCTTGCGGATGCTCGCAGCCACCTCCGCCGCGGCCGCCTCCCATGAGCGGGCGCCGACCCGAGCCAGTCGCTGATTCTGGCGCGCGCGGAAAGTGCCGCCCGTACCGAAGGCGAGATTGAGAATGCTGGCCCCTGCTACGAGTGCGCCGCAAAAGACGGCGATAGTCAGAACGTCGAGTTCTGTGAGCCCAGACATCCCATGGCCTCCAGCAGGATCTTGTCGACGCCGAAATATTCGGCCCGCGGTGTGAAGTTCGGACGCAGTCCGCTACACTTGAATTGCCCCCGAACACGGCCGCTGCCTTCCGAGCTTTCGAGCTCGAAGGTGAACAGGTCCTGGGTGGTGATGACGTCGCCCTCCATGCCGACCACCTCGGTCACGTGCGTCACCCGGCGCATGCCGTCGCGCATGCGGCTGATCTGCACGATGAGATGCACGGCGTCGGCGATCTGCGTGCGCACCGCCTTGGCCGGCAGCTCGATGCCTGACATGGCCACCATGTTCTCGAGCCGCGTCAGAGCCTGTCGCGGCCGGTTGGCGTGCAGCGTCGACATCGAGCCATCGTGGCCCGTGTTCATCGCCTGCAGCATGTCCAGAGCTTCGGCACCGCGGATTTCGCCGAGGATGATTCGGTCCGGCCGCATGCGCAGAGCGTTCTTGAGGAGATCGCGCATCGTGATCTCCCCGTTGCCTTCGAGGTTCGGCGGGCGCGTCTCGAGCCGGACGACATGCGGCTGCTGAAGTTGGAGCTCGGCCGCATCCTCGATCGTCACGACGCGCTCGCCGGGATCGATCATCTGCGAGCAGGCATTGAGGAGCGTGGTCTTTCCCGAGCCGGTGCCGCCCGAGATCAGGATGTTCAGGCGGCAGCGGGCGGCGAGCTTCAGGACGGTGCTGAGCGCCGGAGAGGTGTTGCCCTGCTCCGCCATTCGGTCCAGCGTGATCGACTTTTTCGCGAACTTGCGGATCGAGATCGACGGCCCATCGATAGCCAGGGGCGGTATGATGATGTTGACGCGGCTGCCGTCCTCGAGCCGCGCGTCCACGAGCGGCGTCGACTCGTCGATTCGTCGACCGACACGGCTGACGATGCGCGTCGCCACGTTCAGGACGTGCGCATTGTCCCGGAAGACCGCACTGGAAAGCTCGAGCTTGCCGCCACGCTCGACGTAAACCTGCTTCGCACCGTTCACCATGATGTCGGTGACGGTATCGTCGGAGAGCAGAGGCTCGAGCGGCCCCAGACCGAGCATGTCGTCGATCAGCGCGGAGACGAGCTCGCGCTGTTCGAGAAGGTTCAGTTTCAGCCGTTCTTCGGCGACGATCTCGCCGACCACCTCGCTGATCTGGACGACCAGCTCCTTGCGCGGCAGCTGCGAGGCGGCGCCGATATCGAGCCGTTCCATCAGCATCGGCTGGACGGCCTGCCGAGCCTCGTCGATCCGGGACTTCTGTGCCGCGGTGTCGGTCTTCGAGCTCTTCTGCGCCGCTACCGCTTCCGAGTGCGACTGGCTGCTCGCCCAGATTTCTTCCAGCACGACCGACACCAGATCGCGCTGCGCGGCCAGGTCGAGCTTGATATCGCCGCTGCCCAGCACGTCACCGACCGCAGTGCTGATCTGGGAGGCGAGCAACCGCCTCGGCATGGCCGACGCCGCGGAGAGATCGATCAGCTCCGCGATCCGCTTGTGCGTGAGACGCACCGCCTCCGCGAACCCGCCGCCGCTCAATCCTACCGGCTGCGCGCCCGCCCGGTCAGCGCCCGCGAAGCCGTTGCCGAAGTCAGCCCCTGCCATGATCCCCTCACTTCTTCCGCAGACGCAGGAAGCTCCGCTTGGCCGCGCTGGCACCCGTCAAGGCAGCGGTCACGCCCATCAGTGCCGACTTCGTGGCGGAGCGGCCGACCAGGTTCAGGGGCTGGCCGTAGTTGGCGGCCTTGGCTGCGGACCGATCGTCGAAAGGCACGAAGAAGCCGATCTTCGTCTCGAGACCCTTCTCGAACTCGGACTGCGTGAGCTGACCCTTCTTTCCGGATCCGACCAGGTTCGCTACCAGCGATACGCGGCCCTCGAAATCGCCCGCCTTCAGGAAACGCAGCATCCGGTTGACGTCCCGCAGGCTCGCCAGCGTCAGATCGCACACGAGCACGGTTTCCTCGGCACCCGCGAGCGCGTCCGGCTGCAGGACGGCGAGCCGCGCCGGGAGATCGGCGAAAATGAAGTCGTACTTGTCGCGCAGCGAATCCATCAGTCTGGAGATCGCGCCCGGCTCGATCGAGACGAGGTCGTCGAGCGGCTCTTCCCCACCCAGCACGGCGAGATGATCGCCCGCGCGCACGGTGGCACGGTCCAGAAACAGATCGTCCATCCGGTCGGGATCGGAGAGCGCTTCGCGCAATCCTCCGGTCGGATCCAGATCGAGCGACAGAGCCACCGTCCCGAACTGCAGATCGAGATCGACGAGCATCGAGGACCGCCGAAATTCGTTGGCAGTGATCCATGCACAACTGGTGAGCAAGGTGCTCGCGCCCACGCCGCCACGCACGCCGATGAAGTAGATCAGCTTCCCGTGATGACGGTTCGCGCCTTCGTTCGCCAGTTCCGCCCTGGTTATGGCGCTCTTCAGGGCGTCTTGGGCAACCGGCTTGAGCAGGTAGTCGGAGGCACCGACAGCGACGAGATCGCGGAAGAACTCGACGTCGTTCGTGGTGCCGAGCACGATGACCCGGGTCTCGCTTTGCAGCATGCCGTTGATGGCTTGAACATCGGCCACCGCATCCTCGGAATCGGAGATGTCGACAATCAGGATGCGTGGTGGATCGAGGACCGCCAGAGCCCGTGCAGCGGCGGAAACGCCGCCTGCCTGGACAGAGGCGGCCCACCCCCGCTCCTTCGCGACCCGTGCAACGAGCTCCTTCGTCACCTCGTCGGTGACGAACGCCGAAAGCGGGTCGCGTCCGCCTTCGGTCAGTTGCGCGATGGCCTTTCCGGCGCGCCCGATCATTGTTCAGCCCCCGTCGTCGCCACAGTATTGATGGTGGTCCCGTCGCCCTGCTTCGTCGGCGCCCGATAGCGTTGCATCCCCAGCACGGCGCGTTCGGCATCTGCCGGTCCGGGATCCCGCCCAACCACCAGATCGGCCGGATTGGCGACCATCATTCCGAGCATGGTCGCGGTGGCACACCCGAAGTCGCTCGCGCGGGTGTTGGTGAAATCGGCGGCGGTCTGCTTCCGCGTGTCGGGGCAGTCCGGCGGCGTCACCACATACTCGCCGACGAAGACGGTCAGCACCCGCGGATCGGCAGCAATCGCCGGCGCGCCGGCCGGGAGCTTCCGCAGCGAGAAGCCACGAGAATCGAGTACGGTGCGGATGCGCGCCATCCGTCGGCGGGAGAGTTCCTCACCAGCCACGGCAGCGCCGGGATCCACGAAGACGTATGCTCCGGACCGCTCGTCGTATGGTGCGAGGAACGATGCCAACCGGTCGAGCTCTCCAGGCGCCGGCTCGGCTGTGCCCCAGCCGAACGCGACGTCGTGGTCATGAACTCGCCACTCGATGCTGTTGACCTTCTCGATTCCCGCCGCTTCCGGATGAATCGGATCGGCCGAACACGCTGCCAGCAGGAGTCCGACCGCGAGCGCGGCCGGAGCTGCTGCAGTGCCGAGACGGCTTCTCTGCGAACGTGAGGTGCGACGCATCTGGCTCACTCCACCATGAAGCCGACAGGGCCCGTGAGGCGCCGTTCCGCCGGCATGGCATTCGTGTTGGCTTTGGCGGCTTTCATTTCCTGATAGGCCTTTCGCCCGAAGATCCGCTCGGCGTCGTTCGGCGGAAGGACCGCGTCCGTCGGCAGCGCCATCCGGGTTCCGGAGGTCGGCCGCACCACGTAAGGCGTGACGATGATGACCAGCTCGGTCTCGCCACGCCGGAACACGTCCGACCGGAACAGCGCGCCGAGGATCGGCACGTCGCCAAGCCCCGGTACCTTCGAGACGTCCTGGTCCAGACTGCTCTGCAGGAGGCCGGCGACGGCGAAGCTCTGTCCACTGCCGAGCTCGACCACCGTCTCGGCACGGCGGGTATTCAGCGCAGGAATGACGAAGTCGTTGATGGTGATCGAGCCGGTGTTGGTGAGCTGGCTCACTTCCGGTGCCACCTTGAGGTTGATCCGCCCGTCGCCGAGAAGCGTCGGTGTGAATGCGAGGCTCACGCCGAACTTCTTGAACTCGATCGAGATGGTGTCGTTGCCCTGGGGTACCGGGATCGGGAACTCGCCGCCGGCGAGGAAGCTCGCCGTCTCTCCCGACATGGCGGTGAGGTTCGGTTCGGCCAGGATCGTGAGAAGGCCTTCGTCCTCGAGGGCATCGACGATCACGTTCAGATCGAGGTCGCCCGTACGCACCGCGCCGACGAAGGAGTTGCTGTCGAGATCGTTGCCCCGCGTGGCGAGATTGCCTCCCGGGAACGATCCGAGAAAGGTTGGCCTGCCGGTCGCCAGCCCGAATGCGAAGTCGCCGATGGAGGCGATCGCGTCCCAGTTGATCCCGAACCGCTTCACCACGTCGCGCTTCACTTCGGCGATCTTGACGCGCAGGTTTATCTGTGTCGGCCCACTGATCCCGAGACGGTTGATGAGCTTGCTCTCGTCGTCGACGAAAGCCGCCGCGAGACGCCGCACTTCCTCCGCTTCCGAGATGTTCGCGACCGTGCCTGTGAGCACCAGAGACCCGTCGACCGAATCGATGTCGACCTTGGAGGCCGGCAGAATCCGGTCGATCGAGGTGCGAAGCCGCTGCAGGTTGTGCGTGACGACGATCGGCATGCTCACCAGCACCGTCTCCCGATCGTCCACCGCGTAGAGGCTGGTTTCACCGGCCTTCTTGCCGAAAACGTAGACCATCTGCGGCGACTTGACCTGCACGTCCGCGATCTCCGGATCGGCGATGAAGACGCTCGTTGCCGGTCGGTCCAGACGGATGAGCCGGCCCTGACTGACCTCCAGGCTCATCTCGGGCCCCGAAGGTGTGACGAAGCGTGCGGCTTCGGCCGGTGCCGGGCCGGTCCCGGCGCCCAGCGCGAGGGATGCTGCCACGGCCGTAGCCATGACAAGTCTGAGGACGGCTCGTTTCATTGCTTGTCGTTCCTTCGAGCTGATTCCGGGATGCAGCAGAGGTCTCAGAAAGCCACTTGCGTGGCTTCGCCGCCGCGCACGATGTTCATCTCGACCGCCTTGTGCTTGCTCTGGGCCGCGGGTCGGTCCAGAAGCACGCTCACATCGTTGTCGAGGGTGAAGGTCTGCTTCTTCTCGTCCATGACCAGATCGAGGACCTTGGCCGTCTCCACCTCACCCTCACCAGCCTCGGCGAGCTCCGGGACCTGCGGGACCGCGAGGCTGCGAAGGCTGAGCGACAGTTTCCCGATCTCCGTGACGACCGAAAGCATCTCCGCCTGCTTCTGCGTCACCTCGAGCGTGACCGTCTTCGCGAGCGAAGCCTCGCCGTCCTGACGATCGGTCCGTTGATCGGTGGCGAGAACCCTGATGTCGCGCAGGACCGTCTCGCTCGCGCGCCGAACCCGGTCATCCGTCTCCCGTTCGCTGTTGATCGTGTGCGTGAGGATCACGTCCACCTTGTCGCCGGGGAAAATCAGGCCAGCGATGCCGGATGTGGCGTTGATCGGGACCGCGACTGCACGCATGCCAGGCTGGAGGATCGCGGCGAGGAAACCGCGGTCGCCCGGCCTCACGATCCGATTGGCGGTAATCGGCTCACCCGGGCCGATCCCCGCTCGTACGACGCTGCCGATAAGGCTCTCGATCCCGGTCGTGTCGCTCTTGACGACGTAACCCTCGGTGAGCCCGTCCTGAGGCCACTTTTGCCAGCGCAGATGATCGTGCTTGATGACGAGGCCGGCCGGCAGCATCTCGGCCGCGACCAAGACCTCGGGCAACACGATCTCGGGTGCCTTGGGCTGCACGGCCATCGCCTGCCGCTCGGCATGGAGATAGTTCCGCACCATCATCGCCGTTCCGCCCGCCGCCACTAAGGCGACCAGCAGGAAGAGTACGCCGCGCATCGACATCTAAGTCTCTCCGAATATCTCTGCCTAGCCGCGCAGCAGCTGCACGGCGACGAATGCCCCACCGGTCGCGATCGCGATGCCGTAGGGCAGGACTGGCTTGGCGACAGGGGCGTCGACGGCGCCTCCGGACGAAACTCGCGCCCGCAGCCTTCCCTTCTCGAACAACCAGAGCAGCACCGCACCGGCGGCCAGAACCCCGCCTGCCATCGCCGTGACGAAGATCAGGGAAGCGAAATGATGGGTGCCCGCCCAGAGGGACACGGCGGCGAACAGCTTGACGTCGCCGCCCCCTGCCCACCCCTGCGAAAAGATGAAGGTCCCGACAGCCATGACGGCGGCCGCGATCCCGAGCGCGGGGAGCCAGGCGACCTGCTCGGGGCTTGCGAGGACATGCACCGGGTAGAGCAGGACGATGGCCCCACAGACCCGGTTGGGGATCAGGAAGCGCGCACCGTCGCTCACCGCCGCCCAAGCCAAGAGGCCGAGAAAGGAGAGCAAGGCGATGAAATCGAACGGGTACATCATCTGGCGCGAAGTCCTCGTCTTGGCGGACCGGCAACGCCCGGGGATGGGTCACTGCGATGAATCAGGAATACGTCGAAATTCCTGAAGAACGCGTAAATCGGAGAGTTAACGAGGAGTGATGCGGCAGATTTCGAAGGGAACCGGGGATCCGGCGGGCGGAACGTGCCCTTCGGCCAACTCATCCTCCTGGAATGGGGGAGAAACTACTGGGGATCTGACACCTAGGTGGCTAGATGTCGGGTGCTGGTCAGCACCTGAATTGTGAACTAGCGCCCCACGGACCCGCTATGGCCGCGCACTTGCGCGAGCCGCGCATTCCGCCGGTTCAAAAAAGGAACGTCCTGATGGCTCGCAGCCACCAGGACGCTATCCGATCAAGCCCGTAGAAGGAGCGACGCGATCAGGAAGGGGTGTTGTCGGACAGG
>JAJUGE010000055.1 GCA_029268305.1 Alphaproteobacteria bacterium
ATCTCGAAGGCGTTGATCGAGGCACGGAGGGACTCGATCTGCGCACGCGCCGCGATCAGGTTCTCCCAGGCGTTTGCCGCCTGGTTGGTTGCCTGGCGCGTCGCTTCCTCGACCTCGATCCTGCGCTGGGAGGCGATCTGCTTTGCCTCGCGCACTCGCGATGTCACGGCACCGGCCTGATACAGCGGAACCGTCAGGTTCGCCGTCACGCTATAGGATTCGTCGCGGCCGTCGCGAACGTTCCTGTCCCAGGCCTGCAGAACCTCGCCGGTCAGATCCACCCGGGGATAGAGCTCGCTCTGCACCACCCGGATGTTGTCTTCGGCGCTGCTTTCGTTGAAGCGTGCGAGCATCACCTCCGGGTTGAATCTCACCGCCCCCTCGATCGCCTCCTCCCGGGTCGGAGGAACGTTCGGGATCTCGCTCGGCTGCTCCAGATCGCCCGGCATCTGGCCGACGAGGCGGGCGTAGGCTGCACGGGATACCTCGAGATCACCTTGGGCACGGACGAGATTCGCCCTGGAGGTCGCGAGACGCGCCTCCGCCTGTGAAACGTCGGTTCGGGTCACCTCGCCGACGGTGAAGCGATCCTGCGTAGCCTCGAGCTGGCGCTGGATCACCCGTACGTTGTTCTCGTTGAGTTGCACCACCGCGAGATCGCGGAGCACGTCCATATAGGCCGCTCCGACTTCGAGCAGAACCTGTTGTTCGATCGCCTGAAGTCGTGCGCGCTCCGCCTGAACGTCCTGCTCCGCTCGGCTGGTGCGGGCTATCGTGCCGCCGCCGCGAAAGAGCGGTTGCGTTACCGTCAGGCCATAGTTCGAGGGATAGCGCGTGCCGGAAGTGGCGGAGCCGACCTGATTGTTGTCGGACTCGAGAACGCCGACGCCTGCGCCGATGCTCACCGTCGGCCGCCAACCCGACAGGGCCTGCGGCACGCCCTCGTCAATCGCCCGCAGCTGGGCGCGCTGCGCCTGGATGGTTGGATTGGTCTGGTAGGCCATCTGCCAGGCTTCCATGAGCGTCTCGGCCGAAGCGCTCCCAGAGATGGCGCCTGCCAGAAGCCCTCCCAGCACCGCCACGGACGTCAGAAGACGACACCGCAATTTCGCGGTGGGCCCCGATCTCGCGACGGCTCCAGTGTCAGCCTTTCTCATGCGTATCCCCCTTGTCGGCAAACCGGCGCGCGTCGCGTCGACCCCCGATCAGAAAACGAAGCCCGGCTGTTTCGCGAACCCGGGCAGAACCGGCGTCGCCGCGTCGAACACCGCCCGTCCGGAGAAGACCCCCCCGCGCGACTGGAACAAGGTCGCCTTGCCGACGCCGCGCCCGGACCGCACGACCGCCACGAGACGGCCACCGTCAGCGAGCTGCTCGCGGAGCGCGCTCGGGATCTCCTCGACCCCGCCCTCGATGACGATGACGTTGTAGGGAGCCTGCTTCGGATATCCCTCGGTGAGCGGCCCCTCGACTACGACCGCATTGTCCACCCCGAGGCCGGACAGCGTCTCCGTCGCGGTCTTCGCCAGCTCCTCGTTCTCTTCGACCGCCACGACCGCTGCGGCCAGGCGCGCGAGGACGGCGGCCCCGTATCCCGTGGCGCCGCCCACGTCCAGCACCAGATCGTCGGGTCCGATCTCCGCCATCATCAGCAGGCGGGCGAAAACCATCGGCTCCATCAGGAAGCGACCGCCCCCGAGCGGCAGGTCCTCGTCCACATAGGCGATGCCGCGGGCCTGCTTTGGAACGAAGAGCTCCCGCGGAACCGCCTGGAACGCATCGACGATGGCCGGATCGGTCACATTGTTCGCGCGGATCTGGCTTTCCACCATGTTGTGGCGTGCGACCGCATAGTCGTGCATGAGCGCGAACCGTCCCTTCCTGATGCGGGCAGAAATGCCGGCACTCCGGCCGGCTTTATACTTGGCGGCCCGTTGGAAAACAACGGGTCGAGGTCCTGCATCATGCGGTCGACGGCCGACGCTCAAAGGCCCTGCCGCACCCGGGGAAACACCTCCTCGGCCATGATCTGCATCGACTCGATCGACTGGGCCACCTCGAGCCCGGGCCAGTGCATGCTCATGACGATGTGATTCACGCCGAGCCGCTTGTTGAACCGGATGATGTCCTCGGCCACCTCGTCGGGCGACCCGATGAAGAACCGGTCCTTGATCAGCTCCTCGAAAGGCTGGCCGAGCTCGTCCGGCTCGCCCGGCCGCGAGCGGCCGAGCCCCCAGGCATGATATGCCCGGTACTTCGTCATCAGCGGCTCGCGGGCCAGGCGGTAGGCTTCCTCGCGCGTCGGCGCGACGAAGACCTCCCGCCGATAGGGGAATTCCTGCGGGAACGGCTTGCCCACCTCGTCCAGAGCGCGGCGGTAGGTGTCGAGCTGGTTGGCGATCGCGTCCAGCCGGTCGTTCGGCCCGACATACCAGCAGGTGCCCATGCGCGCGGCACGGCGGATGGCGGCGTCCGCGCTGGCGCCGATCCAGATCGGCGGATGCGGCTTCTGCACCGGCTTGGCCGAACAAGCCGCCTCGTCCAGCTCGAAATGCGAGCCCTTCATCGTCACCGTCTCTTCGGTCCAAAGACGCTTGATCGCCGTCAGGTTCTCTTCGAACCGCCTGCCCCGCTCCCGCCGCGAGGTGCCGAACGCCTTGAACTCGATGTCGCGGTAGCCGACGCCGCAGCCGAAGATCAGCTTGCCGTTGGTCATCACGTCGAGGCTGCCGAGTTGTTCGGCGACGTCGAGCGGTTTGTGCAGCGGCAGCAGCAGGACGCCGGTGTTGAGCCGCAGCTTCGGCGCCTCCGCGGCCACGCGGCAGAGGAACGGGACCTGCTGCAGGTCCTGGAGCGGATAAGTGCTGTAATGGGCCCCCTTCGTCAGTGAATCGTAGCCCAGCGCCTCGACCAGCCGGACCTGCTCCAGCATCTCGGGGAACCGCTCGGCGAGGTTGGTTTCCTTCGGAAACTGGCCCCGCATCATGATGCCGAACTGCATGTGTGCGTTCCTCCCGCCGATCCTTTCCTCGATCTTACCGCCTCAGATCGGCGGATCCCGCTCGAGGGCGGCACGCAGCGCATCCGGCGCGACGGCGATCTCGACGCCGGCCCGCTCCTCCTGGAGGAGCATGGCGACGCGCGAGTCGCGATCGTCCCAGCCGCGATTGCGGGCCTCGGTCATTTCCTCGAGAACGAGGTTCGCCAGCCGCATCGGTACCCCCACCTCACGGCCGAGCGTGGTTGCGAGCGAGACGTCCTTGTGCGCGAGCCTGAGCGCGAAGTTCGGCGGGTCGAACACACCCGGCAGGAACTGGTCCTTGAGCCCATCGAAGGTGCGCCTCCGCCCCTGGGCGCCCTTGCGCACCGCCTCCCACAGCGCCAGCGGCTCGACGCCCGCCTTGACTCCCATGGTGAAAACCTCGGCGAGCGCCGTCTGGATCACGTAACCGGCGCAGTTGTGCACCAGCTTCGCCACCGATCCGGCACCGATCGGCCCGATGTAGATCGCCTGATCGCCGATCGCATCGAGCACCTTCTTGTACTTATCGAAGATGTCGCGCTCGCCGCCGACCCAGAGCGCCAGCTTGCCGCTGGCGGCCCCCTTCGGGCCGCCGCTGACCGGCGCGTCGAGGAAATGGGCGCCCTTTTCCGAGAAGGTCGCGGCGAGGCGGCGCACCACGGTCGGCGAATTGGTCGAGAGATCGAACACAACCGAACCCGGCCGCACGCCGTCGAGCAGACATTCCTCGCCGGTCGCGACGCTCTCCACCTCGGGCGGCCCCGGCAGGGAAGTGAACACCACCTCCGCCGCCTCGGCGACGGCGCGCGGCGAGTCCGCCCACTGGGCGCCGGCGGCGAGGTGCTGCTCGACGGCCTGCCGGCGAATATCGTTGACGACGAGATCGTAGCCCGCCTTCTGCAGGTTGGCGGCCATGCTCATGCCCATGGTGCCGAGCCCGATGAAACCCACCTTCATGCGTTCTCTCCCTTCTTCGCTCTTTTGCGCGGCGGACGATCAGTCCTGCTGCTCGAACACCTCCTTGGCGATCTGCGCCGCCGTCATCGCGGTCGGCCAGCCGGAATATAGGGCGAGGTGGGTGATCAGCTCCGACAGCTCCTCGCGCGTGACGCCATTGTCGAGGGCGCGTTGCATGTGGCCGGGCATCTGCCGCTCACGGCCCATGGCGACGAGCGCGGCGACGGTGATCAGGCTGCGGTCGCGCTTCGACAGACCTTCCCGCTCCCAGACGTCGCCGTAGACGACCTTTTCCGTCATGTCGATCAGCTTGGGGACAACGTCCCGCACCTTGTCCCGAGATGCAGATGCTGGTGCCTTTGCCATGTTTCCTCCGCCCCTGGATTAGCCGGCCCGCCTGTTGTCCGGCGTTCGCCTGCGAGTGAACGCCATCGCAGGACGATCCGCAATGACATTGACGGTCAGCCCACGGCGAACTGTAACGGTAGTGGGGACGACCAGAACCCAGGAGCAGCTGGCTGCATGCAGGGCGACGGTCGCCGTGACGGGATAGTTGAACTTCGTCTCAGGATGAGTATTACTAAATATAGAGACCGCGATCAGAGGGGAATGCCATGCCGGTGCGTAGGGCTGTCTTGGGCGGTGTTCCGTGCGGTCTGGCGGGTAAGATCTCTGACGATTTTCACGACATCATCAGCGACGCCTGCTCTCGTTGCAAAACCGGCAGCGGCGGATGCGTCATCGAGCTGATGTTCGAAGCGGTCGAGGAGTTCCACCTCGAGTCTTCGTCATCGCGGGGTTGGACCGCCCACCGGCGAACCGGACACGGATGAACCGAGCATCTACGCTTCGACCGAGGCGGACAGCTTAGCCAGGAAGCGCTTTACCAGCACTCGGATCTCCGATTCGGTCATCCTCAATTCGGCAGCCGTTTGGCGTAGCGTCTGCCGCCGCAGCAGCAGACCGAGCAACGCCTTTTCTTCCGTTGTCCACGACATCGTCCTGCCTCCCCACGAGACAACCACCAGACCGACTGATACCGAATCGCTGCCGATGGCGCTGTGACGATCCGCACACGAGCGCTCGATCCAGGCCCACGATCCCGGTTCCCGGCGACGCGGGGTCGTATGGAAACAAGCTGGATGGAATAACTGCGGCGGGTCGCGGTCTGTGGGGTGCGAGAGGCTGTCCTGTCTGCTTGAAGCCCCCCCAAGCCTAGGTAGACGCGCGGGCGGCCTCTCGCCCCTACCGCTCCTGAAATGGTCTGTCGCTTAACGCGCATTGTGGTCGACGGTCTTGCGCCCCGGTTGCACGTCGGCGATAACCGGGGCTCCTCCGCAACCAGACCTGCATCCTCCCTTCGGCGAGACATGTGGCAGCCTGCACGGCACTCGAGGAGCCGCTATGGGATTGGAAGGCCGTAAAGGAACGATGCCCGTATTGACCGCCCTGCGTCAGGTGACGGGCGCGTTGCACCGACGTCTCGAGCATCGATTCGACGCCGTCGCCGAGCTCTCGGATGCTTCGCGCAGGCCGGCGACGATCGGCCGTTACGCAGCGCTCTATTCTTCCGCTCGCGCGGCGTTGGCGGAGATGCTCGCTAGCGTGGAGGGGTTGGATTTCCTGCAGCGCAGTCGCGTCTGGCAGTCGCTGCGGCCGCCATCCATTACAGCCGAGACTTCGTCCGTCTTTCCGGAACCGGCGGATCGATGCGAGGCCCTGGGCTCCCTCTATGTGGTGGAAGGCTCGACCCTCGGCGGCCGGCTGATCCTGCGCGAGCTCCGGGCACGGGGCGTCGCGGATCCGGAGCTTTCCTTTCTGGACCCCTATGGTGCCGCCAGCGGATCGATGTGGCGGTCGTTGCTCGCGGTCCTCGAGCGGGAGGGCTCGCGCGGGCCCACTTGCCTGGAGAGCATGTGCCGCGGCGCGATTCGCGGGTTCGTCCATGCCGAACGCATCCTGTGCGGAGAGCCGCGATGAATTCGCCAGACCTGGACCTGAGCGCCTGCGATCGGGAGCCCATCCACATCCCCGGATCCATTCAGCCGCACGGCCTGCTTCTCGTAGTAGACAGCGGCACGGGGACAGTGACCCACGCCGCAGGTGACGTGGAGGACCGATTGGGCACGGCCGACTGGCAAGGTGCGCCCCTGCAGAACCTGCTGGGCCGCGATGCGGCTTCCGCACTTCTCACGCCCGACCCCGCATCGCTTCGAAACTTCGCGCCGCCCCGCGCCGGGGAGGCGTTCGACGTTCGCAGCTTGCCGGGCCCACACGAAACTCTGATCGAGCTCGAGCCGGCCGCTCCGGCAGAGCAGATGGCCACGCTGTTGCCGATGCTCGAGGAAGCGGCCCAGAAGTTCGAGAAGGCCCGCGACATGGCGGATCTGATGGCGGCTGCCGCCCGCGAATTCCGACGGCTGACCGGCTTCGACCGCGTGATGGTCTATCGCTTTCTCGACGACGATGCCGGCAAAGTGGTCGCCGAGGATGCCGCGCCCGGCCAGCACTCGTACATGAACCATCACTTTCCGGCGAGCGACATTCCGGCGCAGGCGCGAGACCTCTACGTGCGCAATCTGGTCCGCGTCATCCCCGATGTTCGCTATCGGCCTGCGCCCCTGCGGCCGGCGCGACCGGCTCACGATCCACTCGACATGAGCGACTCCAGCCTCCGCAGCGTGTCGCCGATCCACATACAGTATCTCCGGAACATGGAGGTCGCCGCCTCCGCGTCCTTCTCCATCGTCAAGGAAGGCATTCTGTGGGGCCTCGTCGCTTGCCACAATTCCGAGCCTCGCGGGCTGACGCTCGACGTACGAATCGGCGGCCGCGCGCTCGCGGCCGCGCTCGCACGCCAGATCAAGTCGCGCAACGACACGGATGCTTATCGGGAGCGGGTCCGCCTGAGGACCTTCGAGGACCGGATCATCGAGCTGCTCCTGCGGGAAGGTTCCCTTGACAGCGCGCTTTCGAAACACCTCGGGGAAGTGCGGGACATGCTCGCTGCGGACGGCGTCGCGGTCGTGCGCGGCGACGAAGTGGTCACGGCCGGTAGATGTCCGACGCGCGACGAGATCCGCATGCTGGTGAACTGGGTCGGGAATAGCGACACCAGCCCGGTGCTCGCAACCAACGAGCTGTCGGCGTCGGGCGCACCGCCCGAAGCCGTGAGTCCATTGAACGCCGGTATGCTGGCCATGACCCTGTCGGCATCCGAACCGTGGATGGTGCTCTGGTTCCGTGCCGAAGCCGTGGAAATCGTCAACTGGGCCGGCAACCCGCACAAGGCCGCGACGATCGGCGCCGGCGGCGTGCTGACGCCTCGGGCGAGCTTCGACGCCTGGAGCGAGACCGTGCGCGGCAAGGCGCAGCGCTGGAGCGTGCCGGAGGTCGAGGCCGCCGAGCGCCTGGCCGTCGCCATCCAGAACGTGTGGCAGACGCGGCGGATTCGTGAACTGAACAAGGAGCTGCTCGATCTCGTCGAGGAGAAGGAACGGCTGTTGAAGCAGCGCGAATTTCTGCTCGGCGAAGTGAACCACCGCGTGCAGAACAGCCTCGCGCTGGTATCCAGCTTCCTCTCCATGCAGGCCCGGGCATCCGCAGACGATGCGACGCGCGTCGCGCTCGAAGAGGCGCGCCGGCGGATTTCCGCAGTCTCCCTGGTGCACCGACGGCTCTATGGATCGGATCAGGTCCGTACGGTCGACGGAGCGCGATATGTCGATGAACTGCTGAACGATCTCCTGTCGTCGATCGACGACGCGTGGCGTGCACAGATCACGCGCGATCTGGAGCCGGTTCTGCTTCCGAACGACAGGGCCATCAGCATGGGGCTGATCCTGACCGAGCTCTTCATCAACGCCAACAAATACGCCTATGCCGGTGGCCCCGGCCCCCTCCACGTGGCTCTCGCCGAGCACGGCAACAACTTCCGCCTGACGGTGGCGGATCATGGTCAGGGACGCGATTCCGTCCGCGTCGGCTTCGGCTCGCGCATGATCGATGCGCTTGTGCGTCAACTCGGAGGGACGCTGGAGTTCGGCGACAATCAGCCGGGCACGCGTGCGGTTCTGTCGGCGCCGATCGACGTTTCACAGCACAGCGGCGGCACGCCCGCGCGATAGCCGCTCGCGTGCTCTCGGCCTAGGACCGCCGGCTCGGACGAACTGGCCGATCTTGTTTCAGGAAATGGCGCGCCCGGGAAGACTCGAACTCCCAACCTTCTGATCCGTAGTCAGACGCTCTATCCGATTGAGCTACGGGCGCGCGGTGCCGGTCAAGGCGAGCGAGGCGCCCGTGGGCGCCTCGGGAGGCCGGAAGCTAGCGAAATCGTCGCCGCCATGCAATACCGCAATTTTTAACTTTCCGGCAACCCGGCAAGAGACAGCTTGTGCCGGGCAAAGCGTTGTAAGATGCGCGTTTTTGGCGTTTAATCCCGGCCATGCTGATGGGCCGGGGGAACTACGGGTCGGAACCGGAATGAAATCATTCACAACAGCGCCCGCCAACGCGGCCGCTCTGGCGGTATCAGCCGGTTGCTCGACCGACACATCCACATCGGGCTGGAGCTCCGCGGGCGGGACCCCGTCGATGGTCACGGCGCGCAACGCCTATGTGCCGCCCACCCCCGCCGGAATGCCGCAGCTCGGCACGACCGACTTCGAGCCCGTTCCCGTGACGCCGGGCTCCCCCACCGGCACGTTCGTCGGCAAGAAGGTCGTGCAGTTGCGGGACGATCTGGCCACGCTTCAGCAGACCATCAGCCAGTTGAACGGGCGCCTGCAGTCGATCCGCGCGGCCACGGTGCGCGACGCGCAGGCCTATCACAACACGATCGCCGGGATGAGCGCCCGGCTTCAGATCGGCACCACGCCCGGAAACCCGGAAATGGAGCGCCAGTGGAGCCAGGCGCAGGCCGAGCTGAACCGGCTCGAGAACGACATCGCGGCGATGAACACGCTCGCCAATCGCGTTACCAACGACGCCGCATTGGCCTCCTATCTGCTCCAGGCGACGCAGGCGGCCTACTCGATGTCGGGAGCCGTCGAGGAGGACCACCACCAGCTCGCGATCCTCGAGGACGACGTCAACCGGACCGTCGTTCTGATCGACCGGCTGCTGACCGAGATCAACCAGGACGTCGTCCGCCAGCGAAACTATATCCAGGCGGAACGGCTCGAGCTGCAACAGCTCGCCAGTGCGGTGAAGGACGGCGAGCTGTACGGCGGCAGCGCCCCCGGCTACTCCTACGCCAGCGCTGCGCGCACGGCCGAGGCGCGACCTGCGCCGACGCGCGACTATGCGCGTGCCGAACAGGACCGACCTCTCGTGATCATCCGGTTCGACGACCCGAATGTGCAGTACGAGCAGCCGCTCTACGAAGCCCTGAGCGAGGCGCTGGAGCGGCGGCCGAACGCGAGCTTTGAGGTGGTCGCCGTCGCCCCGGACGCGGGTGCGGCCAGCCGCAGTCGGCGCTATGCCGATCGGGTGGCGAACAGCATGACCGAGATGGGCCTGCCTGCGAGCCGATTGCACCGAAGCACGGAGGGCGGCGGAACCTCGGCCGGAGAGGTTCGCATTTACGTACGATAGACCGGGGCTCGCCCCGACGAGCGGAGTGCGGCCCTTGCCCACGCATTCGCGGAAGACTTTTCCCGTAAACTGGGCGGAGCTGCACCGCGATACGCGCGCCCTCGCCTGGCGGCTCGCGGAGATGGGGCCCTTCCGCGGCGTCGTCGGCATCGCTCGCGGAGGGCTCGTACCGGCGGCGATCATTGCGCGCGAGCTCGACATCCGCCTCGTCGAGACGATCTGCATCGTCACCTATCGCGACGACGACACCCCCGGCGAGCCCCGAGTACTCAAGCCGCTCGAAGGCGACGGCGCAGGCCTCCTCGTCGTCGACGATCTGGTCGACACCGGCATCACCGCGCGCCTCGCGCGCTCTATGCTGCCGCGCGCGCACATCGCCACCGTCTACGCGAAGCCGGCGGGGCGTCCCGAGGTCGACACCTTCGTCACCCTCGTCAGTCAGGACACGTGGATCGTCTTTCCCTGGGACGACGGCGACCCGGTGACGGTCGAGCGCCGCCGACGTGCGGCCGGGAAGGCCTGATACGCGGCGAACCGCCGCCCCTCAGAGCAGATGCACGTTCACGACCGGGAGCTCCGGCGGCAACACCGCCAGCGCCTGCGGCATCGGTTTGCCGACGACGGCGACGTCCACGCGCAGGGCCGCTTCCGAGACATCGGAGATGAGCAGTTGTGACAGGTCTGGCAGGTGCTGGAGCGCGAACTCTCGGTTGGCGCCGAGAAGCTTTTCCCGTCTCAGGTCCGGATCGTAGATCTCGAGCTCGTAACCGGCCGCGACCAGACGCCCGGCGAGGTCGACGAGCGGGCTTTCGCGCAGGTCGTCGGTCTTGCTCTTGAACGACAGCCCGAGCAGGAGCACGCGCCGCGCCTCCGGCGCCGCCGACCGTACCCGCTCGGCCAGGAACTCCTTGTGCACGGCATTGCTCGCGAGGATGTTCTCGAGCACCGGAGCCGTGAGTGCACGCTCGCGCAGGAAAGCGTTGAGCGCCCGGACATCCTTGGGCAGGCAAGAGCCCCCGAACGGACCGCCCGGCTTCAGATAATAAGGAGAGATATTGAGCTTGGTGTCGGACACGAAGATGTCCATCACCGCCTGCGGGTCGATTGCGAGGCACGTCGCGATGCGGCCGACTTCGTTGGCGAAGGCCACCTTCAACGCGTGGAAGCTGTTGTCGACGTACTTGACCATTTCCGCGACCGCCAGCGGCACTTCGCTCCAGGCCGCCTCGATACCGTCATAGAGGCCGAGGAGCCGCTGCGACGCGCCAGGCTGCCGCTCGCCGACGACGATCTTCGGCGGCGAGAAATAGTCGGCGACCGCCGTGGATTCGCGCAGGAACTCCGGGTTGTACGCAACTTCGTAGCGACTTCCCGGCGCCTCTCCCACTGCCCGCGCCAGGGTAGGGATGACGGTCTCTTCCATCGAGCCCGGCAGCATCGTGCTGCGGAAGACGCAGAGGATCGGCTGAGCACCGTCGGGACGGCACCGGATCGCGTCTGCGAGGTCGTGACAGACCTTCACGACCTGCGACAGGTCCAGCGAACCGTCGGGCCGGCTGGGCGTGCCGACGCAGACGAGAACAATATCGGCCTTCGTGACGCACTCGCCGATGTCGTCGCTGCCCGAAAGCCGCCCCTCGGCATGACCGACGGCAAGAAGGTGATCGACGCCAGGCTCCACGATCGGTGATTCCCCCCGTGCCAGCGCCGCCGTCTTCTCGGGATTCATGTCGATGCCGACGATGCGATGCCCCTGGCCGAGAAGGCAGGCCGCCATCGTCGCGCCCACATAGCCGAGACCGCAGACGACGACGTCGAGCGGTCGGCTCGCCTGGGGGATGGCGCTCCGGTCGGCGGGAAGGCGACTGACCACCCCTTCCGTCTGCGGAGCCTCTGCCTCGGCTTTCAGATTTGCCCGAGTTCGACTCTCTTCCGGATCAGGACTGGTTCTGAGAAGCACCGACATCAATCACTCATCTGCAAGAGATAGGGGTTCGCCACGATGGCCCGCCGGGCGGCTCCGACGGACGTTCGAGCGCAGCGCCGCCATCGGCAGCTCGCCGCCCCGACCGTCGTCTCGGCCTCGGCAAAGTGTGGCAGTCGATAGTTAAGGACAGGTATCGGCGGTCCTCCCCCCTCGCTCCGTTACGGACCGACGCCGATCGGGCGGTGCCGCCGGCGATGCCGGGCCTGCGTCGGGCGTCTCCCGTATCCCCGCGGCTGTTTAGCATTTTTTTAAAACGCTGTGATACAAGGCGTTTCATCCGAAAGCGGCTACAGTCAGGGGTGGGATGATGCGATGTGCGGCATAGCCGGCTGGGTGGCGCGGACGGACTCGAGCCCCGACGCGGCCGCCCTGCATGCGATGACAGCCGCGCTGGCACATCGGGGGCCGGACGGCGAAGGCGCATTCATCGCCGATAGCCGGAATGGCGCGTACCGGGTCGGCCTCGGCCACCGCCGCCTCGCGATCATCGACCTCGCCGCCGGCCAGCAGCCGATGCACACGGGCGATGGCCTTACCTCGATCGTGTTCAACGGCGAGATCTACAATTTCTGCTCCTTGCGCGAGGAGCTCCGGCAGGCGGGCGGAAGCTTCCGCACGAACTCCGACACCGAGGTGCTGTTGGAGGCCTATCGGCTTTGGGGACCGGACTGCGTCAAACGCCTGCGCGGCATGTTCGCCTTCGCGATCTGGGACGCGCGGCGCGAGGAACTGGTTCTCGCCCGGGACGGCTTCGGGAAGAAGCCGCTCTACCTGTTCGAAACCGAGGGCGCATTGCTCTTTGCTTCCGAGATCAAAGCGATCCTCGCCGCATCGAACCACCGTCCTGCACTCGACCGGGATTCAGTGCTCGATTACCTCGTCTACCGATACGTTCCGGGGCCGTTCACGCTGTTCGAGGGCGTCTGCAAGCTGCCACCGGGAAGCATCGGCATCTGGAGGCGGGGAACGCTCTCCGTATCCCGATTCTACGACCCGCCGGACGGCAGCGTCCGGCCGTCCTTCCCCCGAGACGCCGATCCGCTGCCGGCCTTTCTCGAAGCGCTCGAAGACGCCGTCGCGGCACGGATGATCAGCGACGTGCCGTTCGGGGCGTTCCTCTCGGGCGGTCTCGATTCGTCTGCGGTGGTGGCGCTGATGAGCCGGCACAGCGGCTCCCCTATCAACACCTTCTCGGTCGGGTTCGCCGAAGCGGAGTACAGCGAGCTTCGCCACGCCGAGCGGGTCGCGCGCGCCTTCGGCACCAATCACCACCCGTTCGAGGTGTCGGCCTCGGGGTTGATGGAGCACCTGCCGGCCCTGATCGGCTTTCGCGACGCCCCGGTGGCCGAGCCCTCCGACATACCGATCTACCTGATCTCGCGCGAAGCTGCGAAGTCGGTGAAGATGGTCCTCACCGGCGAGGGAGCCGACGAGATTCTGGCGGGCTATCCCAAGCACCGGTTCGAGCCGCTCGCGGCCGCCTATCAGTCGATCGTGCCGGCAACGGCGCACCGCCACGTCCTCGAGCCACTGGTCCGTGCCCTTCCCTATCGGTTCCGCCGACTGAAGACCCTGGTGGCGAACATCGGTCTTCGCGATCGCCGGGAACGGTTGCCGCGCTGGTTCGGAGCACTCTCGTTCACCGAAAGAGACCGGCTCGCGGCCGGGCTCCCGTACCGACGCGAGCCCGATTCGCGCCCGTTCAGCGCCGCGAACGGACAGTCGCCTCTCCGCCGCGCGCTCTACTTCGACCAGACCTCCTGGCTGCCCGACAATCTCCTCGAACGCGGCGACCGGATGAGCATGGCGGCCTCGATCGAGGTGCGGATGCCGTTCATGGACACCGGACTCGCTGCCCTGATCTCCACCTTCCCCGATTCGGCGAGACTGAAGGGCTGCACGCAGAAGGCCGTGCTCCGCCGGGCGATGACCGGCATCCTGCCGAGCGAGATCCTCGCACGGCCGAAGGTCGGGTTCCGGGTCCCCGTCAACGAATGGTTCCGGGGGCCGATGCGGGACTATGTGCACGATCATTTACTGGGGAGCGATTCGGCCACGCGTGACCTCTTCGATCGGCCCACCCTCACCGGATTCCTCGAGGAGCACATGATGGGACGGCAGAACCACGAGAAGCTGATCTGGACGCTCCTGAACCTCGAGCTTTTCCAGCGCCGGTTCGCGCTCGCCTGACGACCGGCGCTTGCGGCACGGGGGTCGAGCGGGTACGCATGCGTGCGACGTTTTCCGCAACTGGTCGGGCGGCGTCGCCAGGGTGGTGTTTGCTTACCGATGCCCTTCAGACGGCCTTAACCGAAACCGGGCAGTGTGCAGGGCTCGAACACCCGGGGTTCTCGGGCGGGATTGCGGCAAGCATGAGCGATTGGATGACGACGAAGGCTCTTCGGCGCGGCGAGTGTCTGACGGACCGCTCATCGCAGCGCTCGGCTCTGCAAACGTCGGCCGCTTCCCGCCCGCACGTGCTGATGATCGTCGAGAACCTTCCAGTCCCATTCGACCGGCGGGTGTGGCACGAAGCGACGACTCTGCGCGCGAACGGCTTCGACGTCTCGATCATCTGCCCGACGGCGCCCGGATACGAGCAGCGCTTCGAAGAGATCGACGGCATCCGGATCCACCGCCACCCGCTGCCGCTGGAGGCGCGCGGCGCACTCGGATACGCGGCCGAATACGGGGCCGCCTTCTTCTGGCAAACGGTGCTGGCGTGGCGGATCTGGCTTCGCTCACGCTTCGACGTCGTTCACGCATGCAATCCGCCGGACACCATTTTCCTGGTCGCCGGAGTCTTCAAGCTCCTGTTCGGCACGCGCTTCATCTTCGATCATCACGACCTGAATCCGGAGCTTTTCGAAGCGAAGTTTGGCCGCCGCGGACTGCTCTACCGCCTCGTCGTGCTCCTTGAGCGGCTGACGTTCCGCCTCGCCGACGTCTCGATCGCGACGAACGAGTCCTACCGCCGCATCGCGATCGAGCGCGGCGGTATGGATCCTGACCGCGTCTTCGTCGTCCGTTCCGGGCCGAAGCTGGAGCGGATGCGCATCATGCCGCCCGTGGAAGCGCGGCGCATGGGGCGTCGTTTCCTGGTCGGCTATGTAGGCGTCATGGGACGCCAGGAAGGGCTGCATTACCTGCTCGAAGCGGCGCGGCACCTCGTCCATGACATGGGGCGCGAGGACATCCACTTCGGCCTCGTCGGCAGCGGCCCCGAACTGGAGTCGCTCAAGGCGCAGGCCCGCGAGTTGGGCGTCGGCGAGTACGTCACGTTCGCGGGGCGAGTGCCGGATCAGGATCTGCTCGAGATTCTGAACACGGCCGATGTCTGCGTGAACTCGGACGAATTCAACGCCATGAACGACAAGTCCACGATGAACAAAATCATGGAGTACATGGCACTGGCGAAGCCGATCGTCCAGTTCGACCTTACCGAAGGGCGGTTCACCGCACAGGACGCCTCTCTCTACGCTCGTCCGAACGACCCGATCGACCTCGCGCGGAAGATCCTCGAGCTTCTCGACGATCCGGAGCGCCGTGCGCGCATGGGCCAGACTGGCCGGCGACGGCTGGTGGAGGCGCTCACCTGGGAACACGAGGAGGCGAAGCTTCTGGCCGCCTACCGCAGCCTGTCGCTCGAAGGCGATCGGGCCGAGGAGACGTCCGCCTCGCACGCCTGACCCGGCGCGGCGCGACTCAGCCTCGCAGCAGCCTCTCGAACAGCGCCTCATACCCGTCCACGGATCGACTCGTGACGAAATCCGAGGCGCGTGACCGCAGCAGATCCGCAGGCGGCGGCGCGTCGAGCACGCTCGCCAACGCCCGGGCGAGCGCCTCGGCATCGCCGACGGGTACCAGCGGGCCGAAGCGCCCGCCGTCCAGGATCTCCGCGGGCCCGCCGGGGCACGCGGTGCTGACGACCGGCGTTCCGCAAGCCATCGCTTCGACCAGGACCATGCCGAAGCCCTCGTAGCGCGAGGTCATGGCCACGGCGGCCGCCCCGGCGAAATACGGCAGAGTCTCGGTCACCACTCCCGGCAGCCGGACGGCCTCGGCGAGGCCGAGCCTATCGCGCAGCCTCTCCAGTTCCTGCCGCTCGGGGCCTTCCCCCAGAATGATCAGCCGCACCTGCCGTTCCGCTGTGAGCAGGGCGAACGCGCGCAGCAGGACAGGAAAATCCTTGAGCGGCACCAACCGCCCGGCAGCGACGATGACCGGGGGGCCGCCATCGTCGAACCATCGCTCTCTCGGCGCGGGCGGCACCGGCTTCGCGACGATCTCGTCGGGGATGACGGGATTGTGGATGAGGTCGAAGCGACGGCGCGGCAGCCCGGTGATCTTCGCGAGGTCCTGCAGTGCGGCTTCGGACACCGCCACCCTGGCATCGGCCAGCGGATAAAGCCGCCGGGCGAGGAACGGCATCAGCTTGTGCTGCCAGGCGTCGGTCTCGGTGGTCTGGCGGGAGAGGATCGTGTGCTCCGAGACGACGATCCGTGTCGGCGCGCGTGCGAGCCAGCGGGCGAGGATCGCGACGATGTTCTGGTGGCTGAGCGCCGATAGCAGGATCGGCGGCTGGTTTTGCCGCAGCCAGCCAGCGAGACGCGGTATCGCGGCGGCGCTACGGGCAGCGTCGAGCGCTTCCACAGCGACCGATCCCGGTACCGCGGCGAGCATGTCCCCCTCCATCCTGTCCAGGAGAATTCGGACTGCATGCCCGCGCCGCGAGAGCCCGTCGGCGAGCCGCACCAGCATACGCTCGGCACCGCCGACCGGCAGGTGCGGCATGTAGAACACCATCTCTTCGCGCCCGTCGCTCATTGCGGCTGCACCCAGACGATGCCGCGGAGCCGCGAACGGCAGCCGGCGAGATCGAGCACCAGCGCTGCCGCTGCGTAGACGGCTGCCCCGACTATCGCCTTGGCGAACAGCCCGGGGACGCCGCCGATGTCCGGGACGGCCCAGACGGCGACCGCCATCACCGCCGTCGCCGCCAGCCCCCCGGCCATGGCACGACCCGGGATCGGAAGCGCGAACAACCTGTGTCCGAATATGCCGGAGAGGACCAGCGCCACCGCATAGGCGGCGACTGTGCCGACGACGGCGCCGTTCAGGCCCAGCACGGGAATCAGGATGACGTTCAAGATCACGTTGAGGATCGCGGGTACCGCCATGATCCAGACGAGCAGGTCGGTGCGTTGCGCGAACAGGAAGGAGTGGTGCAGATAGTGGAGCGTCACCCCGTGGAGCAGTCCGGCCAGCGCGATCCAGGGAATGATCGCCGCCGCGGCGGCGCGAAACTCCACCCCGGCCATCACGGCTGCGAGAGGATCGGCGACAAGCGCGAGACCGGCCGTCGCCGGCAAGCCGATGAACAACAGGCTCTCTGCGTTCCGGCGGCAGAGCGCCCGCGCCGCCTCCGGCCCGTCCCGCTCGAGCGCGGCGAAGGTCAGCGGCACCGCCGCCATCGTCACCCAGGAGAACAGGATCGCGAGCGTGCGATCCGCCAGCGAATAGCCGACCGCGTAGACCCCGACAGCCGCGTCGCCCAGAAAGTATCCGACCAGAAACCGGTCGGAGCTGGACAGGACGATCTCGAGCAGGATGCTCGCCGACAGGGGCAGGCCGTAGCGGGCGAATCGCTTCAGCTCCTCCGCGCTGGGCGTGAAGCGCCCCATCTTGCGGAGCAGCCGCGGCAAGTCGATCAGGACGAAGATGCCGTTGGCGATGGTGATGCCCCACAAGGGCGCCGCACCGCGCAAGTCGGTAGCCAGCACCAGAACGACCCCGAGTGCGAGGCCGAGCACCGCCTGGCCGCTCTCGAGCAGGGAATAGCGGGCGACGTCGCGGGAGGCGCGTGCCACTTCCAGCCCCATCATCAGCAGCGCGCGGGCGATCAGCGCCGACACGCCCGCCAGGCCGACGTGGAAGAACTCGCTCTCGCGGGCGAAGAGCAGCAGGGCCAGTCCCGAGAGGAACCCGATGGCAGAGGCCGTGGCGGCGAAACCGAACAGGCCCGAGGCCAAATAATGCTGCAGCCTCCCGTCGCGCGCCGAGCTTTCGTAGAACCGCCCCATGCTGGCGTGAAGCCAGTAGAAGCACGCGCCCAGCGCCAGCTGCACGCCGGCCATGGCAATCGCGTAGCGGCCATATTCGGATGGCAACAGCAGGCGCGTGAAGACCGCTATGATGCCGAAGGACACGATGCCCTGCACCGCGTTTACGGGCAGATAACCGAATATATGGCGTCCTAGCATGGGCCGAGGCCCGGGGCGGCGCTTGGGGCGGCGCGCGATTGCGCGAAGCTGCATGAGCCGGTGTACACTGGAGACCCGCAGGGGGCGGCATCCACTCGATGAAAAGCAAGCTCAAGGACCTGATCGTCGCGGCCGGCGCCCACAGGTTGGTCAAGCGCGGCTATGGCGGGCTCGGCAGCATCCTGATGTTCCACCGCATCCAGTCCGGATGCGCCCTCTCCCCGTTCGGGGCGAGCAGCCGCGGCGATGTCACGCCCGAGGCGTTCGCCGCCATGATCGACGCGCTCCACGAGGAGGGCATCGAGATCGTCCCGCTCGACGAAGCGCTCGCCCGCCTCGCCGCTCCCCATGGCTCTCGTCCGTTCGTCAGCCTCACCTTCGACGACGGCTACCGCGACAATTACGACCAACTCTGGCCGATCGTCTGCGAGCGCGAGATTCCGGTGACGATTTACGTCACGCCCGGCTTCATCGATCGGACCGCACCCATGTGGTGGTACGGGCTGGATGCGGTGATCGCGCGGCACGATCGGGTCGCGCTGCGATTTGGCGAGGGAGAGCGCACGATCCCGGCGCGGACGCTTGCGGAGAAGGAGAGCGCCTTCGCCGGCCTGCGCCACGCGTTGCTCACGGCATCGGCAGCGTCCCGGGCAACCGCTCTCGCTTCGATGAGCGAGCGCTACGACATCGACTTCCCCGCCATCGCGGAGGCGGCAGCGATGACCTGGGACATGGTGAGAGAACTGGCCGGATCCGGCCTGGTCGAGATCGGCGCGCATACTTCGAACCACCCGCCGCTCGCCACGCTTTCCGTCGACGATGCCTACGCCGAGATTCGCCGCAGCAAGGAACGGCTGGAAGAGGAGATCGGCCGGCCGGTGCGCCATTTCGCCTTCCCGTACGGGGACGCGACGACCACCGGCGTTCGCGAAATCGAACTCGCGGCGCGCGCCGGCTTGGTCTCGGCGACCACCACCCGTCAAGGGGCTCTCTTCGCCGCCCATTCTCGGACACCGCACGCGCTGCCGCGCTTTCCGATGGGCGCAGACGATTCGCCCGTGTCGCTCAAGATCAAGCTGAGCGGCCTTCCGGTGGCGCTGCGACGGCCGCTGCGACCGATGGTGACGGAGCCCGCCCGCTGAGACGAGGGCGGTCGGCGCGGGACGCTCAGGCCGCATCGGGCGCCGACCGGGATACCGGGTCCGGTGCGGATCGGGCGAGCCGCCGCTTCAGCAGACGCGCGGAATGCAGAGCCGCGGCACGCGTCCAGCCCAGGCGCCCGCGCAGACTGGTGGGGAAGAGCTGGTAGCCGACGAGGTCGTGCGCCCGTCCGCCGAGGCGAAACTTGTACGCTTCGTCGCCGCGCCCGAAGTCGAACCACTCCAGTCCGTCCTCGATCGCGTGCCGAATCATCAGCCAGTCGAGGATGAGCCCGACGCTGGACGCGGGATCCGTATGATCCCAGCCCTGCATGTATTTCATCAACACGCCGTCGCCGGCGAGATAGAGCCCGGCGGCCAGCACACCGTCCCGCCCCTCTATGACACCCACCCGGAGCCGGCCCGCCTCCGCGAGGAGCGGCGACGCCTCTTTCAGGAAAGCCGAGAAGCTCTCGCCGAAGAGGAGCGCGTCGCGTGACGCCGCGAACCCGAATGCGCGCCAGTTGGCGAGGCGCAATCGCTCCAGCTCCGGCACGACCGCGGCTGCCGAGACGGGATCCCGGCAGACGCGGAACTCGGTTTCCGCCTCCCGCCGCAGCTTTCGCTCTTTGCGCTCCAGTGTGCGCCTGCCGGTGACGGGGCCGGTCCGGTAGGTGTCCCACTCCCGCGGCAGCGGCAGGAGCACCGTCGGCGGCGGGGTCAGCGGCACACTCGTCAAACCGCCCGCGCCGGCGGCATCCGCAATCCCGACCGCCACCTCCGGCTGAAGGATGCAATCGAATTCGATCCGATCCCAGGCCGCCGCATTGCCCGCGAGATGGCGGAAAATCGCCCGCGCCGCCGGCGCCTCGCAGCCTCGGCGGAGGACGAACCCGTTATAGTCGTTGAGAGGATCTCCCATGAAACGGAGAACCGCGGCGCCGCCCTCTCGCGCCACCGCGAGAGGGGCGAGGCCGGCCAGCCTCCCCTCCTCCCGGACCACGAGACAGTGGATCCGGCTGTCGCCGCCGATATGCCGCCACCACGGCAGCACCCACTCCGGTGACCTGAAGACGTCCAGCCCGCCCTGGGCATGTTGGAGAAGCTCCGACCACGCCGGTGCCAGCTCGACCAGTCCCTCGAACGTCTCGACGAGTTCGACCTGCACGGCTCACCCGTACCGCGTCTTCAGGTGATCCGCGAGCCGGAGTGCGAGGGCGACGATCGTGAAAGTCGGCGTGGCGAACCCTCCGGTCGGGAAGACCGAGCTGCCGGCGACGAACAGGTTCGAGACACCGTGGACGCGGCAGTCGCGGTCGACCACGCCGTGGCGGGGATCGTCGGCCATACGCGTGGTGCCCATGTGATGATTAGAGCCCTGGAGGTCGTCCCCCCAGCCGCTATCCTTCTGCAGCCAGTCCTCGAGCCTGAAGCGGGCGAGGTCGGTTCGCCCGAGCTCCTCGGCGAAGAGCCGCGTGACGACTTCCACGGTCCGCCGATCCAGTTCGCTAAGGCGCCAGTCGAGCCGAACCTTGTTCATCCCGAGCGCGTCCTTCTCGGGAATCAGCATGATGCGGCTGTCCGGGTTGGGCATCTGCTCCGATTCGCAGGCGACGAACATGTATCTGGGCCTGGTGGTGAAGTTCTTCCCCTCCACCACCTTCCGATAGACGTTCCGCGACACGTCGTCGATGTCGCTCAGCACCTGCCAGATCTTCTCGCCCAACCCGCGAACAGGCCGCCCGTCCTTGAGGCCGTGCCACAACTCCTGGAAGGCATAGGTTCCGGATTCGGTATCCGGCTCGTAGGCGAACCGAATGCTGGCATTGAGGATGCCGAGCTCCCGTTGGACGTCCACGCTGGGCGCGAAACCCGGCTGAAACGGAACGCTATCCCGGAAATGGAGGACGAGATTCTCCATCAGCGGCTGTGGATCCCGGGTGACGATGACGCCGCTGTGGACGTTCGGATGCTCCATGAAATAGCGGCCGACGATGCCGTGACGGTTGCCGATTCCGGCCGGCTCGACCGAGTTGGCGGCAAGCAGGATGCGCGCATTCTCGATGCCGCCGCACGCGAGCACGAACGCCTTCGCGCGGACCCGGCCGTTCCTGCCGTCGAGGCTGCGCACGCCGACAGCCGTCACCTCGCCACCGCCGGTGTCCATCTCGATATCGACAACGCTGGCGTGGAGCACGAGCCGGATATTGGAGGCCGCCTCCAGATCTTCGCGATACTTCTCGCCGAAGTGCACCGGCGGCGGGCTGAACTGCCAGAATATCGACCGCAGCTTCGCCTCGTCGAATGCCGGACGGGTGGCTTCGATTCCCTCCCATGCGTGGGCGTCGAAGTCCAGCGGGCCGATCTCGAAGATCGGCAATGCCCGTTGGTAATACGCCTCGAGATCGGCACGCCGGATCGGCCAGCCGCTCAGCGACACCCATGGCCGGTCCTCGAAGTCGGTCTCGTCGAGCGGACGGCACCAGCCGGCCCAGTGGTTGGTCGACCCGCCGAGGAAGCGCAATCGGCACGTGGCGAGGTCGAAGTACGGCATACCGGCCGTCTCTCCCTCGTAGAGCGCCTGGATGTCGCCGTCGAGTTCCATGCCGCCGCTTTCGAGAATACAGACGGACACGCTCGTACCGATGAACTCGTGCGCGAGCGAAATTCCCGCCGCACCGGCGCCGATGATGCAGAGATCGGCGTCGAGACTCGCGCCGTCGTCGAGCGTCCGGAAATCGATGATCATCGAGGCCTCAGAGGAGTACGGTCAAAGCGCAGAGCTGCGCCTCGGAGCGAGCGAGAATCCAGCCGTCGAGGACGATCGTCCTGCCCTCGCCGAAATCCCGCACCCTGCGTTCGGAGACGAGGCGGGCAAGTGCCGAGGCATCACGGGGGAAATGGTCTTCGAAGAGATCTCGCATGACGTCCGCGGGGTCCGGCGGGATCGGGTAACGGCGGAGGTAGGCTTCGCCGAGCGCCTTGGCCGCGGCCCGATCGCCGAATATCTCCCGAAGGAGATCCCGCATGTGCGCCGCGAGATCGTCCGGCGCCCAATCGCGCATGGCGCCGGCCGCGACACCGGCTGCTCCCGGCAACAACGCAATGACGGCGCCCCACGAGAGAAGCTTGCGCCTCGTAAACCCGAAGCTGTCGATCATTCCCGAATCATGCCCCCAATCGCCCCCAGATAACCGCCCCCTCATCCGAAGAATGCAGCCTCCGATTCCCGTCGAAATAGCGCCGAAGCGTTTGCAGGATATGAACGGGACCGTCGCCTGCGCCCCCAAGCGCCCTGCGCCGAATCCCTGTCGGCAGATCCGGATCAGTTGAGGGCATAGCCGACGCTCGGATAGAACGGCAGCAGATTGCGAATGTACTGCTCGACGAACACGCCCGCCTCGGCAATGCCGGTTCGCGGTACATAGACGATGTCGAGCCCCTTCAGCGGGACATCCTCCGCGAGGTTACCTTCCTCGTAAATCGAGCGGACGTCGACGAGGCGCATCATCGGCGTGTTTCTGGGGGTCCGGCGGATCAGAACGACTCGTTCGTCGGCGGCCGTGGTGCGAAAGCCGCCGGCGGCGACGATCGCCTGCAGCACACCGGTGTCTCCCGCCATGTCGTAAACCCCGGGCGTCTCCACCTCGCCGCCGACATAGATGCGTCGGGGCGCGAACACCCGCGGGATGACCGTCACCTCGGGACGCCGCAGCTCCTTCGCATAGAGCTGCGTCAGATAGGCCTGCACCTGACGGGGCGTGGCTCCTGAAACCTGGACGAAGCCGACCAGCGGCAGCGAGATCGTCCCGTCCGGCGCGATCACGAACCGGTCGTTCAGCTCGGGGTTGTATGTCAGCCGGAGCTCGATTTCGTCTCCGGGGCGCAGGCGGTATTCCTCCGACTCCGCGCTCCAGGGCTCGAACTCGAGGCCCGACGTCTGCACCGGCCGGTCGCCCGCGCAGGCGGCCACGAGGAAAACGGCGAACGCTATCCAGACTCTGTACATACCCCCCCACATTCGGCGCGGCGAAATTCCCCTGATTATTGCGCGAGATAGATAATATACTCTGAACTTGGAAGCGATGGCGGCGTGCTGCTGCAAACGCATTGTTAAGCCGAAGCTGGCAAACTCATCGTTCGCATCACCTGTATACCGGGAAGCCGCCCGCCGACATGACGACACGGAACCTGCCTCGACTAACCGATCAACCGGGCGCTGCGGCGGGCTCCTCGTCGGTGCAGCAGGCCGACGTCGGCCTCTCGATCAACAGCCGCTACAGCCTGCGGGACTTCCTCACGCTGCTGTTCCGTGACTGGAAGGTTCTGCTGCTGACCTTCCTGGCGGTGGTGCTGCTGGCGACGGTGGTGTCGTTCATCCCGTCGGTGAAATACACGGCGAACTCGCGTCTCCTCGTGATGCTCAGCCGCGAATACGTCTTTCGGCCCGAGATCGGTGAAGCCGGCGCCGGGATCGCGCTCGGCCAGCCCCAGATCGTGAAGTCGGAAATCGAGATTCTCTCCAGCGCCGGGCTCAAAGAGCGCGTGATTGAGACGATCGGCCTCGCCAGGATTTACCCCGAAGTCGCAGGAGAAGCGGCCGCCACCCCGGAGGCGCAACGCGCCCGAATGAACAGCGCGATCGAGCGGTTCGAAAAAGCCATGACGATCGAGCCGGTCAAGGACTCGAACGTGCTCCGCGTGACGTACACGCACAAGGACCCCGAGGTCGCGGCCGAAGCTCTCAACCTCCTGCTCCGATTCTTCCTCGAGCACCGCCGCGAGGTCTACAGCCAGCATGGCTCGGAGTTCCTGCTCTCGCAGCGGGACGAATTCGCGACCCGCCTCGCCGATGCGCGCTCGGCCCTGGAGGCATTCAAGGCTGTACACGGGATCACCGACCTCGAACAGCAACAGGCACAGCTTCTCCGTCAGCGGGGCGATCTGGAATCCAGCCTGCTCGAGACGAGCAGCCGCCTGGATCAGTCCGAAGCCCAGCTCGCGAACCTACGCGCGAGCATGCGAGACGTCCCACGCTCGGTGCCGCTCTATTCCGAGTCGGCGGCACCGCAGGCGCTCGACAGCGCGCGGGCACGGCTGCTCGAGCTCGAGTTGCGCCGCAGCGAGCTCCTGACGAAATATGCCCCCACCAGCCGTTTCGTCGCCGACGTCGATCAGCAGATCGCCCAGGCCCGGAGCTTCCTCGATCGCGAGCAGGCCCGCCGCGGCGAGACGCAGCGTGTCGGTTCCAATCCCGTGTTCGAGGAGTTGCAAACCGAGGCGATCAAGCTGGAGGCGGAGCGCGAGTCGCTTCGTGCGCGCCGGGAATCCCTGGTGCAGCAGATCGACGCCATCTCAGGGCGCCAGGCGGAGCTGGAGCGACTGGGACAGGAATATCGCACGCTGACGCTGCAGCAGCAGATCCTGCAGCAGCAGTACCAGGCGTACGCCGACAAGGCCGAGGAAGCGCGCATCCTGGACGATCTCGACAACCGGCAATCGGCCAACATCCGCATCATCGAGCGCGCGACGCCGCCGACGGAGGGGCGAAATCTGCAGCCGTTGATCATCCTCGGCGGGATCTTCTTCGGGCTGTTCGCGGCCTTGCTGGTCGGTCTGGCGAGGGAATTCAGCCGTGCGACGATGGTGACGCCCGAGGGCGTCGAGCGTGCGCTCGGCTTGCCCGTGCTCGTTTCCGTTCCCCACAGAGAGCCTGCCGGACAGGGGCGCGCGGCCGAGCGAGGGCGTCTCTCCGGCGCCGCACCCGCCCCCAGGCCGGCAGGATTGTTCCGTCGCCTGCGGCCCGAACCGTGAGCAATTCGCAGCATGACGCAGCGAGCAGACGAGACGCCGCGACGTTACGCCTCGGCGCTCCTGCTCGTTAAAGTGGCAGTTACCTGTTAACTCTATCGCCGCACAAGAGGCGAGAGATCTGCAAGGCAGTACGATGGTATCGCTTTTCGACGAGATGGTGCGCCTTTACGGCATCCTGAACCCGCCAATGGCGGACGGGACGGGCCGCTTCGTGCAGTTCGTTTCCGCCAACCCCGGCGAAGGCACGTCCACCATCGCCCGCGAATTCGCCAAGGTGGCAGTTCTGCACTCGCAGCAGAACGTGCTTCTGCTCGACCTGAACACCTCAGGCCCCGGCCAGTACGAGCATTTCGAAGCGGAAGCGGCGGATGGAGAAATCGGCTTGCTGAGCGAGCCGGTCGACTGCGGCGTCGACCCTGATTCGCTGTGGCGCCTCACCTCCGACGTTCGGGCGCGCAATCGCAGCAATGCGCCCCGCGGGCCACTCATGAGCTTTCACCGCGTGGGCACTTCGAAGCTTCTCGTCAGCCGATTTCATTCCGAATCGCTTGCCGCCGGC
>JAJUGE010000056.1 GCA_029268305.1 Alphaproteobacteria bacterium
CCCGGTGCGCCAGCCGCCGATATCCACCGTCTCCCCACGGCCGTAGGACGGCAGCCAGCCGAGGCTGACCGAGAATACGTAGATGAGGAGAATGCCGATCACGAACGTGGGCAAGGACACCCCCGCGAGCGACAGAGCGAGGATCGCCCGGCTCACCCAGCTGTCGCGCCGGATTCCGGTATAAACGCCGAGACCCAGGCCGAAAACGATCGCCAGCACGGCCGAGGCCGACACGAGTTCGAGCGTCGCCGGCATCCGCTCGGCGATCAGCGCCGAGACGGGCCGTTGCAGGCGGAGAGAGATGCCGAAGTCACCCCGAAGCGCACCGCCGACGTAACGGGCGAACTGGACGATGATCGGGTCGTCGAGCCCGAGCGCATGCCTCAACGCGTCACGGTCGGCACGACTCGCCTCCTGCCCGAGCATGTTGTTCATGGGATCGCCCACATAGTTGAACAGCAGGAAGGAGAGCAGGGCGACGATCAGGACCACCGCCATGGCCTGGAGAAGTCGCTGGATGGCGTAGGCGATCATCGGTGGCGGTCCCATGTCTCCACGATGCAGCGGCGGAGCCGAGAGGCTTCGGCGCGCATTGCCTGCCGATCATGCCGAGCATCCTGGTCGCGGCCTGCCAGCGCGCCCAGTCCGTTCACTTGAAACGGGCGTAGCGGAATTGCGGCGAATCGTTCGCGATGATCGGAAGCTCCAGATTTTCCCGGACGGCCCAGGTGATCACCTGATGATGCAGGGGCAGATAGGCGATCTCGTCTTTCACGATCTGCCACGTCTCGGCGATCATCCGGTCGCGAAGCTCTAGGTCGGGTTGCGTTTCGATCGCTGCGATCAGCCCGTCCACTTTCGGATTGGCGTACCCGACCGCGTTCCACGTTCCGTCGCTAGCGTAGAGGAAGTCGAAGACGAAATGCGAGTCGAGCGTCGGCACTCCCCAGCCGAACATGTAGAAGTCGCTCGTCCGGTTCTGGATCTTGGGGAAGTGCAGGCTCTTCGACTGCGCATCGAGATTCACTTTCACTCCGATCCGACTCAGCATCCCAACCACGGCCTGGCAAATAGCCTCGTCGTTGACATAGCGGTCGTTCGGGCAGTCGAGCTTCACCTCGAAGCCGTCGGGATACCCCGCTTCGGCCAGCAGCAGCTTTGCCGCCTCGGGATCGTGGGGAAGGCGTTCGTCGAGCTCCGCCGTGTGCCCATGCACGCCGGGGGCAGTGATGATGCCGGCCGGCACCGACGCGCCGCGCATGACCTTCTGGTGGATCGCGTCGATGTCGATCGCCTGATAGAGCGCCTGCCGGACGCGCTTGTCCGCGAACGGGTTCTTCCCCTTGATGTTCGAGGACCGCAGCTCCGCCACCCCCTGGTCCAGGCCGAAGAAGATCGTGCGGATCTGGTTCACCTGCTGCACGTCGATGCCGGGCGCATTGCGGATGCGTCCAATGTCCTGCACCGGCGGATCCAGCAGGAAATCGAGCTCACCGGAGAGGAGGGCGGCGACGCGGGTCGCCTGATTGGCGATTGGCGTGTAGACGATCTCGTCGACGTTGTGCGCCCACTGTTCGAGGCCCCACCAGTCTTCGTTCTTCACCAGGATGGTGCGGATGTCGGGCTCGCGCAGCTTCAACTTGAACGGACCGGTGCCGTTGGCGTGCCGCACCGCATAGGTCTCCTCCTTGTGCGAGAAGTCCTGCGGCTCGACGACCCCGTGCTCCTCGGCCCAGGATCTCGACATCATCATGATCGTCACGAGCTGGTCCGGCAGGATCGGATTTGGCTGCTCGGTCACGAGATCGACGGTGTAGTCGTCGACTTTTCTCACCTCGCGGATCTTGTCGACCTGTTCCCGAAAGCCGGAAGTCTTCGCCTGTGCCCGCTCGATGCTGAAGAGGACGTCGTCGGCGGTGAACGGCTGTCCCTCATGGAACCGGACGCCTTCGCGCAGCTTGAAACGCCACACCGTCGGCTCGACCATCTCCCAGCTCACCGCCAGGGCCGGCTCGGTTTTGAGATCTTTGTTCTTCTTGGTGAGCGGCTCCATGATCTCGAGGTTCATGGCGTTGGTCGGAGCTTCGTTCTGACTCATCGGGTCGAGTGTCAGGGCGTCCCCTTGGCTCGCCCATCGAAGGATGTTCTTCGCGTCTGCCCCCGAGGAGAGCGCCACGGACACGGCGAGGGCGGCCCCCGCCAACAGTGTTGTGAGTCTCATCGCGCCGTGTCTCCTCCGTCCGGTCTCTCGGCAGGACAAGTGCCTGAATTTGGTTAAAGGAGCGTTATCCAAGCCGTCTCGCGCGCCCCGGAATCGGGATCGGACGGGGGCTGTGGGCCGCTTGCAGCCGGGCGCGCCATTGACCATTCTGCAGTCTGAGGCTGGCTGAGAACGTGACGCGCGGCCGAACGAAAACGCAGACTGGAGGCGAACGCCGATGCACGGCCTGATGATGGATATGCCCTTGCTGATCTCGTCCCTGATCAAGCATGCGGCGCAATATCACGGCGACACAGAGATCGTGACGCGAACCGTCGAAGGCCCGATCCACCGCTACACCTATGCCGAGGCACACAGTCGGGCGCGGCGCCTTGCCAACGCGCTGAAGGGGCTCGGCGTTCAGCAGGGCGACCGGATCGGCACCCTCGCCTGGAACACGCACCGTCACTACGAGGTTTATTTCGCCGTGTCGGGCATGGGGGCGGTCTGCCATACAATCAACCCGCGGCTCTTTCACGACCAACTTACCTACATCATCAACCACGCCCGCGACGTGTATCTCTTCGTGGATGCAACGCTCGTGCCGCTCGTCGAGCAACTCGCCGACGAGATCAGGGAAGTGCGCGGCGTCGTCGTCCTCACAGACGAAGCGCACATGCCGAAGAGCGACGTCCTGCCGCGGCTGATTTGCTATGAATCGCTATTGGACGAGCAGCGGGACGATTTCGACTGGCCCTTGCTCGACGAGAACACGGCCTCGTCGCTCTGCTATACCTCCGGCACTACGGGCAACCCCAAGGGCGTTCTCTACAGCCACCGAAGCAACGTGCTGCACACGTTCGGGGCGGCGCTGCCGGACTCCCTGAACCTTTCGGCACGCGATGTCGTGATGCCGGTGGTACCGATGTTCCACGCGAACGCATGGGGCATGCCCTACGTCACGACGATGACAGGGGCGAAGCAGGTGCTGCCGGGGCCGCAGCTAGACCCCGCCAGCCTGCACGAATTGATCGAAAGCGAGGGCGTCACGTTCAGCGCCGCGGTGCCGACGGTCTGGCTCATGCTGCTGTCCTGGCTGAACGAGACCGGTAACCGCGTCGACTCGATGAAGAGCGTCGTGATCGGCGGATCGGCCTGCCCGCGGGCGATGATGGAGACCTTCGGCGAAAAGTATGGCGTCAACGTGCGCCACGCCTGGGGCATGACCGAGATGTCGCCGCTCGGCACCATGAACACGCCGCTGCTCCGCCACGCCAACCTTTCGAAGAAGGAGTACTACGACCTCTGCGAGAACCAGGGGCGGCCGATCTTCGGCGTCGAGATGAAGATCACGGACGACGAGGGTCGGGAATTGCCCCGCGACGGCAAGGCGTTCGGTGACTTGCGTGTGCGCGGCCTGTGGGTGGCGAAATCCTATCTCGGCGGCGCGGGGTCATCGGCCTTCGACGAGGACGGTTGGTTCTCGACCGGCGATGTCGCGACCCTTGATGCCAACGGCTATATGCGCATCACCGACCGGAGCAAGGATGTGATCAAGTCCGGCGGTGAATGGATCAGCTCGATCGATCTCGAGAATCTGGCGGTCGGGCACCCGGGGGTCGCGGAAGCCGCGGTGATCGGCGTGAAACATCCGAAGTGGGACGAGCGGCCGTTGCTGCTCATCGTCCGGCGTAAGGATAGCAAGCTCGACAAGGCCGAGATCCTGACGTACCTGCAGGACAAGGTCGCCAGATGGTGGATGCCGGACGATGTCGTGTTCGTCGACGAGCTGCCGCACACGGCGACCGGCAAGCTGCTGAAGACGAAGCTTCGCGAGGACTTTGCCGACTATGTGCTGCCCACGGCCTAGCGTGCGCCTGAGGGGTCGGCGATGATCGCCTCGATATTTCGTGTTGCGGTCTTCGCTGTTCTGATTGCGACGGTCGGAGCGGCGGCGAGAGCCGCGGAGATCGACGTGCGGGTCACGCAGGAGCGGGCGGACGGCTACCGTGCCGAGGTGATCATTCGCAATCCGGCAGACCGGCCGATTACCGACTGGAGCCTCGAGTTTTCGAGCGGCCGGACGATCGAGCGTGCCTGGGGAGCGGAGATGACCCGTACTGGCGAGAACCGGTACCGGTTCCGGCCCGATCCGTGGACCCGCGAAATCGCAGCCGGCGGGCAGGCGAAGTTCACCATCGCTGGTCCGCCCGGCGATCAGCCGTTGCAGCCGACGGCAGTGGAGCTCGAGGCGAGACAGGCGACCGCGTCGACATCCTCTACCCCTACGCCATCCGATCCGTCGCCCGCACCACCGGAGCCGCCATCACGGCCGGTGGCGAAACCGGCTCCGTCCGCGAAACCGAAGCGCACGACGACACCGTCACACCCGGCGCCCTCCGCGGCCACTATCGCGCGCGGCACTGCGGGAGAGGCGGTCGAGCACACGCTGGCTTTCAAGCTGCAGAGTTCGTGGGAGAGTGGGTTCACTGCTGAGGTCGTGGTGGTGAACGGCTCCGACCGCCGCCTGCGGCCGTGGCGCCTCGAATTCGCGCTGGATGCCGAGATCGTCGAGATGTGGAACGCGGACTTCCGCAAGATCGGCAATGGCCGCTATGTCGTGACCCCGAAATCCTACAATGACGAGCTCGATCCGAACGGCTTCGCCAGCTTCGGGTTCAAGGCTTCGACCGCGTTCTCTTCACAGCCCGCCGCGACCCGTCTGACCGCAGTGAACTGAGCGCCCTCAGTGGGCCAGCACCTGGCTCAGGAAGACCTTGGTGCGCTCCGACTGCGGGTTGGCAAAGAACTCCTCGGGGACGTTCTGCTCGACGATCTGACCACGGTCCATGAACAGGACTCGGTCGGCGACGGTGCGGGCGAAGCCCATCTCGTGCGTCACGCAGACCATGGTCATGCCCGTTTCCGCCAGTTCGATCATCACGTCGAGCACTTCTTTGATCATCTCCGGATCGAGCGCCGACGTCGGCTCGTCGAACAGCATCACCTTGGGATTCATGCAGAGCGCGCGTGCGATCGCGACACGCTGTTGCTGCCCGCCCGAGAGTTGACCCGGATACTTGCTCGCCTGCTCGGGAATTCGCACCCGCTCGAGATACTGCATCGCCGTGGCCTCCGCCTCATTGCGCGGCTGACCGCGCACCCAGATGGGACCAAGCGTGCAGTTCTCCAGGACCGTGAGATGTGGGAAAAGATTGAAGTGCTGAAAGACCATCCCGACTTCACGGCGCACCAGCTCAATGTTCCGGATGTCGTTGGTGAGCTCGATGCCATCGACGATTATTCGTCCGCGCTGATGCTCCTCCAGGCGGTTTATGCAGCGGATCAGGGTCGACTTGCCCGAGCCGGAAGGTCCGCAGATGACGATCCGCTCGCCGCGATCGACACTGAAGTCGATCTGCTTCAGCACGTGAAACTGCCCATACCATTTATGGACGCCGATCATCTGGATGATCGGGTCGTCCCGAGAGCCCGGATCGGTGCGGGAGTCGACAGCGGCTTCGGCCATGTGCAGGTCCGTCCTAGTTTCGCGTCTGGCCGGTATAGAACTGTCGTTCCAGATACTGGCTGTACTTGGACATGAAGTAGCAGAAGCAGAAATAGATGATGGCGATGAAGATGTAGCCCTCGACGAAATAAGCACGCCATAAAGGATCCGAGACCGCCTGTCGGGTGGCGAGCAGCAGGTCGGTCAGGCTGACGATCGCAACGAGCGAGGTGTCCTTGAAGAGGCCGATGAAGGTGTTGACGATCGGGGGGATGACGAGTCGGATCGCCTGCGGCAGGATCACGAGACGCTGCATCTTCCAATAGCCGAGGCCGATTGCCTCCGCCGCCTCGAACTGGCCGCGCGGGATTGCCTGCAGGCCGCCGCGGATCACTTCGGCGAGGTAGGCCGAGCTGAACATGATGATGGCGATCTGGGCACGCAGCATGGCGTCGATGTTGACGCCGGTCGGCATGAACAGCGGCAGCATGAAGGACGCCATGAAGAGGAGGCTGATCAGAGGAACGCCGCGGATCAGCTCGATGTAGCAGACGCAGATCGCGCGGATCACCGGCATGTGCGAGCGCCGCCCGAGGGCGAGCAGCATCGAGACCGGAAAGGCCACGACGATGCCGATGATCGCCAGAAGGAGGGTCAGCGGCAGGCCCCCCCACAACACGTTCGGCACGAAGGTGAGGCCGAAGAAGCCGCCCCACATGAGTGCGAAGAACGCTGCGAGTCCGAGTGCCCAGGCGCCGACGAGCCAGGCTCGCCAGTTAGCGCGGTTGCAGCTGAACCCGACCAGCGTGATCAGAATCGCCATGCCCAGGACGGGGCGCCAGTGTTCCTGATATGGATACCGGCCGAAAAGAATCAGTCGGTGCTTTTCCCAGATCACGGCCCAGCAGGCGCCGGCGGCTTCCCGGCAAGCGTCCGGCGGCGCGTCGCCCCAGACCGCATCGAGGAACAGCCAGTCGACGAGGGGCGGGACGAACCGGATCAGGATCAGGGCGGCCGCGACGGTGAGCATCGAATTCCAGAACCCGTCGAAAAGGTTCGCCCGCAACCAACCCACGAAACCGATCGATGCGGCCGGCGGCTCCTCGTCCGGGAGAATGCGTTCGGCAACGTAGGCGCGGTCGGACATGGCGCTACCGCTCCACTAACGCTACGCGGCGGTTGTACCAGTTCATGAACGCCGATGTGGAAAGGCTGAGTGTCAGATAGATCGCCATCATGATGCTGATGCACTCGATCGCCTGACCGGTCTGGTTGAGGCTGGTGTTCGCCACCGAAACCAGATCCGGATAGCCGATCGCGACCGCGAGCGAGCTGTTCTTGGTAAGATTGAGATACTGGCTCGTGAGCGGTGGTACGATCACGCGCAACGCTTGCGGCAGAACCACCAGCCGCAGGATCCGGCCCTGACGGAGGCCCAGTGCGCGGGCAGCTTCGGTCTGGCCCCAGGGCACTGCCAGAATGCCGCTCCTGACGATCTCGGCAATGAAGCCGGACGTGTAGATGGTCAGCCCCAGGAGCAGGGCGAGGAACTCCGGCGTGACGCTGCTGCCGCCGCTGTAGGTGAAGCGGCCTTTCTCCGGCACATCGAGCTCCAACGGCGCGCCGCTGACGAGCCAGGCGACGATCGGGAAGCCGACGATCAACCCCGTGCCGACGAGCAGGACCGGCGTCCGCTCGCCCGTGCGATCCTGCCGTCGCTTCGCCCACGTTCGGAATGCGAAGGCAGCGACGATCCCGAGCAGCAAGGCGATTGCGACGAAGGGAAAGGCGTTTCCGAGTTTCACCACCGGAAACATCAGGCCGCTTTTCGACAGATAGATCCCCGGCAGCACCGCCACCGCATCCCGTACCGCGGGGAGCAGACCGGTGATCGCCGCGTACCAGAAGAACAGCTGGAGGAGCAGCGGGATGTTGCGGACCGTCTCGACGAAAGCTGAAGCGAGCCTCGCGATCAGCCAGTTGCGGGAGAGACGGGCGATTCCGACGAGGATGCCGATGATTGTGGCGAGGACGATGCCGAGCGCGGAGACGTGGATCGTGTTGAGCAGGCCGACGAGAAAGGCCCGGGCATAACTATCGGAGGGGCTGTAGGGGATCAGCGTCTCGCCGATCCGAAATCCAGCCTCGTTCTCGAGAAAGTCGAAACCGGAGCGAATGCCCCGTTGCTCGAGGTTCGCGATGGTGGTCGAGACGAGATAGACCGCCAGCACCAGGAGCACGGCGATGGCGACTGCCTGAAAGGCCACTGCCCGAGCAGTCGGATTGCGCCATAGAGGCACGCGTCGCGGGGGCTGCACCGCTGCCGGTTGGACGAATCCGCCACGGGAAGGCCCGTCGCTGCGCATCTTGTGACTTACGACACGACCGATTCCGAAAGCAGAGCCGCCGCCTTGTCGGCGGCGGCTGCATCCGTCAACGGATCGGCATCGCGTACATCAGGCCTCCGCGGGTCCAGAGGTCGTTCATGCCACGATCCAGCCCGATGGGCGTATCGGGACCCACGTTGCGATCGTAGATCTCGCCGTAGTTACCCACCTGCTTGATCACCCGGTAGGCCCATTCGTTGTCGAGGCCGAGAAGCTTGCCCATTTCACCCGAGACGCCGAGCAGACGTTGCACGACGGGGTTCTCGCTGTTGGCCTTCAATTCGTCGACGTTCGCCTGCGTGACGCCGTACTCTTCCGCCTCGATCGTGGCATAGATCACCCATTTCACGATCGAGAACCATTCGTCGTCACCGCGGCGCACCGCGGGGCCGAGCGGCTCCTTAGAGATAGCCTCCGGGAGGATCACATAGTCCTTCGGATTGGGTGCGTCCGAGGCGCGGAGCGACGCCAGCCCCGACCTGTCGGTGGTGTAGACCTGGCAGCGCCCGTTGAAGAAGGCGGTCTTTGATTCCTCGAAGGATTCGAACACGACCGGTTTGAATTCCATGCCGTTCGCACGGAAGTAGTCGGCGAGGTTGAGCTCGGTCGTCGTGCCGGACTGCACGCACACCTCGGCACCGGACAGATCTTTCGCACTGTCGACGCCCAGGTTTGCCGGGACCATGAAGCCCTGGCCGTCGTAGAACGTGATCACCGTGAAATGGAGGCCGAGCGAGGCGTCGCGCGTCAACGTCCAGGTCGTGTTTCTCGACAGCACGTCGACTTCGCCCGACTGCAGAGCTGTAAAGCGCTGCTGTGCCGACAAGGGCACCCATTCAACCTTCTCGGCGTCTTCGACGACAGCCGCAGCGATCGCTCTGCAGACGTCTACGTCGAGCCCCGTCCACCGTCCCTGGCTGTCGGCGATCGAGAAGCCGGCCAGGCCGCTGTTCACGCCGCATCTGACGGCACCGCGCTCCTTGACGGCATCGAGCGTGGCCCCGGCCATGGCCGGGCCGGAAACGCCCAGCAATGCGGCGGCTGCCACCGCCAGTCCTGTCAGTCGCATGTCTTGAGCCTCCCACCTGAATTGCTGTCGGACGGCGGAGCAGCGCTCGCCCTACTGCTAAAACTTCAGCTGGGAGGATGTACTTTTGGCGCCGACGGGGCAAGCCGATGTGGCCCCGACGCCGAGCGATCTTCGAGCGCTCAGTTCCTGACTACGGGGCGGACGGAGAAGCCGCCAAGTTCGTGCGGTTGACCCCCCTGCTTGCGGCCTCCGCCGGCACTCTTGTGCGCCTCCACTTCACCGTCACCTATCTCGGCGCGCTTCGCTTCGTGTGGCCGGCCTTCCCTCAGCGCTGAAAGGGTGACATGCCCGATCAGGCGCCTCTCCGCGTCGACTACGAGATATTCGTCGTAGCCGGTCTTCTCCATCAGCGCGATCGCCTCCTCGATCGGGTTCTCGGCGAAGCAGTAAAGGATCTCGGCGAACATGGCGTCGCGGACGGCCGCAGCTGGGTGCTCGGCATCGGGATCCGTCTCGATGTCGCGCATGCGGAGCAGACCCACGACCTCGTCACCATCCACCACCGGCAGGATCTGCATGCCGCTCGTGTGCATCCGCTCGACCGCCTCGGAGACTGGATGGTCCGGATGAGCGGCCTGGTCCGTCGGTGTCATCACATCCCGTACGCGGTTCGCTCTGGTATTTTCGGTCATCGGATATGCTTGTGTCCGTTGCTGCTGAAGCGGTTGGCGGGTAACAGATGCACAAAATGCGGCAGGTACAGGAACGGCTGAAGCTCGAGCCCACGGCGGAGGGGCTGCACGACATCACCCGAACCGTCGAGGAGTGGGTGCGTCGGCAACCGATACGAACGGGTCTTCTGACGATCTTTCTGCGGCACACGTCCGCGTCGCTGCTGATCCAGGAGGATGCGGACCCCGATGTGTTCGCCGATCTTCTGGACTTCTTTCGGCGGCTGGCTCCGGCGGGCGATGCCCGCTACCGCCATCGCACCGAAGGCCCCGACGATATGCCTGCACACATTCGGGCGGCGCTTACCCAAACGCACCTCTCGATCCCGGTCGCTGACGGCAGTCTGCTGCTCGGCACCTGGCAGGGCATCTACCTTTTCGAGCATCGTGCGTATCCGCATCGCCGGGAGATCGTCCTGCACCTGATCGGCACCTCCGCCGATCCTGGCCTATGAACTCTCGGTGGGGCGCACCGGTTCCTCGCTCGGAAAAATGCAGGGGGCTCAGGAAGCTCGTAGCAAGCTGGCGAGGATCGTTTCATCCGGTCGGGGAAGCGGCTGCTCGTGCCAGGGTGCGAGCGGGCCTTCGCCGAGCAGCAGATTCTCCTGCTCGTCGTATGCCAGCGCCCTGATGCGCCATTGGCCGCGGAACGCCTTCAGAACGCCGATGTGGCGCTGCCGGTCGTCGAACACCGCGTAAAGGTCCTCCCGCAGCCGGAGCACACCGAGACCGGCGGCGCGCTCGACCAGGTCCGGCCCCGCCGGCGAAGCTTCGCTGTGGTCATCCACCCCCTTGAACAACCGTGTCACCGGCGAGAAGCTGCGCCGATGGTGGATGGTCGGCCCGTGCCGCAACAGGCCCAGGTAGTGCTCGTCCGTGCCGTAACCGACGTTGGACTGCCAGCCATAGCGGGGATAGCGGGAATGCAGCCGATGCATCAGGCGGTCCCGCGTCACCTTCGCAATCACCGATGCGGCGGCAATGGACAGGGACTTGGTGTCGCCCTTGACGATCTTCTGCACCGCGCAAGGGAAATCGGGCGCCCGCGTGCCGTCGACCAGAGCCAGATCCGGCTGTTCGGGCAGACGCGCAAAGGCCCGCCGCATTGCCAGCATGGTGGCATGGTAGATGTTCAGCCGGTCGATCTCGGCGGCGCTCGCCGCACCGATCCCCACGGCTGCGATCTTGCGAACCGCTGTCGCCAGCCGCTCCCGCTCCCCGGCACTCAACTGCTTGGAATCGGTTAGCCCCGCCAGGCTCCGGGGGCGGCGGCTCGACTTCGGCAGGACCACCGCCGCGGCGACGACGGGCCCGGCGAGCGGCGACACGCCTACTTCGTCGATGCCGCAGACGACTCCGTCGGCGGCCGCCTCGATCGCGAGCGTCGGCCTCGATACCGCCCGCCGTCTTCTCGTCGTTGTCGCCAAGAGCAGATCCCGAAGCGTGGTGAGTCCGCCACGTGTAGCGGCCCCGCGGTGGCGGGGCAACGTCATTCGAGGCGGCACGCGCTTGATGCCCTCGACATGCTCCCGACGATCGGCGCAATCCAGGTAGCCGGGGCAGTTGGAACGTAGCGCGGTCTCCGGGGTTACGCCTGCAATCAAGGAGGCGCCCTCATGATCGAACCGAGAGAAGCAACGCCAAGCGGCAACGTTCTTGCCTTTCTTGCGGGAGCGCTCGCAGGCGCATTCGCCGTGCGCGTTCTCCCTCCGGTGATCGCGCAGCTCGCCGGCGCGATGCGCGACCCGTTCGACGATCTGACGGCCGACCATCGGCACTTCGTGCGGCTCCTGCGCTCGATGGAGGAGAGCGGCCCCGACGAGCCCGTGCGCCGTACGGCTTTGCTACTTCGCCTGAAGCGTGGCCTCGCCGCACATGCAATGGCGGAAGAGGATGTCGTGTATCCGCTTCTTCACGACGAGGCCGAGGTCGAGGAAGAAGCGAAGCAGCTCTACGACGACCATGGCGACATCAAGATTCACATGTATGCCCTGGAGCGGATGCGCAAAGACGATCCCGCGTGGCGAGGTCGTGTCCGCCGGCTTCGAATGATCATCGAGGACCATGCCCGGCAGGAAGAGACCGTCGAATTTCCGAGACTCCGTCGGGTCCTGAGGGACGGCGGCATGACGCGCATGGCGGCGGACGTTCAGCGGGAGAAGAGCCTGATCCTCTGATCCGTGCCTGCGGAGGCAATCACGCTCCGTCCCCACGATCCTGCTGCGTCTCGATTTCCGCCGCGAGCCAGTTGATGAAGGCGCGAAGGCGCGGGTTCCGCTCGTTCCGTTCCGGCCAGACGAGCCAGAACGGGCTGCCGGACCGCCTGACTTGTCCGAAAGGAGCGACGAGCCGTCCCGAGGAGAGGTCGTCGGCCACGAGCGCCCCGATCGCCATCGCCACGCCGGCACCCTCGATCGCCGCCTGAAACGCGAGGTTGAGGCTTTCGAAGACGGGGCCGCGGTCCGCATCGACCTCGCTCTCCCCGATGTGGTCCAGCCATCGTCGCCAATCCGCCGGCCGCGGGGCCGAGTGCAGAAGCGTCACCTTCTTCAGGTCGACGGGCGCTCGCAATTGGCGAGCGATTGCGGGGCTGCAGACGGGGAACAGGTCGACCTCGGTCAACTTCATGCTTCGACAACCGGGCCAGCGGCCGTTGCCGACCCGAACGCAGGCGTCGAACGGCTCCCGATCGAAGTCTACGCTCGCTAGGGAGGTCGTCAGTTGCAGATCGATCTCGGGATGACGGTCGTAGAAGCGGCCCCAGAGCGGCACGAGCCACCGGATTGCCAGGGTGGGATGCGAGCAGATCGAAACGGTCGCTCGGCGCCCGGCGCCGCGTGCGACTTCGCTCGCGGCGGCGATGCGCTCCAGGGCCTCGCGAATCTCGCGGTGATAGTCCGCGCCCTGTCGGGTTAGGGCGATGCTCCGATGGCCACGCTCGAACAGCACGATGCCGAGGTTTTCCTCAAGCGTCTTTATCTGCCGGCTCACAGCGCCGGGCGTGACGCCGAGCTCCTCGGCTGCGCGAAGAAAGCTCAAATGCCGGCCGGCGCACTCGAAGGCGCGAACGGCGTTGAGCGGCGGGAGAATCTTCGAAGTCATCGGATACGATTGCCTTTTTCTCACCCGACCATAGCGGATTAATCGTTTGAGCTGCAGCGGTTCTGCGTCCAGTTTTCCTACGACTTCCTGGACTGCGGAGAACGATCATGAGCCCGAGCAAGCCGAGCAGCCTTCGTGTCGTCGAACAGGACCGCGCCCCCGCGTCCGCGAGGACCGGATCCGACTGGATCGCGCCCGATTGCCGGGGCATGAACTTCTGGCAGATCGACCCCGCGTTCCGCGATCTGCTGTCCCTCTATTTGAAGCCGGAGGAGCTCAACCACTTCGTTCCGCATTTCGAGCGGTTGGGTGAGCTCGCCGGCGGCCGTCTCGACGAGCTCGCCCAGACCGCCGATAAACACCAGCCGGTTCTGCACGCCCGAGACAGGTTCGGCCGCGACGAGGACTGGATCGAGTACCACCCCGCGTACCGCGAGATGGAGAAGATCGCCTATGGCGATCTCGGCCTGCACGCGATGAGCCATCGCGGCGGCGTGCTCGGCTGGCCCGAGCCGGTCTCCCCACTGGTGAAATACGCCTTCCAGTACCTGTTCGTTCAGGGCGAGTTCGGGCTGATGTGCCCGATCAGCGTCAGCGACACTTCGACCTACCTGATCGGCAAGTATGGCGACGATGCCGTGAAGCGCCGCTTCTTCGATCGGATGACCAGCCAGGACATGGACACGCTGCTCAAGGGCACGCAGTTCATGACCGAGAAGTCCGGCGGGTCAGACGTCGGCAACGTGGAGCTGAAGGCGGTGCGCGAGGGGGACCACTGGAGGCTCTGGGGCGACAAGTGGTTCTGCAGCCATGCCGATGCCGATGTGGCGCTGTTGCTCGCGCGGCCGGAGGGTGCACCGGCCGGAACCCGCGGCCTCGCACTGTTCGCCATGCCGCGCCGGCTCGACGACGGCAGCCGCAACAGCTACCGGATCGTGCGGCTGAAGGACAAGATGGGCACCCGCTCCATGGCGAGCGGCGAGATCGTGTTCGAAGGCGCGGTCGCCTACCTCGTCGGCGAGGTCGACAAGGGCCTGAAGCAGATGCTCGACCAGGTCAACCTGTCGCGCCTCTCGCACGGCGTCCGAGCTGCCTCCATGATGCGGCGTTGCCTGAACGAAGCTATGCAGGTCGCGCGGAATCGCGTCGCGTTCGGTGCACCGATCATCGAGCGACCGCTGCTCCGCCGCGCGCTGATGAAGATCATGGTGCCGACCGAGCAGGCCCTTTCCATGTTCTGCTGGACTGCCGCGGTGATGGGAGCCGCCAAGACCGATGCGGCAGCCGCCAGGGTCCTGCGACTGTTGACGCCAATCATGAAGTTCCGCGCCTGCCGAGACAATATCGAGGTCGCGACCGGGGCGATGGAGGTCCGCGGCGGCAACGGCTACATTGAGGATTGGGTGAACCCCCGCCTCGTGCGCGACGCGCATGTGGGGGTGATCTGGGAAGGCACCAGCAACATCAACGCTCTCGACGCCATCATGCGCGCCGTCGGCCGCGAGCATGGACACGAGGCGTTGGGTGCCGCGCTCCACGAGCAGCTCTCGCAGGCGGACGGCGTTCCCGCGGAGTTCAGGCTGCGCCTCGACGCATTCCTCGAGCGGGCGATCGACTTCGCTGTCGAGGTGGCCAAGGAGCCGGGGAACGAGAGGTTGGCGCGAATGGCGGCCGGCGGGCTCTACAACGTTGCGAGCGCAATCCTGATGACGCGCGAAGCAGCGCATGCCGCCAGCTCGAACGGCGATGCCCGTCGCCTGCTTCTCGCGCGGATGGTGACGGAGCACCGGCTCACCGCTCGCGACCCGCTGACCGTTCGGCACGACAATTGGCAGGAGAGGTCGATCGCGCTGCTGCTGCAGGACGAGCCGGTCCCTATGCGTGTCGCTGCGGAACTCGCCGTAGCGTAACGCTGCGGTCAGATTCGACGCTTCGCGCGGGGGTGCGCTGCACGATAGGTGGCCATCAGCCTCTCTGTCTCGACGCCGGTGTATCGCTGGGTGGTGGACAGGGAGGCGTGCCCCAGGAGCTCCTGGATCGCTCGGAGGTCGGCGCCGCCTGCGAGCAGATGGGTCGCGAAGCTGTGCCGAAGAGCGTGCGGCGTCGCCGTTTCCGGCAGCTCCAGGAGCGCCCGGAGCCGCCGCACCTGCCGCTGCGCAACGCCGGGGTTGAGGGGGCCACCTCGTACACCGACGAACAACGGTCCGTCGGAGGGAAGCGGGTGAGGGCAGGCGGCGAGGTAATCCGCCACTGCGCGGCGAACCGCGGGGAGGACCGGGACCATCCGCTGTTTTCTGCCCTTGCCGGTCACGACGAGCGTCTCCGACAGGGGCGCCTCGGCCCGGGTCAGGCCGAGAGCCTCGCCCAGCCGCAGACCGCACCCATAGAGCAGGGTCACCAGCGCCACGTCGCGCGCGGCGACCCATGGCTCTTCCTCGGCCGCGGCAGCGGTCTCGACGACGGCGCGAGCGTCGGGCTCGGAGAGCGGTCGCGGCAGCGACGGCGCCACCTTCGGCGTGCGAACGGTGACGAGCGCGCTGTTGGAGGCGAGGCCGACCCGCTCGAGAAAGCGGAAAAAGCTGCGCAGCGAGGACATCGCCCGTGCCCGCGTCGCCGCCCCGGCACCGTCACTGGCGCGGGCGGCGAGCCACGCTCTGTAGTCCTGTGCCGTCAGCGTCTCCAGCGTCGCGAGCCGGAGAGCTTCACCTCTGTGATCGATGAGAAATCGCAGGAAGCCTGCGACGTCGCGGACGTAGCCGTCGATCGTGTGAGCGGAGGTGCGGCGCTCGAACCTCAGCCAGCCTTGCCAGCGCTGAAATGCCGATTGCAGGTCGGGAGCGAGCGCCAGCAATGGTCAGGCTGGCTGGGGTAGATCCAGCCACATGCGTAAGCTGTGCTCCAGCGCACGGGCCAGGAAGGACAGGAGCTCCGTTCCCTGCTGCGGATGGAAATAGTCCGCACGCCGGGATCCGATCGCGAGCAGGCACTGCGGTGCCATCGCGCTGATGCGCAGGCGCAACAACGCGTCCGAGCGGATGATGCCGGCGGCAGGTCCGAAGACCACCTCCGTATCCCCGTGTGGATGCGGCCGCAGGAGGATATCATGGTCGGGACCGAGCAGACCGTCGATCTGGCCCGGCCGGAGAACGAAAACCACGCCCCTGAACGACCGCGGCAGGCTGCGCTGTTCCCCCTCTACGCCGAGAGTGACGGCGTCCGCGCCCAGGGTGTGCGCCAGCTCGTGCGTCACGATGTCGATCAGATGCTCGAAGGTGCGCGCCGAAAGCAGCGAGAGCACACCGGCATGAATCCGCGATTGCGTCGAAAGATTGCCGCGGCTGACCTCGATCAGCTCATGGTAGGACTCGCGCAGCCGATCGATCTCGCGCCGTTGCCGCTCGACCATGAACTGCTGCATGTCGACCACCGAATCCCCACGCTGGTGCGAGGGGGGCGTCAGCACCCGCAACAATTCGGGATTCCGCACGAGAAAGTCCGGATGACGGCGCAGATACTGCGCCACCTCGCGCCCGGTAACCGCGGGGCGGGAAGTCTCCGGCTGCTTTTCCGGCTCGTTCGCCATACTGATCGCTTCTACCTGAAGGTGCCCTATTCTGCGGCCTCGGCCGATTTGTCGCCCAGGATCGACTGACCGGTCTTCTGCCAGTCGGCGAGGAACGCGGCAAGTCCCTTGTCCGTCAGTGGGTGGAGGAAAAGCTGGCGAAGCACGGCCGGCGGCACGGTGGCCACATCCGCCCCGAGACGTGCGGCTTCGACGACATGCTGCGGCCCTCGGACGGAGGCGACCAGCACCTCGGTCTCGAAGTGGGGATAGTTCCGGTAGATCTCGCAGATGTCGGCGATGAGGCCCATGCCGGACTCGCCGATATCGTCGAGGCGGCCCACGAAGGGCGAGATGAAGGCGGCGCCCGCCTTGGCGGCGAGAATGGCCTGGGCGGCGCTGAAGCAGAGTGTGACGTTGACCATCGTCCCTTCGTCGGCGAGGACCCTGCAGGTCTTGAGACCGTCACGTGTCAGCGGGACCTTCACCGCCACATTGCCGGCGATCTTCGCGAGCTTGCGCCCTTCCGCCAGCATGGTCTCGTGATCGGTCGCGGCAACCTCCGCGCTCACAGGCCCCGGGACGATCTCGCAGATCTCCGCGATGACGTCCAGGAACGGTCGACCGGTCTTCGCCACCAGCGAAGGATTGGTCGTGACCCCGTCCAGAAGGCCGGTTTCGGCAAGGTCTCGAATTTCCGCCATATCGGCGGTATCGACGAAGAACTTCATGAATCACCCTTGTCGCCGCCGCGACCCATTTCGTGGCCCGGCCTGCAAGCGTTGCCTAAAGTGTAGTCCATGCCTGCCCACCTTGCCAGTTCCACACCCGGCCCGGTCCCTCGGCAGGGGACGGGCAGTCGCGTCAGCGTGCTGCTGCCTCTGCCGCTGGCAGAGGCTTATGACTATGCCGTCCCGACGGGAATGGCGTTGGACGCCGGCGATTTCGTCGAGGTGCCGCTCGGCACTCGTCAGGTAATCGGCGTGGTGTGGGATGACAAGCCGGATCGTTCCGTTCCGGACGATCGCCTGCGCGCGGTCGGGCGGCGCTTCGACGCGCCGCCGATGCGGCCCGAGATGCGCCGTCTGGTTGAATGGGTGGCCGCTTACACCCTGTCGGCGCCGGGCTCGGTGCTGCGGATGGCGATGAACACGCCGTCGGCCCTGGAGCCGCCCCGCCCGGTGCGCGGTTATCGACCTTCCGGAGTCTCGGTCGAGGAAGCTGGCTTGAGGATGACGCCGGCGCGGCGACGCGTGCTGGAGGTCTCGACGGACGGGTTCGCGCGAACGGCGCCGGAGATCGCGCGCGAAGCCGGGGTCGGCACCGGTGTCGTGCACGGCCTCGCGGCTGCCGGTGTGCTGCGGGAGACGGCGATCCCCCGACATGAGCCGGCGCCGCTGCCCGAACAGGCGCATGTCGCGCCGATCCTGTCCGAGGACCAGCGCTGCGCGGCGGACAGCCTCACCGACAAGGTGCGTCGCCGCGAGTTCTCGGTGACGCTTCTGGACGGTGTCACCGGCGCGGGCAAGACCGAAGTCTACTTCGAAGCGATCGCGGAAGCGCTGCGGGACGGTCGCCAGTCGCTTGTCCTCGTGCCGGAGATCGCGCTCACGGCGCAGTGGCTCGACAGGTTCACCGCGCGCTTCGGCGCCCCGCCGGTGGAATGGCACTCCGACCTCACCTCGGCGCAGCGGCGCGTCAACTGGCGGGCCGTTGCCGAGGGTCGGGCACAGGTGGTCGTCGGCGCACGTTCGGCGCTCTTCCTGCCGTTTGCCGACCTCGGTGTGATCGTCGTCGACGAGGAGCACGACCCGGCTTTCAAGCAGGAGGACGGGGTGATCTATCACGCCCGCGATATGGCGGTGGTGCGCGCGCGAATCGAGAGCATCCCGATCGTTCTGGTGTCGGCCACGCCGTCGCTGGAGACGCTGGTGAATGTCGAGGCGGGTCGCTATGCGGCGCTCCACCTTCCGGTCCGTCACGCCGGCGCCCGGATGCCCGAAGTCCATCTGGTGGACATGCGCCGCAACAGCCCGCCCCGCGGCCGCTGGCTCTCGGCGCCGCTGCATTCGGCGATCGGCAACGCCCTGGCCGAGGGCGAGCAGGCGATGCTGTTCCTGAATCGCCGCGGTTACGCGCCGCTGACGCTCTGCCGCGCCTGCGGCCATCGATTCCAATGCCCGAATTGCACGGCATGGCTCGTCGAGCACCGCTTCCACGAGCGTCTGCAATGCCACCATTGCGGCTTCTCCATCCCCACCCCCGCAACGTGCCCTTCCTGCGGCGCGGAGGAGAGCCTCGTGCCCTGCGGACCGGGCGTGGAGCGGATTGCGGAGGAGCTGGCGGCGGCATTCCCGGGCGCGAGAACGGCAGTGATGGCGAGCGACACGATCTCCGGTCCGAAAGCGGCAGCGGAGGTCGTGCGGCAGGTGCGCGATCGCGAGATCGATATCCTGGTCGGCACCCAGGTGGTTGCCAAGGGGCATCACTTTCCGAGCCTCACCGTCGTCGGCGTCGTCGACGGAGATCTCGGCCTGGCGGGAGGAGACTTGCGAGCCGCCGAGCGCACCTGGCAGCTGCTGTCCCAGGTGGCGGGGCGAGCCGGACGCGAAGACCGCGCGGGACATGTCTTCATCCAGACGTTCCAGCCGGACGATCCGGTCATGCAGGCACTCGCGAGTGGCGACCGGGAGCGCTTCCTCGAGCATGAGATGGCCGCACGCCGCGACAGCGGCATGCCGCCGTTCGGGCGGCTGGCAGCCGTGATCCTCTCCGGCGCGGAGGAGCGCGCCGTCGCGACGGCCGCGCAGGCATTGGCTCGTTCGGCCCCGCATGCAGCGGACGTGCGCGTGCTCGGTCCTGCACCGGCTCCGCTTTCCCTGCTTCGAGGGCAGTATCGATATCGGTTGCTGCTCAAGGCGGCCCGCTCGGTCAAGGTGCAGGCCGTGCTGCGGGACTGGTTATCCTCGGCGCAGCCGATGAAGGGTGTGCGCCTCCAGATCGATGTGGATCCCTACAACTTTTTGTGAGCGCCGGCGTTACTGCGGGATCATCACGCGAGGAGTATCGACGTATGCCGCTAAATCGGATCACCGCAGCTCTCTGCGGGGCTGCCGTGCTGGCACTGCCCGCGTTCTCCGCTATGGCTGACGACCGCGAGCCCACTGCCGAAGAGCGCACACAAATAGAGGCCGCGCTGCGGGAAGCGGGCTTTACCAGCTGGGAAGAAATCGAGCTGGATGACGGTCGCTGGGAGGTCGACGACGCGCGTCACTCCGATGGACATGAGTACGACCTGAAGCTCGACATGGAGTACAAGATCGTCAGTCGGCACCAGGACGATTAGCCGTTGCAGCGGGGCTTAGGTGGGCGAAAGGTCAGTCCGGGGCTTCAGTCCACGAAGGCGATGAAGCGGCCGCAGGCGAGGGCAGCGGTCCAGCAAGCAATCGAGAGCGCGCCGTGCCATGCCAGCCTGCGGTCGCTGGCATCCCGTAGCAGCCACCCATGGCTGGCGTGGAGGGCGAGGGCGGCCGATGCCCCGGTTGCGACCAGGAGGAGCTTCGCCAGGAGGAACGGATTTCCAGCATACTCCTGCGCGCGCACCGAGAAGAGGAGCAATCCCGCGGCGACGGCAATCGCAAGTCCGGTAGCCGCCGTCGGCACCAGCACCCGTCCGAGTTCGGACACCGGAGCCTGCCGCCAGAGGCCGAGAAAGCGAAGATCGAGCGGCAGGATGGCGCCGATGAGAAGTGCGATGCCGAAGATGTGGACCGCGTTGACCGCGGCGTAGCTCCAGCGTCCATTGCGGAGAAGGGCCGCGATCGTGCTGCCTTCGATGGCCGTGAGGATGGCCTCCACCAGGGTCAGTCGCGACCCGGATAAAGGACATACTCGCGGTCGCCGATGAATAGCCGCTCCACCTTGAGCCGCTTTTCGGAGGCGTCTTCGGCCGGTTCCCCAATGAGGCGGATTTCCACGCCTTCCGCGAGATCACCATCCTTCAGCCCGGCCCGTTCGTTCCGCCAGGGCTGGCCGACTTCGACCGTCCAGATCTCCCCCTCGGCGTCGACCTCGAGGATGCCATGCGGATTGCCGAGCCGGACCGACTTGATGACGCCTGTGAGTTCGATGTTACCGCCGGTCGTCCATGACCAGCCATGGTGGGCGAAGGCGCTGCCGGCTTGCAGCAGAACAAGGGCCATGATCGCGATTATCGTCGACAGCCGCATGGGTGACTCCCGCCTTGGTTGATAATCGTTGCTCTGGAGGAGTTAGGCGCAATGTCCGTGGAGTCGATTCGCCCGTCGCCGCAGGATTCGCCGGATACAGAAATGAAAGCCGCCGCCCTCGCGGGCGGCGGCAGTCAGGAACGACAGGCGAATTCGGGACCTGTTCTGCTATCTCGTCCCGCGCCGATCGCTTCGTTCGAAATGTCCGTGGACCTGAACCGGTCACGCAGCGGAGGCAGATTCTCCGATGTTGCCGACAGACCCGAGTCCGTTCATTTCCGTAGCGATCAACATCGCCAGATCGTTAGACATCGGATCACCTCCTTTCTGCTGTTGAGACCAAACACGAAACGTCGGGGCGGAAGCCGCCATTGTCAATGAGATTTCGCTCCGCCACGAACACGGGCTTTAAGGCTTTTCCGCGTCGTCCCTCGGCTCGAGCCGTAGGGCGGCCGAGTTCATGCAGTAGCGCAGTCCGGTCGGTTCCGGCCCATCGGGGAATACATGGCCGAGGTGCGCGTCGCATCGGGCGCAGAGCACTTCGGTACGCGTCATGAAGAACGACCGATCGGTCTTCTCGGTAATGTTCTCCGGATCCAGCGGCTGCCAGAAGCTCGGCCAACCGGTGCCGGAGTCGAACTTCGTTTCTGAACTGAACAGCGGCGTTCCGCAACACACGCACTTATAGGTGCCCGGCGTCTTCGTGTCGTGGTATCGGCCGGTGAAGGCTCGCTCGGTTCCGTGCCGCCGGGTGACCTCGTACTCCTCCGGCGAGAGCTGCGCCCGCCACTCCGCATCGCTCTTCTGGATCTTCTCAGTCATTCCCGCTCCCCGTCCGATCCGACAGTCACTCGTCACAGAGCGAATATGGGGTCTCGTCCACCACCTGACGAGGTGCGATGCCGCCGCCGTCACTCCAGCAGCCGCGCCGCCATGCCGCCCAGCGAGGCGATTAGCAGCAGGGCGGTTAACAAGCCCAGCAGAGCGGTCGGAAAAGTGGAGATGAACCCGCTTCGCAAGCGGGCGCTGGTCCGGCGATAACGCCAGAAACCGATGGAGAAGCAGGCGGTGGCGAATGCCAGCAGGGAGAGCGCGATCGCGCGTAGCGACCACTCGGGCACGATGTCCACCATCAGCTTCTCGACGGCGACCCATGCGGCGAGCGCCGTGAGGCCGGTTCGTGCCCATGCAGCGTAGGTGCGCTCGTTCGCCAGGACCGTCCTGTCCTCTGCGAGGCCGTCGCGCAGCTCTGGGTTCTTGTCAGCCATGGTCCAGCATCGAAATGAGGGACGTTGCGACAACGGACCGGGCGGGTGGAGGGTTCGCTCCGCCGCCGGCTCCGGATTGACTCGCGCCGCCGGCGCCGCCTTAACTTCCGCGACGCATTCTCGCACTCCGACGAAGGACGCCCGCCATGCCGACGCCCGCCAACACCCGGACCGGGGGACAGGTCCTCGTAGACGCCCTGCGCATCCACGGCGTCGACATAGCCTTCTGTGTCTCGGGAGAGAGCTATCTCGAGGTTCTGGACGCGTTGTACGACCATCAGGACGAGATCCAGCTCATCACCTGCCGACAGGAAGGCGGGGCGGCCAACATGGCCGAGGCCTACGCGAAGCTTACAGGCAAGCCCGGCGTCGTGATGGTGACGCGAGGTCCGGGCGCATGTCACGGTTGCATCGGACTGCATACCGCCTTCCAGGATTCGACCCCGATGATCATGCTGATCGGCCAGGTGGCTCGTGATCAGATGGACCGGGAGGCATTTCAGGAGATCGACTATCGCCGCATGTTCGGCGAGGTGACGAAATGGGTGGCGCAGATCGACAGCGCAGATCGCATCCCGGAGTACATGGCGCGAGCCTTTCACGTAGCCACTTCGGGCCGGCCCGGACCGGTGGCGCTGGCGCTGCCGGAGGATATGCTGAGAGACCGGGTCGCCGTGGAAGACACCGCGCCTTACCAAGTGGTGCGAGCGAGCCCCGGTGCCGAGGGCATGGAGCGCCTGCGCGAATTGCTCGCTGCGGCGCAACGGCCGGTGATGCTCGTGGGCGGCGGAGGCTGGACGCCCGAAGCCTGTGCCGATCTCGTCGCGTTCGCAGACCAGAACGATCTCCCCACCTGTTGCTCCTTCCGTCGCCTCGACATCTTCGACAACAGCCATCGGAACTACATCGGCGACCTGAATACCGGCCCGAACCCGAGATTGCTGGACTCGGTGAGGAAGGCCGATCTGCTGCTGGTGGTCGGCGCCCGTCTCGGCGAGATCACCACCCAGGGCTATTCGATGTTGGGCGTTCCCAATCCTGGCCGGACCCTGGTACACGTGCACGCGTCGGCAGAGGAGCTGGGACGGGTGTTTCAACCGACCCTTGCGATTCAGTCGGGAATGGCGCAGTTCGCTGCGGCGGCGAAGGCTCTAGGCAGCATCGGCAAGGGCCGCTGGAACGATTGGGCGCATGCCACGCGCGACGGCTACCTCGACTGGAGCGCGCCGCGCGAATATGGCGGCGACCTCGATCTCGGCATCTGCATGGAGGAGTTGAAGGACCGGGTCGACGAGGATTCGATCGTGGTCATGGACGCCGGCAACTATTCCGGCTGGTGCATGCGCTATCTGCCTTTCACACAGCCGCGCACGTTCGCCGGTCCGACCAGCGGCGCGATGGGCTATGGCGTGCCGGCCGCGGTCGCCGCCTCCATTGCTTATCCGGACCGTCTGGTCGTCTGCTTCGTCGGTGACGGCGGGTTCATGATGTCGAGCCAGGAACTGGCCACCGCCGCGCAGTACCGGGCCAAGCCGGTGATCCTGCTGTTCAACAACGGCATGTACGGCACCATCCGCGCGCATCAGGAGAAGCGGCATCCCGGGCGCTACATCGCGGTCGACCTGAGGAACCCCGAGTTCGAGATGCTGGTGCGCAGCTATGGCGGCCACGGCGAGACGGTGACCCGGACCGAGGAATTCGGCCCGGCCCTCGATCGGGCGATAAAGTCGGGGAAGCCTGCGGTGCTCGACCTTCAAATGGATCCGGAGGTTATCAGCACGACGACGACGCTGACGAAGATGCGCGAGGCGGCGTTGGCATCGCAGTCCGACGGAGACTGATCTGCCGTCACGAGGGTCAGCGCCGCATCTTCTGGTCACGCTCACGGGCCACGGATTTGGGCACGCGGCTCAGGCCTGCGTGGTGGTGCGGGCACTGCGGGAGCGTCTGCCCGCGCTTCGGCTGACGATCTGCGCAACGCTTCGACGCCCGGTGCTGGCCGAACTTTTCGGCGAACCCTTCGAGTTGGTGAACGAGCCTCCCGATCCAGGCGGGCTGGTGATGACATCGCCGTTCGACGTGGATGTGGAGGCGAGCGCCGATGCCTACGCCGCGTTCCACGCAAACTGGGACGCCCGAGTCCGGCACGATGCCCGAGCACTGGCCGAGCTCGCGCCGGATGCGCTGCTCGCCGATGTGCCCTATCTGCCGATCGCTGCGGCGGCATTGGCCGGCATTCCCGCATTCGCGCTCTGCTCGCTGAACTGGGCGGATCTCTACCGCCACTATTGCGAACACCGACCGGAGGCGAGGCGGATTCACCGGCAGATCCTGTCGGCCTATCGGGAGGCTGACGCATTCCTGATCCCTGAGCCGGGGATGCCGATGCCAGATCTCGGCAATGTCCGTCCTATCGGTCCGTGCGCCAGGCTCGGACGTGATCGAAGGGATGAGATATGTCGCCGACTGTGCCTCGAGCGCGGAACTCGCCTGGTGCTGGTAGCGATGGGCGGGATCGACTGGCATTTCGATCTGGCGAACTGGTCCGTCCCGGCGGAGACGCACCTGATCGTCTATGCAGCTGAGGTTCCCGCCCTGCCGGGAATCAGCGATTTCTCGCAGCTCGGCCTGCCGATGATCGACGTGCTCCGGTCCAGCGATGCGGTCGTGACGAAGATCGGCTACGGAATTCTCACGGAGGCCGCCTGCAACGGCACCGCGCTTCTCTATGTCACTCGTGATGACTGGCCCGAGGCGCGCTACGGCTACGAATGGGCGTCGCCCCGAATGCGCGCCGCTCCGATCACCAGGCAGCAGCTGGAAGCCGGCGACTTCGATGCAGCAATGGAGCGGTTATTGGCCATGCCGTCCGCGCCGCCGGTGATGCCCACCGGCGGAGCCGAGGCAGCCGATATTCTTCTCGGCCGTTTGTGCGAATGACGTGCTCGGCAGGCGGAGCTGCTCGAAACGGCGTCTCCGAAGCGCACCGACTCGTGATACAGCTATCTGAAGACGACCGGAACTGAAGACGACCGGAACCCGAGGCTCTCGTCATGACCGTCCTCTTGCTCCGTGCCGCATCCCTCGTCGCCTGCGTGAGCA
>JAJUGE010000057.1 GCA_029268305.1 Alphaproteobacteria bacterium
GCTCCGGCGCCAGCTCGCGTACGGCCGCGACCATCGCTTCCTGGAAGGCATTCCATTCTTCCGGCCCGCGCTCGTAGAAGTGTGGCTCGTTCAGCAACTCGAACACCAGCCCGTCCGACGGGACGTCGGCATAGCGCCGCGCCAGGAACCGCCATAGGTCGATCAGCGCCCCGCGTGCGGAAGCGTCGAACTCGAAGGCCTGGTGCGCCTCGTCGCTCGGATGCACGTCGATGAGGACCGTGAGGTCGGCCTCGATGCCCCATCGCACCGCGTCGTCCAGCTTCTCGATCTCCGGCATCGGCGCCTCGGGGTCGCTGTCGGCGAACCGCCAGCCGAGATATTCGGGATTGAAGGGCACCCGGACATGGTCGAAGCCGGCGCTGCGAATCAGCTCCATATCGACGGGCCGGATCGGCTGCCGCCCCCAATGGGTCAGCCAATGGCTCAGATTGACGCCGCGCTCGAGCGGTGGCCGTTCGCCAGCCGCGACGGGGAAGGCCGGTCCGGACAGCCCAATCGCTGTCAGGACGGCGATGGCGAACAGGCGAATCAAGCGTCCTCCTTCGGTGTCAGTGGCCGATCGCGCCGCGGTAGGAAGCGACGATCTCGCGATCGGCGATTGGGGTCGTGGCCCGCCGACCGATGAAATAGACGCCGGAAGCGGCATCCTGGGCCGCCGGTCGATCGATGAGGAATCTGTCGAACCAGACGAGCCAAAAGCTGGTGAGCCGCGCGATTGCCGTCGCGATACGATGGGTCGTCGGCCCCCTCGTGAAGCTGCAGAGGAAGTAGCGCCACGCCCACGCGAGCGCCATTCCCGGGCCGCAGCAGGCACCGTCGTCGATCCGCTCGAATTGGCGGAACAGCCGTCGGTGACCGACGACGGTGTAGCGCGTGAAATCGTACGCGCCCATGTGGACCTGCTGCATGAAGGGCGTTTCAGCGAACACCAGGCCATCGGGCCTCAGCACGCGGTGGATTTCGGCCACACATCGTGCGGGGTCGATGAGGTGTTCGAGCACTGCCTGGATAACGACGCCGTCGAACGAGCCGTCCTCGAACGGCAAGGCGTGCGCGTCGCAAACCAGATCGACGGATGGGCCGACGAAGACGTCCGACCGCAGCAGCTCGAAGGTGTTGCCGGCGGTGAGGGGGGAGGCGCCGGTGCCGCCATCGCCGGCACCCACCATCAGGACACGTGCCCGCGGGTTGATCTCCGTCAGCAGACTCGACAGCAGACGATAGCTTTGGCCGGCCTTGAGGTTCGCGTCGGTCGACGGGAGCAGGCGCCGCAGCATCGAGCGGATTCGCGCGTTCCGGCGCTCGCCTCCCGGCGCATCGTGCCGGCCTTCGAGGAACTCGCTCCGCGAGAACAGGCTGGTCTCGTCGTCTATGAGGACCGGGCGGCCCTGCACGACCGGAAACTCGGTGCCGCACGAGCCGCAGCGAAGGACCGGACCGTCCAATTGCAGCTTCCCACGATCTGCCGGACAGCGGAGGAGCGGCTGGAACCAGGGTGCGGGCGGCCGGGAGACATCCGGCTCGGTCTGGTGTGCGTCCAAGTTCGAAGCTCGCCTTGCCGGCATTATGGGAGTGTGGCGCAGAATGCACGCTTCACAGCGTGATTTTAATCATCCACCGCGATCGGTGCCGAGCGCAATCGGCGTACGCCCAGGGGAAGGCTCATGCTCTGCAAAGAAAATGGGCCGGCGAGATCGCCGGCCCAGTCGGCCTGAGGGAGCTTGGGGCAGCTCTTAGCGGAGCTGCTCCTCGGTTATCGAGAACCGGGCGTTGCACAGGCTCCGGGTCTCGCTTGCCAGGCGGCTCCAGGCGGTTTCGGCGTCCCGCCGGGCCGCAAAGGGGCCGAGTACCCTCTCGGTTCCGGGAACGAGGCCGTTGAAGCGCGTGTCCGAGAACTCGCCGCCCACGACCCAGAATTGCTTGCTCGGTCTCTCCATAGCTCTTCTCCGGTAAGGAGCAGGGGCTGTTATTCCGCCGCCGCCGCGGGCTTCGCGGTCTGGAACTGGTGTGCTTCGGTCGAGTCGCCGAGCGCCGTCGTCTCCGACGTGCCGCCGGTGATCGCCATCGAGACCGCATCGAAATAGCCGGTGCCGACCTCGCGCTGATGACGGACGGCGGTGTATCCCTGTTCCTGGCAAGCGAACTCGCGCTCCTGGAGCTCGGAATAGGCATCCATGCCGCGGTCGCGGTAGCCGGTCGCCAGCTCGAACATGCTGACGTTCAGGGAGTGGAAGCCAGCCAGCGTCACGAACTGATACTTGTAGCCCATGGCGCCCAGCTCGCGCTGGAACTTCTTGATCGTGTCGCGGTCCAGGTGTGCCCGCCAGTTGAACGACGGCGAGCAGTTGTAGGAGAGCATCTTGCCCGGGAACTCCTTGTGGATGGCCTCGGCGAAGATCTTTGCTTCCTCGAGGTCCGGATAGGAGGTCTCCCACCAGATCAAGTCGGAATAGGGGGCGAAGGCGAGGCCGCGCGCGATGCAGTTCTGCAGCCCGGTGCCTTCCTTCAGGCGGTAGAAGCCTTCCGGCGAGCGCTCGCCCTTCTCGATGAACGGATGGTCACGCTCGTCGATGTCGCTGGTGATTAGCTTGGCGCTGAGCGCGTCGGTCCGGCAGAGGACGATCGTCGGAACGCCCATGACGTCGGCCGCGAGGCGCGCCGCGGTCAGGTTGCGGATGTGCGCCTGGGTCGGGATCAGCACCTTGCCGCCCATGTGGCCGCACTTCTTCTCCGAGGCGAGCTGGTCCTCGAAGTGCACACCTGCGACGCCCGCCTCGATATAGGCCTTCATGATCTCGAAGGCGTTGAGCGGTCCGCCGAATCCGGCCTCGGCGTCGGCGACGATCGGCGCGAAGAAGTTGATGTCTCCCTCGCCCTCCATGTGCTGGATCTCGTCGGCACGCTTGAGCGCCCGGTTGATCCGCCGTGCGAGCTCCGGGCCGCTGTTCGCGGGGTAGAGGCTCTGGTCCGGATACATGGCACCGGCGGTGTTGGAATCGGCCGCCACCTGCCAGCCGGAGAGGTAGATCGCCTCGAGTCCGGCCTTGACCATCTGCATGGCCTGGTTACCGGTCATCGCGCCGAGGGAGTGGACGTAGGGACGCGTCTTCAGCAGCTCCCAGAGACGGTTGGCACCCATCTCCGCGAGCGTGTGGCTGATCCGCACCGAGCCGCGCAGCTTCTCGACGTCGGCCGGCGTGTAGTCGCGACGGATGCCTTCGAAGCGGTCGGCGGGTGCATTCGGCACCAGCTTGCTGAAATCCATATCGGTCATTTCTGAGCCCTTCGTCGTGTGCTGCGTTGTTTGCGATATTCACACGCGAGCTCTCAATGTCCATAAGTCGCTGGTTCCTATAATGGTTGATGTGTGGTACGTCTGCAGCGGACAGGTGATAAATTGTAAAAATTGTGAATGTCATGGCGGCTCCCGACTACAAGCTCTTCAGCGGCCGGCAGATTCGCCGGCTTCGGCGTACCCTTGGTCTCACCCAGGCGCGGATGGCGGAAGAGCTTGGCGTATCGACCAGCTACCTGAACCTCATGGAACGCAACCAGCGGCCGGTGACGGCGCAGGTCCTGTTGCGCCTCGCCGAGACCTACGACGTCGACCTCAAGACCTTCGCCGGCAACGAGGAGGTAAGCGCCCTCGCCGGTCTGCGGGAGGTGTTCAGCGACCCGCTGCTGGCGGCGCAGCGGGTAGACCAGCAGGAACTGAAGGAAGTCGCCGCCGCCAGCCCCGAGGTCAGCCAGGCGATCGTGACGCTCCATCAGGCTTACCGGCGAGCGCTTGCGAGCGCGAACGAGATGGCCGGACGGGTGACGGGAAGCGAGCGCCAGCTCGGCCTCGAGGATCTGCGCGATCCGATCGAGGACGTGCGCGACTATCTGCGGGCCTGCAACAACCATTTCCCCGACCTCGAGGCGGCGGCCGAGGCGTTGCACGAGCGTGCCAGATTGTCGGCCGAGACGATGTTCCACGATCTCCAGGCGTATCTGGGCGGAACCCTCGGGATCGGTTGCCGGGTGATGCCGGTGGACGTGATGTCCACGATGCTGCGGTTCTTCGATCGTCATCGCCGGCGGCTGCTGTTATCGGAGGCGCTCGGCGAGCACGGGCGCATTTTCCAGCTCGCGTGCCAGCTCGCCCTGCTGGAGCAGGGTCCGCTGCTCGACCGGCTGGTAGAGGAAGGCAACTTCGCCGACGTGCAGGCGCGCAAGCTCTGCCGCATGAATCTCGTCAACTATTTCGCCGCTGCGGTGATGATGCCGTACGAGAGCTTCCTGCGGGCGGCGGAAGGTCTCCGCTACGACATCGACCTGCTGGGCCGCCGATTCTCCGCGAGCTTCGAGCAGGTCTGCCATCGCCTGACGACCCTGGAGAGGCCGGGCGCGCGCGGCGTCCCGTTCTTCATGGTACGGATCGACGGCGCCGGAAACGTGCTGAAGCGGCATTCCGCCGGCAGCTTCCAGTTCGCGCGGCTCGGCGGCGCCTGCCCCCGCTGGAACGTGCATGCGGCCTTCCAGACGCCGGGGAAGATCCTGACCCAGGTGGTCCAGATGCCGGACGGCATGCGCTATTTCAGCGTCGCCCGCACGGTCCCCCGCGTCGGGCTCGGCCACGGCACCACCGCCGCGCCTTATGCCATCGCCGTCGGATGCGAGATCGGCTACGCGAGCCGGCTCGTCTATGCCGATGGCCGGAATCTCGATGCGCCCGCCTCCGATACCTTGATCGGCATTAACTGCCGGCTCTGCGAGCGCCCCGATTGCGAACAGCGTGCCTTTCCACCGCTCAACCGTCGCTACGTGATCGACGAGAACAGGCGGCTCGTGTCGCCGTTCGGCGCGCTGGAGGAGTAGGGGGGCGACGGCGAGCTCGACCGAGCCGCGTTGACAGTGCCGCGAGCCGCAGTGCACGCTTTTCCGCATTCATGCACACTGTCCGGCGGAGGGACTGCGGATGGGGTGGCGGATCGGCGTCGACATCGGCGGGACCTTTACCGACGTGGCGCTCGTCGACGAGGAGGGCGGCGAGATCCGGATCGCCAAGGTGGCGACGACCCCGGAGGATTTCGGGCGCGGAGTCATCGAGGCGCTCGGGACCGCACTCGACGAGAACGGCGTCCGTGCCGACGAAGTCTCGCTCCTGGCTCATGCCACCACCATCGTCACCAATGCGCTTCTGGAAGAGCGCGGCGCCCGCACGGCGCTCGTCACGACGCGCGGCTTTCGGGACGTGCTCGAACTCCGGCGATCGGCGCGAGCGGATCTCTACGACCTGTTCCAGGATGCGCCCTCGGTCCTGGTGCCGCGTCATGCCCGGCTGGAAATCACGGAGCGGGTCGATGCCCAGGGCGAGGTGGTGATGCCTCTCGCCGAGAACGAGATCGACGACATCGTCGCTTTCGTTCGCGAGCACCGGATACAGGCGGTGGCGGTGGCGCTGTTGTTCTCTTTTCTGAACGACAGCCACGAGCGGATCGTCGGACAGCGCCTGCGAGCCGCGCTGCCGGACGTGCAGGTCTTCCTCTCCTCCGAGATCTTGCCTGAGATCCGCGAGTTCGAGCGGACCAGCACCACCGCGGTCTGCGCCTATGTCGGCCCCATCCTCGCCTCCTATCTCGGGCGCCTGCAGACGGCTGTCGAAGGCATGAAGCTGCCGCGCCTGCACGTGATGGGCTCGAGCGGCGGCATCTTCGACGTTGCCGAAGCGCTGCGCATGCCGGCGGCCGCGGTGGAATCCGGCCCGGCGGCAGGCGTCGTCGCCGCGACGCTGGTCGCGCGCCAGCTCCACCGGCCGGACCTGATCTCGTTCGACATGGGCGGCACCACCGCAAAGGCGAGCCTCGTCGCCGGGGGCGAGGTCACCACGACGCCCGAGTACGAAGTCGGCGGCGACGGGAACGCGTCGCGCTGGCTGCACGGCACCGGCCATCCGATCCGCGTGCCGGTAATCGACCTCGCCGAAGTGAGCGCCGGCGGCGGCAGCATCGCCTGGGTCGACCCGGGAGGCGCGTTGCGGGTCGGGCCGCGTAGCGCCGGGGCGGTGCCGGGACCGGTATGCTACGGGCGCGGGGGCGAACAGCCGACCGTCACCGATGCCAACGTCGTGCTCGGCTATCTCGACCGCGCGTCGCTCCTGGGCGGTGCCCTGCCGATCGACGCCGCGGCAGCCGAAGCGGCGATCGAGCGGCATGTGGCGGCGCCGCTCGGTCTCGGCATCGCCGAGGCGGCCGCCGGAATCGTCGCCGTCGTCGAGAACAGCATGGCGGCCGCTCTGCGTATCGTCTCGGTCGAGCGCGGCCACGATCCGCGCGAATTTGCGCTCGTCGCCTTCGGCGGCGCAGGTCCGCTGCACGCCGCGCGGCTCGCCGAGGAACTGGAGATCCCGGAAGTCATCGTGCCGCCGGCGTCGGGCGCATTTTCCGCGCTCGGACTCGTCACGAGCGACATACGCCGTGACTGGGTCAAGACCCTCTATCTGCCGCTTGCCGAGGCGGCCCCGGAGCGGCTGGCGGAGATCTATGGCGAACTCGAGGATGCCGGCCGACGCATGCTGGCAGAGGCTGGCGTGCCGGAAGATCGGAGGGTTCTGCAACGGGCGGCGGACCTCCGCTATGCCCGGCAGGCCTACGAGCTCACGGTCCCGGTGGAGACCGGCACCATCGGAGAGCGCGCGTTGCAGGCGATGGCGGATGCCTTCCACGAGAAGCACAGGACGACGTACGGCCACGAGAGCCGGACCGAGCCCGTTCACCTGGTGAATGTGCGGCTCGGCGCGATCGGACGCCTAACGCCGCTCCGCATCCGTCAGCCGGGGGCGGAGCAGGGGCGCGCGAAGCGAGAGCGGACCGTGACCTTCCGCGAAACCGGCGCGGTCGCGTGCCCGGTGTTCTGGCGAGGTGCCCTTGCCGGAGGCCAGAGGGTCGAAGGCCCCGCCATTCTCGAGGCACTCGACTCGACGACGGTCGTGCCGCCCGGATGGGTCGCCGAGACCGATGCCGACGGATTCGTTGCGATGCGGAGGAGCAATCGTGCCTGATGCCCCGCGCCCAGTGCTCTCCACGGACCCCGCCACGTTCGAGGTAGTGAAGAACGCGCTGCTCTCCGCTGCCGAGGAAATGAAGATCGTGCTGGCGAAGACCGCCTATTCGCCGCTCCTCAAGGTGGCGGGAGACTACTCCTGCGGCATCTTCGACGATCGAGGCCAGATGGTGGCGCAGGGCCCGGATCTGCCGATCCACCTCGGATCGATGCCCGACGCGGTGAAGGCGGTGATCGCCGCGCACACTCGTTTCCAACCTGGGGACGTCTTTATCCACAACGACCCCTATTTCGGCGGCTCGCACCTGCCCGACATCAACGTGATCGCGCCGGCCTTCCATGAGCGGACCTTGCTCGGCTTCACCTGCGTGCGGGCGCATTGGCCGGATGTCGGCAGCGCCACGCCGGGGAGTTACGGCGCCGTCACCGAGATCTACGGCGAAGGACTGCGCCTGCCGCCGGTGCGGCTCTGCACCGACGGCGAGATGAACCCGGACGTCGAAGCGATCATCTTCGCCAATGTCCGCACGCCGGACGAGCGCCGCGGCGACCTGCGCGCGCAGATCGCCGCGAACCGCCGAGCCGAGCAGCGCCTGCAGGCGCTGGCTCGCAAGTACGGAGCCGAGGCGCTGCTTGCGATCATGCAGGAGGTGCTCGACTACTCCGAGACGATGATGCGGAAGGCTTTGGCGGCTCTGCCGGATGGCGAGTCGTCGTTCGAAGATTTCTGCGATGGCGACGGCGTGGTCGAGGCGGGGGACACCGAAGATCGGCCGTTCACCATCCGCATGCGTGTGGACAAGAAGGGCGACACCCTGAAAGTGGACTTCACCGGCACCGACCCGCAGGTGCCGGGGCCGATGAACGCACCGCTCTCGGTGTCGAAGTCGGGCGTTCTCTGCGCGGTGAAGATGATCGCGGACCCGCACAGCCTGATCCCGCCGAATTCGGGCTGCTGGCGCGCCATCGAGGTCACCGCGCCGGAGGGTTCGGTCGTCAACGCGACCTTGCCGTCGCCGGTGGTCTACGCCAACCACGAAATGTCGCACCGCACGGCGGAGATGGTGTTCGGGGCGATGGCCTCGTTCGCGCCGGACAACGTCATGGCCTGCTCTCAGGGAACGTCTGCGGTGCTGACGCTCGGCGGCGTCGACTACCGCACCGGCGAGCGCTACGTGAGCTATGAGACAATCAAGGGCGGGTTCGGAGCACGTCCGAACAAGGACGGCATCAACTGCGTCGCCAGCACGATCTCCAACACCATGAACACGCCGATCGAAGTGCTGGAGATGAGCTTCCCCGTCCGGGTCGAGCGCTACGAGGTGTTGCCCGACAGCGGCGGCGCCGGCCGTTTCCGCGGCGGCTGCGGCTCGCGCCGCGTCTGGCGTGTGCTGGGCAACGAGACGCGGGCGGCGGTGTGCTGCGAGCGCACCAAGTCGCCGCCGTTCGGCGTGCTCGGCGGCAAGGCCGGAGCGCCCGCACGCATATCGCTTGTCGACCCCGACGGCCGCGAAACGGTGCTGAACAGCAAGGGTGGATTCACGGCAGGCCCGGGGTCGCTGATCGTCTTCGACGTGCCCGGCTCCGGCGGCTACGGCCCGCCGTCGGAGCGTGATCGGAAGGCGATCGAGGCGGATCTCCGGGATGGGTACGTGACGCCGGAAGCGGCGCGGCGGGATTACGGGCTGTAGCCGCGGGTGGCGCGCTCGCAAAGGCGGCGTATTGCCCTATCTAACAGTGGCTCGTTGCAGCTTTCCTGTCGGCTGCGCTAGAACGCGGCTTCTCACATCCGGAACAGTCAGAGACTAATGGCGTCCTACCAGTACATCTATGTGATGAAGGGCCTTTCGAAGGTCTATCCCGGCGGCAAGAAGGTGCTGGAGAACATCTGGCTCTCGTTCCTGCCGGGCGCCAAGATCGGTGTGCTCGGCCTCAACGGCGCGGGCAAATCCACCCTTCTCAAGATCATGGCCGGTATCGAGACCGACTTCAACGGCGAGGCCTGGGCGGCTGACGGTGCCAAGGTCGGCTATCTGCCACAGGAGCCCGAGCTCGACCCGGACAAGACCGTCGCCGAGAACGTGATGGAAGGCGTGGGCGAGGTGAAGGCGCTTCTCGACCGGTTCAACGAGTTGAGCGCACGGTTCGCCGAGCCGCTCTCCGACGAGGAGATGAACGCCTTGATCGCCGAGCAGGGCGATCTGCAGGAGAAGATCGACGCCGTCGACGGTTGGGACATCGAGCGCACGGTGGAGATCGCCATGGATGCGTTGCGCTGTCCGCCCGGAGACGCGCCGGTAGGACCGCTCTCCGGCGGCGAGCGGCGTCGGGTGGCGCTCTGTCGGCTGCTCCTCTCCAAGCCCGACCTGCTGCTGCTCGACGAGCCGACCAACCATCTGGACGCCGAATCGGTGGCTTGGCTCGAGCGGTTCCTGCACGAATATCCGGGCACGGTGGTGGCTGTCACCCACGACCGCTACTTCCTGGACAATGTCGCCGGCTGGATCCTCGAGCTCGATCGGGGCAAGGGAATCCCCTTCGAAGGCAACTATACCTCCTGGCTCGAGCAGAAGGAGAAGCGGCTCGCGCAGGAGGAAAAGCAGGAGAGCGCCAGGCGGCGAACCCTGCAGCACGAGCTGGAGTGGGTGCGTCAGAGTCCCCGCGCACGTCAGGCCAAGAGCAAGGCACGTCTCCAGGCTTACGAACAGATGCTGGCCGAGGGCGAGCGCAAGTCGCTCGACAACGCGCAGATCGTCATTCCCCCCGGCCCGCGCCTCGGCGATATCGTCATCGAGGCGGAGAAGCTGCGGAAGGGATATGGCAATCACCTGCTGATTGATGATCTGTCGTTCAAGCTGCCGCCCAACGGCCTCGTCGGCGTCATCGGGCCGAACGGCGCGGGCAAGACGACCCTGTTCCGCATGTTGACTGGCCAGGAGCAGCCGGACGGCGGAACTCTGAAGGTGGGTGAGACGGTGAAACTAGGCTACGTCGACCAGAGCCGGGAATCGCTCGATCCGAAGAAGACGGTCTGGGAAGAGATCTCCGACGGCCGCGACGTGATCGAGCTGGGCAAGCGACAGGTGCAGAGCCGCGCCTACGTCGCCGGCTTCAACTTCCGCGGATCGGACCAGCAGAAGCCGGTCGGACAGCTCTCGGGCGGTGAGCGCAACCGGGTGCATCTGGCGAAGATGCTGAAATCGGGCGCCAACGTGCTGCTGCTCGACGAGCCGACCAACGATCTCGACGTCGATACGCTCCGTGCGCTCGAGGATGCTCTGGTGGATTTCGCCGGCTGCGCGGTGGTCATCAGCCACGACCGGTGGTTCCTGGACCGCATCGCCACGCATATCCTCGCCTTCGAGGGCGACAGCAATGTCGTCTGGTTCGAGGGCAACTACGCGGATTACGAAGCGGATCGCAAACGCCGCCTCGGCCAGGCTGCCGACCAGCCGCATCGGATCAAGTACAAGCCCCTGACGCGGGGCGCCTGAGCCGGAAGAGGGGGCGGCCGGCGCTCAGGCGCCGACCTTGCGCCGCAATACGTCGATCAGAGCCTGGACCTGGCCGCCGCCCTGGCGGATCACGGAGGCGAACTCCGAGCGCTGGGTGATCACCATGCTCACGCCCTCGACGACCAGGTCGGTGATGATGTGCCGTCCGTCGGCCTCCTCGACTCGCCAGTCGAGTGACACGGGCGGGGCATTCGGCCGCACCAGCGTCGAATGCACCAGCGTTCCTTCCGCCTCCGGCCGGGAGCCGTTCACCTGGAGCGAGACGTTGGCGTATTCGGTGAAGCGGGCGGAGTAGAGCTGGACCAGATAATCTTCCAGGAGCTTCACCAGATTCTGTTTCTGCTCCTCGGAGGCTTGCCGCCAGTACCGTCCGGTCACCAGCTGCGCGATTTGGCGAACATCGAAACCCTCGTGCATCAGGCGCCGGAACTGTGCTTCCCGCTCGGCTTTCGGCAGCGAGCTGTCGGTCAGCACCGGGATCGCCTTGGACGCGAGCTGATCGATGAAAGTCGCCGGATCTGCGGCACGGGCCGGCGTCGAGGCCACGAGCAATGCCAGCAACAGGCAGACGCCATGCGGCCACAAGCCGGCCAAGCGTTTGGAAATTGCGATCATCCCGCCTCGCACCACTTCCTACCGGAACGAACTACCCGTCATCTCGTCGAACGATCGGGCGGCATCGTCGAAGGCACGCATCGCGTCGGCAAAGGATTCCATCCTGTCCGGTTCGCGTGAGAAGGGTGCGGGCTCCATAGATCTATGAGACACCATCTGCCGCGGCCCCCTGGCCTCCGCTTCTTCCGGCATCGACTTATGGCCGATGGCGGTTGCGTCAACCCGGGTTGACGGGACGTTGCGCCGGGTGTCCTCCGGCAGGGCCGCAATCTGGGCTTCCGGCGTCGCCGCCGTCGGTGCGAGCTGGTGCGGCATGGCCCTCTGGGGGGCGCGGACAGTCGGCGCTTCCGCCATCATCGGGCCTGCAGCGATGCCCGGTGCAGCTTCGGCTGGCGCGACATCGCTGGTCGTTCCCGCCAGACTGCCAGTCACCGATGTTGGGTCGTGCGCGCTTATCGGCTCGACGCCGCTGAAGGCCATCGTCTCGGTGCGTTCGCCCGCCGCGCTGGCTATCGGCGTCGTCGGGACCGCGTCGGACTGGTAGTTATTGATCTCTGCCGCCCGCCTCTGACGGTAGAGGCTTCTGACCGCGGCATAGAAGTCGAGGGATTGCCGCTGAAGCGTGTCGAAGCTCTCCGCGTGGCGGTGACGAGAATCCACCGCCTCCATCCCGCCGGTGATCAGGCCGAAGTCGTCTGCCCCGGCCTCGTTGGCGGCGATCCCGACGGGATCGGCGAAAAATTGCACCACCAGGCCGATCGCGTCCCGCAGGTTCGAAGGCCCGAAGATCGGCAGCATCAGGTAGGGGCCTTCCTCCGACCCGTGAACGGCCAGCGTCTGTCCGAAATCTTCTTCGTGGTAATCGAGGCCGAGGCCGGTCGCCGCGTCGAAGAGCCCGCCGACACCCATGGTCGAATTGACGAGGAACCGGCTCATCGCCGTCTCGGCGCGATCCGGCTCGCCCTGGAGCAGATCGTTGATCGCCGTGAACGGCAGCTTCAGATTGTGCACGAAGTTCCGCACCATGTCCTTGCCGGGGTCCGGCATGAACTCGCGATAGACCACAGAGACGGGGCGGAGAATGAAGGTATCGAGAGCGAGATTGACGGCGAATATGTGCCGGTTGACGCCTTCGATCGGGTCGTTCGCCTCGATCACCTCGGCTCGCTCCTCAGGGTCCGAGATGAACATGGCACAACCGCTGAGCGATGCGGTCAGCACCGTCATGCAGACGACAAGTCGACAGCGGCGTAGCACCGTCATCGGTCCCCATCCAACCTGGCGAGCGTAACCTGCACCTGACACAATTGGAGCACCCACACCCCGCCCCCTGGTCTGTAGTCTCCGCGGATCGGTCGCAGCCATGCACGGAAGCAGCTTGCTGACGGCGGCATGAGGTAGCATACGAGTCATTCCATGACTAGCGCACATTGGAACCGGCGCCGGGAGAAAGCCGGCCCTCTGTGATTAACCTCACCAGATTTCCATGTACTTAAGATCGCACTTCGCAGCCGCGGTTGTTTGCGGTGACGATACATGCTAGCCAGTCGCTTCGACGAATCCCGGAGAGGCTCATGGCAGACGAAAACGGTGGGGCAGGCCAGGGGGAGCAGGCTCAGGGTGCAGCCACCGGGCAGGGCGCGGACGCTCCGCCGCTCGCGATCACCGTTCAATACATCAAGGACCTGTCATTCGAGAACCCGCGGGCACCGCAGAGCTTTGGCGAGCTGACGCAGGCGCCCGAGATCAATGTCGACATAGACGTCGAGGCACGCCAGCTGCAGCAGAACGTCTTCGAGGTGACGCTGCAGATCAATGCCAAGGCCGAGCGCGAGGGCAACCCGTTCTTCGTCGTCGAGCTCGTCTATGGAGGCGTGTGCGTCGTCGGCAACGTGCCGCCTCAGCATATCCAGCCGCTGGTGATGATCGAAGGGCCGCGGCTCATGTTCCCGTTCGCGCGCAGCATCCTCGCCAATGCGGTCCGGGATGGCGGCTATCCGCCTCTGCTCATCAACCCGATCGACTTCGCCCGGCTCTACCAGCGCAAGGCGGAGCAGTCTAAGCAGGACACCTCGGCCTGATCGGCCGGCGGCGTCAGAGGACTTTCACTACGTGATTGTCCCAGTGCGACGGCGCAGCGACGGCATCTCCATCCAGCAATAACGGCGGGCCGGAAAGGCTCAGCTCGAACACACCTCCCGCGCCGCTCGTGGCGATGAATGTCCGTTCGTCGGTCGCCGGCGCCACGCCGCAGCCGTCGGCGACAGAGAGGCTTTGCAGGTGACGGCCGCTCGCCGCATCCCAGAGGGTGATGACGCCGCCCCGTGGCGAGCTCGCTGCGAGCACGCGGTGCGAGCCGTCGAAGGCGATGCTCCCGCAATATTGCCGCATCGCGCCGAGCGCCTCCGCGTCCTCCTGGAACAGGGTGATGTCCGCACCCCGGCGGTGCGTGCCGACAAGGGGCCGTACCTCTCCCTTCGGTCCCTCATCCTGCATAGCCAGCGCGACCGTGCCGTCGGGCGACACATCGAGATGCCGGATGCTGAGTTGATGAAGATCGGGCGGGAGGCCGACCTCCTCCAGCAAGGTGCCATCGCGAAGATCGAGATAGACGAGCGATGGTTGCATCGTCGGGATGTTGAGCTTCATCCGCGGCAGGTCCGGACGCGTCGCGATCCCGCCGTTCGCGACGACCATCGTCTTGCCGTCAGCCAGGATGCGCAGATCGTGCGGCCCGGTGCCATGCGACGGCATTTCGCCGACGCGTCGATAACCTTCATCGACGGCATAGATCCCGATCACGCCGGCCGCTCTCTCGAAGTCGTTCTCGGTGGCATAGAGGAGGGTGCCGTCGGGCGAGAATGCGCCGTGTCCATAGAAGTGCCGATCGGGACGCGCCTCGATATCGTGGATTACCCGGCCGCCGGCCGTCTCGATCACCCGCGCGAATGTTCCTGGCCGGCGGGCGAAATGCACCACTTCCGGGCGCGCCGGATGGATGGCCGTCGAGTGGCCCCGGGCCGGCAATGGGAGGTCGAAAATGATGCGGCCGTCCGAAGCCAGACCCGTTACGTAGTGGGTCCCGTCCTTCATCCGGGCGCTGATGTAGAGGGGGCTCGGTCCGCCGGAGGCGTGTGCCAGGATCGAAGTGACCGAGAGCAGAGGCGCACCGGCGAGCACGCCGAGCAGGGTGCGTCTGTCAATCGCCATCGAGCGCATTGAAACCCACTCCGAGACCGAGGGCATCCGCCAGTCGGGTCTGCACGATTTGCTTCAGGGCCTGCACTTGAGTCATCAGTTTCTCGAGCTGCGGCCGCTTCTGCGGGGAGCCCACTGCTTCCGTCATCGGATCCTTCACCGACTCCGCGGTTTCGCGCGTCATCCGGAAAGCCTTCGACAGCAGCTCGTCCAGCTCGGTATCGCCGCGGGTCCGCACGGCCTCGGCAAAGCCGGTACCGTCGCCGACGTCGTACATTTCCTGGAGCGTTTGGAGGTTGAGCACGATATTGCGAAGCGATCGCCCGCTCAGCGGAGACTCCGCCAGATCGGGGCGGGCCGCTTCCGCCGATTTGCTCAGCACCGGTCGGAGCTTGGCGGTGAGGATCAGCTCCAGTCCCGCATAGAGGCTCTTGAAGAGAACGAGGGTGGCATCTTCTGCCGTTTCGAAATACGGGTTCTCCGGCCCTGGACTGCCGAGAATGCCGGTGAAGGGAGCCTCGCCGCCGGTCCAGTCGCTCAGCAGGCCTGCCGTCATCTCCTCCACGTTGGCGCTCGTCGCCACCAGAACGTCGCATCGGCTGACGCCATCACCCTCGTCGCCGGGGAGGTCCGCATGCGGCGCGTAGAGCAGCACCTCTATGGCGGGAAGGCCCTGAGCCGCGACGCTGGCATTGCGGAGAGCCTCCGGCGTGAGCTGCGAGGGATCGTCGGTGGCCAGAAGCTCCTCGACTGCGCTCCCGAACTTGCCGCGCGCCTGCGGCCAGAATTGGATGCGGTAGCTGCGCATGAACAGCTCGGCGGGGCCGAAGCCGATGTGTTGAACTCCCATCCAAGCGTCCATCGCCTCGTCGTAGGCCGAATGCACCGGCTCGATCGAATGCCTTCCGGCGCAAAATCCTTCGGCTGCATCCTTCAGCCGGGCAGCCGCCCCTGCGAGGGTTTCGTACCGCGGCACCAGGTATCGCTCGACGAGGCTCTGGTTGATCCGCGCATAGGTGGCCTCGTCGATCTCCGGGGCTGCTTCGGCACGAAGAGGAGAGAACATGACGAAGGCGAGGGCAAGGGCGGCGGGCATCGACCATCGGAAGCGGTTCATCGGACCTCTCAGAGCGATTTCAGGAACGCGATCAGCGCATCCCGCTCTTCGGCGCTCAAGTGCATCACGTTTTGTCGTGCGGCTTCCGCTTCGCCGCCATGCCATAGGATCGCCTCCAGCAGGTTGCGCGCCCGCCCGTCGTGCAGGTAGTGCTCCTCGCCGCCGACTGTCTCGGTGAGGCCGATCCCCCAGAGAGGGGGAGTGCGCCACTCGCGCCCATCCGCCTCGCCCTCGGGCCGGCCGTCGGCGAGGCCGTCGCCCATGTCGTGCAGCAGCAGGTCGGTGTAGGGCCAGATCAGCTGGAACGCGTGTTCCGGGTCGGCGTCGCGTCCGGTCACGAATTTCGGTCTGTGGCAGGCGATGCAGCCCGACCCGTAGAACAGCTCCTTGCCGCGAAGGACCTTAGGATTCTCGACGTCGCGGCGAGCGGGAACGCCGAGGTTCCGGCTGTAGAACACGACGAGGTCGAACAGCTCCTGACTGATTTCAACCGTGTCCTCGGCCGCCGGCCCGCCGTGCGGCGCGTTCAGGCAGTCCACCTGCAATTCGGTGCAGTCGCCGCTGGCGGGGCGGTACATCGGTGTCGAGATGCCGATATCGCCCGCAAATGCGGAAGCCGTCTGGTCGGCGATGCTCGCCTTGCCGGCTTTCCAGCCGAATCGGCCGAGGTCGACGCGGTTCGTTTCGGCGTTCCAGACCCGGTTGGGCCGCCCGGAAATGCCGTCCCCGTCCGCATCATCGGGATCCGCCAGCGCGAGAATGTCGGCTTCGCGGATCGCTTCGAGCAGCCCCATGCCGATCATCGGTGGGGCCATCCGCGGCGATACCATCGTCTCCGGATGCAGGGGGCCGTAGTTGAGGTCCGAGATCTCGTAGCGTGGCTTCCTGAGCTCGATCCGGGTGCCGTCCGCCAGCGTCACCGGCAGCGGGTCGTATTCAATCCCGAGCCTCGCCTCGGCGAGATGCCCCTGGATCGAGAATGTCTGGAGCTGCGTGCCGTAGGAAGGCTCTGGTACCACGCGGATGCGATTGGTTCGGAGATCCTCCCGCTGCGCTTCGGTTTGGGGCGGAATGCTCAGCCGCAGGAAGAGCGCCTCGGGGACCTCGCCTTCGACCGGGAGATGGCCGCGGCCGTCCTTGCGGTGGCAGTGCTGGCAAGCGCGGGAGTTAAACAACGGGCCGAGACCGTCCGACGACGGGGTGGAGGAGGGGGAGGAGACCCACTCCTTCCGGAAGATGGCGTTGCCGATCTTGAAGTCGCGCTGCCGCGTGAAATCCATGTTGGCCGAAGGATGCGAGAAGCTGTCGCGGTCGAGCGCCTTGAACACCGTCGCCGCGCCCGCCGGTCGCATCTCGAACGGCTCCGCCCGGGAAAAATCGCCGGTAGGGCGCGTCACTTCGGTGATGCGGGCTTCCTCCGCTTCGGCATCGCGACCGTCGCTCGCCGCCGGCTCGACCAGAGCCAGCAAACTCATGCAGGCAACGAGGGCCGCCGTGATCGCGGACGATCGCATGGAAGTTCCAGACGCCTGTTTCGCCTATTTGAAGACGGCGGCCGGGTCGTCGAGACTGTCCGACCCTTCGAGCGCGATCGGCTCCAGGCCGAGCGCCTGCACGATCCGCTCGATCGGCCGCGTCTGCGCAACCAGGGCATCGATCGCCGCCTGCACCACGGCGTTTCCTTCCGCATTCCCCTGGGCGATCATCTGGTCGTAGGCCTCGGTCGTCTCAGCACGACGCTTCAGCCGGTGCATTGCCGCTTCAGTCTCACGCAAGCGATCGTACATCTCGGCCGCCAGCGCCGGATCCTGCGCCGTCACCAGCATCGCGAGGCCAGGACCCGCCAGCTTGCGGCCGTCGGTTGCCGTGTAGGTTCCGGAGTAGACGTTCAGCATGCCGACGACATCGTAGTAGTGCGATTCATGCGTGTTGTCGGAGAAGCAGTCATGCTCCTCCTCGGGGTCGTGGAGCATCAGCCCCAGCTTCATACGTTCACCCGCCAGTTCCCCGTAGGAGAGACTGCCGAGCCCGGTCAGGATTGCGGCCAGCCCGCGCATAGGGTCGTCCGTCACGTGCCGCCGCGCCGCGCCGTCGGGGGACCATTCCTGGACCATCGAAGCGAGATCGTCGATCAGGAGGTCGGTCGCTGTGAGGAGATAGACGCCGCGCCGGTCACAGTTTCCGTTCGTGCAGTGCTCGCGGGAATAATCGGTCCAGGGGCGCTCACCCGCGCCGGGGCCGGTGCCGTTCAGGTCCTGTCCCCAAAGCAGGAACTCGATCGCGTGATAGCCGGTGGCGACGTTCGCCTCGATGCCGCCGAGTTCCTGCAACGTGTCGGCGAGCAGAGATTTGGTGATCGTGGAGGCGTCGATCTCTTCGCTGCCGATCTTGAGGCTTCGGCTCGCGATCACGTTCGCTGCATAGCCGGGGTTCTGATCGGATGCTTCGCCGTAGCTGGCATCGACGTAGTCGATCAGTCCCTCGTCCAGCGGCCAGGCATTCACCTTGCCTTCCCATGCATCGACGATCGGATTGCCGAAACGGTAGACCTCGGTCTGCATGTAGGGAACGCGAGCCTCGACCCACGCCTGGCGCGCCGCTTCCATCGCCTGTTCCGATGGGGACGTGACGAGGGCCACCACGGCCTCGCGCAAACGGCGCGCACCCGCCAGCGAGTCTTCGTAGGCGGCGAGAGCGATATCCGCATACGTCCGGACCACCGCCGCCGGATCGGGTAACTCGGCTGTCGCCGGCCCGGATGTAACCAGAATGCCGGCGACCGCCGCCGCCATACCGAGCCTTTTGATCACCGCCCTCATTCTCCCCGGTCTTCGCGAAGTGATTCGGGGACCGGCAGCCCCCGGTGGCGGGGGCCAAACTAGGGAAAGTGAGAAGCATTTGCAACTAGTCGGTCGGCATTTGTCCGGCGTTTCCGACCGGGCGCTCCATCCGACTTAGGGGAGGGTCATCCGACGTAGAGGCCGGCTGTCTTTGCCCGGAGAGTGACCAGGGCCAAGACCGTGTCGATATAGGGCGTGTCGATCCCGACCCGATCGCCGAGCTCGGCCACGGCGGTGACGAGGGCGCCGATCTCCATCGGGCGGCCGCGTTCCAGGTCCTGCAGCATCGACGTCTTGTGGTCGCCCACTTCGGTAGCGCCTTGCAGGCGCCGTTCCAGTTTGATCTTGAACCGGGCGCCGAGTTTCTCGCCGATTGCCTGGCCCTCCTCCATCATATGGCGAATGACCTCGCGGGTGCCGGGATCGTTGCCGATCTCGCCGAGTGTCGCACAAGTCAGGGCGCTCACCGGATTGAACGAGAGGTTCCCCCAGAGCTTCATCCAGATGTCGTCGCGGATGCGTGTGCGCACCGGCGCGCGCAGGCCAGATTCGATGATCTTCCTGGAGAGTGCCTGCACCCGCTCGGAGCGCGTTCCGTCCGGCTCCCCGAGCGGGTAGGAGTCACCGTCGAAGTGCTTGCACACCCCCGGCTCGATGATTTCGCTCGCGACGTACACGACCGATCCGATCGCCCGCTGCGGCCCGATCCCGCGCCACTGGGCGCCGTTTGGGTCCACGCTCTCGATAGGAGATTTGTCCCAATCCCCGTCGAGACCGTGGAAATACCACCACGGGACGCCGTTCATCGCGGTGACCACGGCCGTTTCCGAACCCAGGAGCGGCTGCATCAGCTCGACGACGCCCGGCGACTGGTGCGCTTTCAGCGTGACGATCACATAGTCCTGCGGCCCAAGGCTCGCCGGATCGTCGGTCACCGTGGGGCGCACGGTAAATTCCTCGTCCGCGGTGATGACCCGGAGGCCGTTCCGCTTCATGGCCTCCATGTGCGGGCCCCGTGCGACGAGGCTGACCTCGGCATCGGTCCGCGCGAGATAGCCGCCGAGATGGGCGCCGATCGCGCCCGCCCCGTAGATGCAGATCTTCACTCGCTCAACCCCAGCCGCTCCGCCAGACCGATGCGTTGAAGCTTGCCGGTCGCTCCCTTCGGGATCTCCTCGAGAAAGACGATCCGCCTCGGCACTTTGAAGTCTGCGAGCCGCTGTGCAGCGAAATCCCGTATCTCTTGCTCGGTAGCCTGCTGATCTTCCCGGAGAACGACGGCGGCCGCCACTTCTTCGCCCAGCATCTTGTGCGGCATCGCGAAGGTGACGACCTGTTGTACCGCCGGATGGTCCATCAGCACGTCGTCCACCTCGCGTGGGCTCACCTTTTCGCCGCCGCGGTTGATGATCTCCTTCAGGCGTCCGGTGATGGTCAGATACCCATCGGCGTCCATGACCCCCTGATCGCCGGTACGGAACCAGCCGTCCTCGGTGAAGGCCTGGGCGTTCGCCTCCGGGTTCGCTTCATAGCCGCGGGTGACATTCGGGCCGCGGATCACGATCTCGCCGACCGAGCCCGGCTCGAGCAGGGTGCCGTCCTCGCCCATGATCGCGATCTCCGGCCCGGCGGCGATGCCGACCGAACCCGGCTTGCGCGGCCGTGGCGGGAGCGGATTGCTCGCCATCTGATGCGACGCCTCGGTCATGCCGTACGACTCGATCACCGGGCAGCCGAAGGTCTCCTCCAGTGCCTTCATCACCTGCGGCGGCAACGAGGAGGAAGACGAGCGGATGAAGCGCAGCTTCACCTTCTCGATGATCTCCTTGTTGCGCTCCGCCCGCGTCAGGATCGCCTGGTGCATGGTCGGCACCGCCGTGTACCAGGTGGGATTGGCTTCTTCGAGCCAGCTGAAGAAGCGCAGCGCGTTGAAGCCCGGCGTGCAGAAAACGCTGCCGCCCGCTGCCATGGACGACAGAACCGCCGCGATCAGTCCGTGGATGTGGAACAGCGGCATGATGTTGAGGCAGCGGTCCTCGTGGCTCAACTGCAGCGTCCGGTCGATATGACGCGCCGACATGCAGATGTTGCCGTGGCTGAGCGGCACGATCTTCGGCCGGGATGTGGTTCCCGAGGTGTGGAGGACCAGCGCCGTGTCGGAGAGGGCCGCGTAGCCGGTCGAGGCGGCCCGGTCTGTGCGGGCGAGACCGCCTTCCGCCAGCAGAGAGAAGTTGCCCGCGGGTCCGGACGCATCGGTCGCGAGCCGGAACACCGGGACCTGAAGTTCCTGAGCCACGTCGATCGCGGGCGAGTCGTCGCCTTCGCCGACGATCAGCGCCTTCGCCCTCAGGTCAGTCATGTAGAATTCGAACTCTTCGGCCCGATAGGCCGGGTTCAGCGGAGCGGTCGTCGCCCCGGCTGCGACCGTGAGAAAGGCGGTCGCCATTTCCGGACCGTTCGGCAGCACGATCGCCACACGATCGTTGCGGCCGATCCCGAAATCGTTCAGGGCGTCGACTGTCCGCATCATCAGGCGGCGTAGATCCCCGTAGGTCATCGGTTCACGATCGGGCGCGGCGATGGCTACGCTGCCGGCGTCCGCCGCTTCGATCAGATCGGGGATGGTTTGCATCTCCGGCATCGGAGCCTCTCGCATTCCTTGCTTCTCGAGAAAGCGCACTTGCGCCGCGCGCAAGATAACAGGGGGCGTCCGGGCTTGCCAGAACGCGGCGAGAGGCGTCAGACCCGGATGTCGATCGGCGCGAACGCGCCCAGATAATCCACCGAAAGAGCGCCGGCGCGGCGATAGGAGACCGTTGCCGCGACGCGCAGCAGCGCCTCGTTCTCGTAAGGCGGCAACTGCCCGAGGTACTGGGCCCCGAAGCTGGCCGAGGTGAGAAGCGAGCGTCTGAAGGAGCGGTCAGGCTGCGGGTGATCGACCCCTGCGGCTGTAGCGGAGCGGGCTGGATAATGCGACCGCGACAATTGTTCCGAACGCGGCTCGGGAGCTCCGGCTGATACCGCTTGGTCGGGCTCGCCCCGCTCGCTGATCGGCGGCCGGGTTGCCTGCCGGTACCGACTCCTTTCCTGCCCCACCGGATGGTCGGGCACGATCCGGGCGATCTCCGTAACCGGGCCGGGCTTCAGCGGGACGGGAAGGTTGCGAATGGACGCGGACATTGGCGTGGGGCCGGAAGCTCCTCGGGACGGTCGTGGGCCAAGTCTAGGCGAGACGAGGCTAAAGCGCAGCTACTCGCCGGCATTATTCGAAAAAGCTTACCACATCGTCGAGATCCGCCGGGGTCGCCGGGGCGTTCCAACCTGCGTTGCCGGATGATAGGGTCGCCGCAACGCAATCGAACGGGGTGGACACCATGTCGACCGTGACATCACTCGCACATGCCGACACGAACGACCTCGACGCCTTCTTCATGCCCTTCACGGCGAATCGGCAGTTCAAGAAGGCGCCGAGGATGCTCGTGGGCGCCGAGGGCATGCATTATATAACGATGGACGGTCGTCGCGTGCTCGATGCGGCGGCCGGCATGTGGTGCGTCAATGCCGGCCACTGCCGGGAGCAGATCGTCCAGGCGGTCCAGCGGCAGGCGGCCACCATGGACTATTCGCCCGCCTTCCAGATGGGAAATCCCGCGGCATTCGAGCTCGCCTCCCGCATTGCAGCCCTGGCGCCGGGCGATCTCGACACGCTGTTCTATGCGAATTCGGGCTCGGAGGCGGTCGACACCACGCTGAAGATCGCGCTCGCCTACCATCGAGCGCGCGGCCAGGGCGAACGGACCCGCTTCATCGGGCGCGAGCGCGGCTATCACGGCGTCGGCTTCGGCGGCACGTCGGTCGGCGGGATGAAGAACAACCGCAAGGCGTTCGGCTCGCTGCTCCCGGGCGTCGACCATCTGCGGCACACCCACGACCCGAAGGAGATGGCGTTCAGCCGTGGCCAGCCGGAGTGGGGCGCCCATCTCGCCGAGGACCTCGTCCGCCTGTGCGAGCTTCACGATCCGTCGACGATCGCCGCCGTGATCGTCGAGCCGGTGGCCGGCTCCACCGGGGTGCTGCCGCCCCCGAAGGGATACCTCGAGCGTCTGCGCGAGATCTGCGATCAGCATGGCATCCTGCTGATCTTCGACGAGGTCATCACCGGCTTCGGCCGATTGGGGGCGTCGTTCGCCGCCGAGAAGTTCGGGATCGTTCCGGACATGATGACCATGGCGAAAGGCATGACCAACGCGATGGTGCCGGCTTCGGCGGTGCTGATGCGCCGCGGCATCTACGACGCGCTGATGCAGGGGCCGGAATGGATGATCGAGCTCGCGCACGGTTACACCTATTCGGCACATCCGCTCGCCGTCGCCGCCGGTCTCGCGACGCTGGATATCTACCGGGATGAAGGACTTTTCGAACGCGCGGCCGCCCTCTCGCCCAAGTTCGAGGATGCGATCCACTCGCTGAAGGGGCTGCCGCACGTCACCGATATCCGCAATCTCGGACTGATGGCGGCGATCGACCTGGAGCCGCGGCCGGGACAGCCTTCGGCACGCGGCTACGAGGTCTTCCTGGAGTGCTATCAGCAGGGGGTCTATCTGCGCTATACCGCCGACACGCTGGCGTTCTCGCCCCCGCTGATCGTCGAGGAGAGCCAGATCGATCAGATCTTCGACACCGTGGGGAAGGCGATCCGGGCGGTTGCCTGACCTCGTCGGTTGACGGTCGGCGGGGCGCTCACTCCGCCGACCGTCAGGCCGCGAGCTCCAACGGGCGCAACTTGGCGAGCGCCGCCTCGATCGAGCGCTCGAAGCGAACCAGCGGCGGTTTGACTCCATTGACGAACAAGTCGCGTCGCACATCGCGCGAGGCGCCGGATACGACCATCTTCACCCCCCGGCGGCGCATCTTCTGCGCCAGGCCCTCGATCGTGTTCGCGGCGGTCGAGTCGATGAACGGCACCGCCGACAGATCGAGCACCAGGGTGCGGTGGGTCTCGGCGATGCGGTCGAGCACCGAACCGAGCGCTGCCGCGGCGCCGAAGAAGAACACCCCGGAGATGCGGTAGACGACCACCGCCGGGTCGGAGGCGACGGCCTCGTCATACGGCGTGCGGCCGCCATTGGCGAAGTCCGGCCTGTCCTCGGTTACGAACGGGCCGCGGCTCTCGATTGCGGTCGCTTGCGACATCCGGTGGATGAACAGGACGGAGCCGAGCGCGAAGCCGACGACGATCGCCTCGGTCAGGTCGCGGAAGATCGTCAGAAGAAATGTCGTCAGCAGCACGGCGGCGTCACCTCGCGAGGCGCGCAGGAGTGTGACGAATGCGTGCTTCTCGACCATGTTCCAGGCGACGACCGCCAGGACACCCGCGAGAGCTGCGAGGGGTATGAAGCTTGCCAGCGGTGCTGCTATCAGAATGAACAGCAGGAGGAATACCGCGTGCAGCATCCCAGCCACCGGACCGTGCGCGCCGGCGCGGACGTTGGTGGCGGTGCGGGCGATGGTGCCGGTGACGCAGAACCCGCCGAATGCCGCGGCGCCGATGTTGGCGAATCCTTGCGCGACGAGCTCGCAATTCGAGCGATGGCGACGGCCGGTCATGCCATCGGCCA
>JAJUGE010000058.1 GCA_029268305.1 Alphaproteobacteria bacterium
CACTGGTCCGACGGCGATGCCATTCGGCCGCTGCCGCGGCATCGGAACCCCCTGCGCGAAGAATGGGGCATCGGCGATCGTTTCGTGGTCGGGTACTCCGGAAATTTCGGCAGGGCGCACGACTTCTCGACCTTCCTGGCCGCGGCGGCGCAGCTCAAGGGCCGCGAAGATATCGTCTTCGTGTTCGTCGGCGGCGGTCACCGGGAAGCTTCGATCAGAGCGGCCATTGCCGAGCAGGGTCTAGACAACATCATTCTGAAGCCGCTGCAGCCGCGAGACCGGCTGGCCGAAACGCTGACACTCCCGGACCTGCATCTCATCTCGCTCCTGCCACCCATGGAGCCGTTCGTAGTGCCGAGCAAGCTCTACGGCATCCTCGCCGCCGGTCGTCCGTGCATCTTCGTCGGCGACCCGAACGGAGAAATCGCCACGGTTCTGCGCTCCGCGCGCTGCGGTCAGAGCGTCCTGCCCGGTGAAGGCGATCGTCTGGCCGAGCTGATCATCGAGCTCGCGTCGAGTCCCGAGGAGCGCGCGGCCATGGAGAACTGCGCTCGTGAAATGTTCGACGCCCGCTTTACGGAAGCTGCCGGCACTGCCGCGTGGCGGCATGTGCTGGCGGAAACTACCCGCAAATCGTTGACTCCCGCGCCCTCGCCCCTCGGCCAGCTTTAAAGCAACGGCAAACATGCCGCTCAGGCCGTACCGTCATGCATTCAAGAATGTCGCCTGAACGCCCAACGACTCTCCGGATGAATGGAATACAGGAATGAGAGTTCACCCTGCGACGCACGATCAAGCTCCGCGAGCCCACCGGGGACGGCCGGAGGCTAGTCGTGGCTGAACGTGTTGTCGTGGCGCAACTGGGCGCGCGCATGCACTATGCCGTGCCACGGATCCTGCATGCTACCGGCGAGCTCCATCGCCTGTACACCGATATCTGCGCCACGCGGGGCTGGCCCCGCGGGATCAGGTATATTCCGGCCGCGATGCTCCCAGCCGCCGTGCGGCGTCTCCGCGGCCGTATTCCGGAGGGAATACCCACGGAACGCATCACAACCTTCCCGACATTCGGACTGCAGCTCGCGGCGCGCCGCATGAGGGCGCGGACGCCGAGCCAGCACACCGAGACGGCGATCTGGGGCGCTTCCCGCTTCGGCAGCCTCGTGAACCAGGCCGGCTTCGCCGGTGCGACCGGCTTCTACGGCTTCAGTGGCGACTGCCTCGAACAGATCGCCGCCGCGCGGGAAGCCGGACTGTGGACGACGGTCGAGCAGATCATTGCACCACGCGGAGTGCTCGACACCCTGATGGAGGAGGAAGAGAGCACATTTCCCGAATGGCGGTTCGAGCAGGAGCACGATCGGTTCGCTCACGCCTTTGCCCAGCGCGAGCGGGCGGAATGGGATCTGGCGGACCTGGTCGTGTGCGGCTCCGAATTCGTCCGACGCGGCGTGACGGAAACGACTGGAGGGCGGGTCCGATGCCTGGTGGTTCCTTACGGCGTCGACCGCAGGTTCGCGCTGCCGGCCCGCAATCCTCGGAAAGGTCCGCTCAGGGTATTGACGGTCGGCGCCGCCGATCTGCGCAAGGGCACCCCGTACGTCTTGGCCGCGGCCCGTCAGCTGGCGGGCAAAGCCACCTTCAGACTCGTCGGCTTCTGCAATGTCCCCGAACAGGTCAGACGGACGTTGGCCGGCACCTTGGAGCTGACCGGCGTCGTTCCGCGTGCCGAGATTCTGAAGCAATATGAATGGGCGGACGTTTTCCTCCTGCCTTCGCTGTGCGAAGGCTCGGCCACGGTGGTGTACGAAGCGCTGGCTGCGGGGCTGCCGGTCGTCACCACCGAAAATACGGGCACGGTCGTCCGGGATGGCGAGGAAGGGTTCATCGTCCCAATCCGCGATCCCGATGCGATAGTCACGGCCCTAGAGCGCCTCGACGACGATCGGGACATGCTCGCAGAAATGTCGCACCGGGCGAGCCGGCGGGCTGCCGCATTCGACCTTCAGCACTATGGTGCGCGGCTGCGGCAAGCGCTCGCCGAAGCCCGTGACGTGCATCGACACGCAGGCTCCCCGGAGCGTCATGCTCGCAGCGCCGCCAGCGATAGGGCAGCCATCCACCAGCGGTCGCTCTCGAAATCTGCCTGACGCTCCTGTTCGCTCGCCCGGCGGGCTCATTCCGCCTGGCCCGCCGCTGAAATCCCGGTTCGGCGATCGCGCCCGGTTGCCCACAGCATTCACAGGAATATTTCGCCTGCGACGGCGCTCAGAAGGGGTTGTGCCTGCGACACGACCGTCGGCTGCCTCCGGCCGAGATTGCGAGGAACGAATCTTGAATGGGGCGAGATCACCCGCAGCTCGAGCTGAGTTCAAGGGACCGATGACCGCACTGAACCGCCACTGCCCGGCCGGGAGCATGGGCCCAACCGATAAAGGAGCCCCGGTCGTTCGCCTGCATGGCCCGCAACCGTCCAACGCAGCTCGTGGCGAGAAGCATCGGATAGCCGATAGCCATTTGAGCGCGCACAGCATCGGAGCAGCCTCGTCGACTTCGACCCTGTCGATCGATATCGGCATTGCCACGGCCGGCCGACCGGCGGTGCTCGCAGACACGATCGTCTCGCTGCTCGCGCAGGAACGGGCCCCCGAGACACTGTTGGTATGTCCGGCAGAACCATCCGATGTGGACTTGGCGCGCATCCCTCCCCAGCTACCGCACCGCGTCATAAACAGCGATCGAGGCCTGACGGCCCAGCGCAACGCGCTGATCGAAGCGTCCGACGCAGACATCATGCTCTTCCTTGATGATGATTTCCTGCCGGCACCCGACTTTCTGGTGGAGCTCGAACGGCTGTTCGCCTCAGATCCCGCGATCGTCGTAGCGACTGGCGCCGTGTTAGCGGACGGCATATTGACGGCGGGCCTCGATTTCCAGCAGGCACAGAGCATCGTCCGTGCCGCAGGCGAGAACCGTGGCGGGGCGCCCGAAGATGTCTACAACGCCTATGGCTGCAATATGGCCATCCGGCTCGCACCGGTCAGAGAGCACCGACTTCGCTTCGACACTGCCTTGCCGCTTTACGGCTGGCTCGAAGACGTCGACTTTTCCCGTCAGCTGGCTCCCTACGGCCGGATCGTGAAGAGCGCGCGCTTGCGCGGTGTGCACCTCGGAACGAAGCGCTCGGGCCGCAGCCCCGGCAAGCGGCTCGGGTACTCTCAGATCGCGAACCCCGTTTACCTCGCCCGCAAGGGCACCTTGTCTTGGCCTAGGGCATTCGGCCAGATCTCGCGCAATCTGATGGCCAATCTGGCGCGCAGTCCTCGACCGGAGCCTTGGGTGGATCGTAAGGGGCGCCTCAGCGGAAACGTTCGTGCGCTTGCGGAGTTGGCCGTCGGGCGCCTCGAACCTGCGCGGATTTACGACATTGACTAGCCGGCCGTCGGCACGCTGTCCACGCATGATGATGCCGGGTTCCGTCCCGGCGGGAGCAATGAGCGGTACACCCGTCCGCAGGCGATTTCGGCTTCGAGCCCTTCGTCCCTAACTGAACCGGGCCGCGGGCCCGGCGATCTTCCATGTTCGGCGGAGCTATTAGCAGTGCAACATCGCGCCATGGACCCCCACTCAGGCGAGTTCGCCGAGCACGCCGTGCACGAGCCGGCGGCCGACATTCCTGGCATCGTCGGCATGATCAGGCGCCAAATCCCCATGGCGGTACTGGGTGGCGCCTTGGCCATCATCATCGCGCTCGCTTTCGTTCTGCTGGTCGAGCCGCAATACCGCGCCACCAGCAGCATCCTTCTGGATCCGGACCGTTCGAAAATAGTGCACGACATCTCGGGGGAGGAGCGGCCGACCAGCATCGAGGAATATGTCGCAACCCAGATTGCCGTGCTCCACTCCGACATCATCGCGCGGCGGGTGATTCACGAGCTGGGGCTCCAGTACGACAGCGAGGCCGAACGGCTGCGCATTCCGGCGGCTGAAGAGCGAGCAGCCGCGGATCGACCACCGGTTCCGCGGATCACCTCGGAATATCTCGCCAGCCGCGACATCGACAAGGAAACCATCGAAGCCGTCCAGCGGAGCGTCACGGCCTACCAGGTGGACAAGGGGCTCGTGGTGGAGATCATCGCGCGGGATCCTGATCCCGAGCTCGCACAGCAGCTGGCGAATGCCTATGGCGCAGCCTATTTCGCGGATCAGTTGAGTGCTCGCTTCGAAGCGGTGAAGACAGCCGGCACCTGGCTCGAAGAGCGCATCAGCGGGCTCGGTGAGCAAGCCCTGGAAGCCAGCGCCGCAGCCGAAGAGTTTCGCGCCCGCAACGATCTTGCCACTGCCGATGGCCGGCTCGTCTCCGATCGTCAGCTCGAGCAACTCGTTCAGCAGTTGATCGCCGCCGATACCCCGGTGGCACTCGCGGCCGCCCGGGTGGAAGTTTTCGAGCAAGCGGTGAATTCAGGCGACCTGAACGACATCATGAGCTTCATTAGCAGGACGGCAGAGCTGCCTGAAACCGCGCCGATCAACCCGCTGATGGCCGACTATATCGCGGCGGCTGCGCGCGCGCGGGCCGTCACTGCACGCTGGGGAGAGGACAGCGAGCAGGCGAAACCAATTGTCGAAGAGGCGAACCACCTGGCAGATCTGGTCCGAAGGGAAGCGGAAAGACTGCTCCAGGGCTACCGGGGCGAGCTGCGTGTGGCCCAGGCCCACCGGGATTCGATCCAACGCGCGGTCGATAAGGCGATGGAGCGCGCTCAGGCCGACAACACAACCCTCGTGCGGTTCAGGAGCCTGGAGCAGAAGGCGAACTCCTACAGCCAGATCTATCAGGAATATCTGGCCCGATATCAGGAGGCCATTCAGCAGGAAACCCTTTCCCTGCCATCCGGTCGCGTCATTTCGACAGCCATCGTTCCGACCCTCCCGGTGTTTCCGAAGTGGAAGCTGATCCTGGCCCTTGCCCTGGTCCTGGGCGTCAGTGCGGGAGCCGCCGCCGGCGCGATCAGAGAGGCCCGTGACAAGTCCTTCCGGACGCGAAAGGATGTCGAGCGACTGGGAGTCGACTTCATCGGCTACCTCGCCGCACCCGCAGCGGAGGGGCGAACCGAGCCGAAGATGAAGGAGACGGCGAAGACACCCACCATCGCCGCGACGCCGCTGGAAGCGGCCCGCCTCTTCCAGCCTGATCCGGACATCATCAGGAAGACGAGCATCGCTCTCGACATTTGCAGCCGGGGCCAGGGCAGATCGGTGGGCTTTGCCTCGCTGGAGCCCAGCGCCTCGAGATCTGCGCTGGCACTCGCCTACGCGGAGCAGGAGGCCAAGAGAGGCCGCCGGGTGCTGCTCGTCGATGCGGATGCATCAGCGTCGATCCTGTCCCGAGCGCTCGCCGCGGATTGCAGGTTGGGCCTCCCACCCTCGGATACGTGTGAAGTGCCCAAAGAGAAGCTGGTGCGGCTCGGGAGCGGCGTCGAGTTCGTGCCTCTCTGCCACGAGCGAGGACCGGACCATCCGCCGCTCGTTCCCGGGATTGCGCACCTGGCGGCGTGGCGATCGCACTACGACCTTCTGGTGGTCGATCTGCCCGTGGCCGAGCCGGTATCGGAAGTGCGGGTCCTGCAGCCTGCACTGGACGCGGTGGTGTGCACCCTTCACTGGGGGGAAACACCACGAGAGGATCTTCGGGTTTTGCTGCGGGCCGACTTCGGACTGAGGAGCAAGATGTGCGGGGCAGTCCTCACAGACGTTCCGCTGACGAAGCTCGGTCTCTACGACCCCGAATACCGGCGCCACATGTCACGTGCCACAAATCCGGAAGACCGCTCCAGATAAGATCAGGTGGATTCTAATACTTCGATAGCATGAGAATGCTTTCGAGGAAGATGGGCGGGGGCCGACTGGGTTTGGCAAACGGAAGTAGGTTAGACAGTGTCCAGGCGCTTCTACTCACCACACCGGAGCCTTTGGGCCGCCTTGCGCTGCGCCGCCATGGACATCCGTGAAGAACTTCATCGCGATCGAACCTGTCGAACGATCATTGTCGCACTTCTACTCGCAAACGCCATCTTCATAGCCATCCACTTCCTGATAGGAGGCTTGATCTACACCGGCTTCGGTCGAGAAGCTTTTCCTGGCCTGAATTACCAGAATTTCGCACTCGGAGCCGAAGGCGGCTACCCGGAGATCTTCAACTACTTCCAGGCGGCGACGTGCACGGTTCTGCTTGTCGGGATAGCTGTTCTCACGCGGCAGCCGGCGTATCTCGCCTGGGCTGTCGTATTCGCGTTCGTCCTGTTGGACGATGCATTGTCGGTGCACGAGCAGTTCGGGGCCTGGCTCGCGGAAACGCTTGCGCTTCCTGCAGCCTTCGGCATGCGCACCCTAGACAGCGGCGAATTGCTCGCTTGGAGTACGGTCGGCGCCGTACTCGCACTCATCCTTTTATGGGGCTTCCGGAAGAGCAATTCGGAAGCCAGAAAGTTCGGCAGCATTTTCGGCGTTATATTCGCACTGCTCGTGTTTTTCGGCATGGGAGTGGATATGCTCCACATAATCCTCGAAGGCAGGTCGGCAGTTCTGGACCGGGCCGTCGAGGCGCTGGAGGATGGTGGCGAGATGCTGTCGATCTTCCTGGCCGTTTCCGTTGCGCTGCTCCTGTACCGCCGCTTGACGAGAACCGCACCCGGCGGCGTCCAGCGGGCGTAACACCTCATATGCGCGAAATCGGCCGGCAGCCCGTGGCGAAGCTTCATCGACGGCACGGGCGCCGTGCGTGATCCTGCATCGCCAATCTCGCCCTCTTCCTCGGTACTCTCGCGCCGTGAAGGGAATGCCCGCTGTCCGAAATGGGGTCGCCGCATCGGCTGGGCGCTCCCGTGCTTTGGTGATGCCGAGTGCACGGCCTTCGGGACATGAGCGACGACCGGCCTCTTTCGGAACGCGCGATCGCAGCCGGAACATGGGTCGTTACCGGGAAGCTCATCGCGCGTAGCATCGACTTGCTTACCCTCCTGGTCCTGGCACGCCTCCTGGTCCCGGCCGACTTCGGCCTGGTTGCGATGGCGATGGCGGTCATTTTGATCGTTGAGGCCGTGCTTCAGCTGCCGATCATCCAGGCGCTCGTGCGTGTTCGCGATCTGACGCCGCCGATGTTCGACACCGCGTTCACCCTCGGACTTCTACGCGGCCTCTCCATTGCGCTACTACTCGGCCTCGCGGCCTGGCCGATTTCGGCCTTCTATGAGGAACCGCGGCTCGTACCACTGATTCTGGCCCTCGCCTTCGCGCCGATTGTTCGAGGGATGGTCAGCCCCCGGATGGCCCTTTTCATGCAACGGTTCGATTTTCGGCGTGAGGTCGCCCTCGACCTCATGGGCAAAGCATCGGCATTGGCGGTGTCTGCAACGGTGGCGGCTACGACCGGAAGTTATTGGGCGATCGCGGCGGGGACCATCACCACCCCGGTCGTGATGGTTGCCTGCTCCTACATCTTTGCGCCCCAAAGGCCCCGCCTGACGCTGGCGGAATGGCCCGCCTTCGCGGATATCGTCGGGTGGAACAGCATCTCGCAGGCCATCTCGGCTCTGAACTGGCAGATGGACAAGGTACTACTCGGACGGTTCGCGCAGATCACCGTGTTCGGCCGCTTTGTCGTAGCCGACAATCTGGCGGCGATCCCGCAGCAAGCAGTGGTGTTCCCCGTGATGCGCCCGCTGGTGGCCGCATTCGCACCTTCCGACCCTCGCCGTCTTGCATCGGCGTACTACAAGGCGACAGCGGGTATCCTGCTGATCACGGCACCGACCCTCGTCACGCTTTCGCTGCTTGCAGATCCAGCAGTGCGGATCGTCCTGGGCGACAAATGGGTAGAGGCCGCCTCAATCCTGAGGTGGCTCGCCCTCTGTAATCTGCTCGCACTTCCGGTGGCTGCCATGCCGCCCCTCGCCATAGCTCTCGGTCGAACCAAATTTCTGGCGCTGCGTTCGTTGCTCGAATTTTCGGTCGGGCTTCCGGCCCTGTTCGTCGGCGTCGTCTATTTCGGTGTGATCGGTGCGATCGGCGCCCGAGCGGCGGCAGCAGCCACCGCAGTCGTTGCCGTCACCTGGATGCTCAACCGTATGATCGGCACGACCGCGCGGGGACTTCTGACGGAATGCTGGCGTCCGATCGCAGCACTCGTGCCTCTCGGAGGCTTTCTGCTGGTTGCCGCAAGCCTTCTCGCGGGGATGCCGTCGAACTGGCTGCTGATCGCCGCGACTGTCGGGGTCGGATTGGGAGGGATGATCATCTATTTCGCGACGGTCCTGTTGCTGTGGGGGATGTGCGGGTGCCCGGAAGGGGCGGAGTCGGTGGCAGTGAGACATCTGAGAACGACGTTCGGCCCTGTTGCCTCACGCCATCTTCGATAGATCTCGATGGGGCGCCACGTATCGACCAGCAAGCGGTGGGGCCAGGTGCTTCCGCAGTGGACGTCGCCCGCACAGCCATCCGCGGGTCACGATAGGAGCAGTTGAATGACGGCGGTGTCGGCGCTTCTGGCCGCCCTCTATTGGTGTGTCGGTCTATGGGGTTTGGTCTCCAGACGCCCCGTTCTGCTGTACTTGTTCTTCGCCAGCATCCCTTTCGGATCGTTCGCCGTCGTGCCGCCGGAAGCCACGGGAGGGCTGACGATCCTGCCCGCATCCGCCACTGCCGTGCTCCTCGTCATGAAGACGATGTCGGATCGGGCGACTGCGCTCACCGCGCTTTCGAGCGCCCTGGACCTTCGAAGACTCGGCTTGCTCACTGCGTTCCTGTCGGTCGCCGTCGTCACGACTCTGTTCATGCCTCGGCTGTTTGCCGGTGAAGTACTGATCATCCCGATGCGCGGCGACCTCTCGAACCCCGCGCCCCTGTTCCCGACGAGGCAGAATCTCTCCCAGCTTGCCTACCTGATGCTTTCGGTTCTGCTCGTCTTCACCTTCGCTCAGCTTCTCAAGTCGGACCGCCTGCGCCAGGCCGCGCTTCATGGCCTGGTTCTCGCCGCCTCGTTGGCGGTGATCACCGGCGCTCTGGATTTCGCCGCCCAATACCTGCCGCTCGCGCCGCTCCTCGAGCCATTCCGGACCGCTACCTACACCCTGCACGTCGACGTGGAGCTGCTCGGTGGCAAGCGCGTCGTCGGATTGATGCCGGAGGCCTCGTCCTTCGGAAGCCTGTGCGTCTCTATGCTCTGCCTCCTCTATTTTCTGCGCAGGGGGATCAGAAACGACCGCGTGCGCGACCTGTACGCTCCGCCGCTGATTCTGCTGCTGGTCCTGTTCGCCTGGCTGTCCACCTCGTCGGCGACGTATCTCGGTCTCGCTCTCTTCTTCCTGGTCGCGCTCGTCGAATGGACCGTCCGGCTTCTGGAACGTCGTTACAGCCCGTTGCGGCGGCGCCATCTCGGCGCCGAATTCTGGGCAGTCGTCGGCGGTCTGGCAGTGGTGGTAATCGTCGCACTCGCCAAACCGACCGTTCTGGAGGGGGTTTCCGAGGCACTGGATCGGATGGTTTTCCAGAAGGCGGAGTCCTCGTCCTTCGCGGAGCGGAACATGTGGACGGCGGTTTCGCTCAATGCCTTGGTGGAAAGCTATGGCTTCGGGGTCGGTATAGGCGGAACGCGTAGCTCGAATCGGGTTGTCTCGATGTTCAGCAACGCTGGGGTGATCGGCGGTCTCCTCTACTTCGCCTTCTTCATTCAATCGCTCTGTCGGCGAGCCGCGCCGGGCGACGAGGAGGGACGTGTTCTGATAAGTGCGGTCCGGTACAGCATCGTGCCCCCGTTCCTGGTGGGACTTCTGATCGGCACATCTCCCAACTTCGGCGATATCGGTGCGTTCCGCTTCGGCCTCCTCACGGCAATAGGTTTGGGAGGCATGTACGCCTTTCACACGCGACGAACCCCCGGCGCGATTCAGCCATTGGCGGGCCGCTGATGCTCGCGTCGAAGGTTGCCTCCGGCGCACTGTGGATGGTGGCTGCCCGCCTGACGGCGAAGATGCTCGATCTGGTGGCGATGCTCATCGTCGCCCGACTTCTGGTTCCGGCGGATTTCGGGCTTTTCGCGCTCGCCGCAGGCGTCGTGCTGGTGCTGAATGCGGCCACCGATCTTTCGGTCGGCAATGCCATCATCCAGATGCGCGACCCGCAGAAGCGCGCGTACGACACGGCCTTCACCCTCAACGTGATCCGCGGGATAACACTCGCCGTCGGAATCGCGGCCGCGGCCTACCCTTTTGCCGCCGTCTACGGCGACCCGCGACTGCGGGGAATCCTGTTCGCGCTGACGGCGATTCCCTTGGCGCGTGGGTTGATCAGCCCGCGTATGGCGCATCTGCAGCGCGAGCTCCGTTTCCGGCCGATGTTCTACCTGGAGGCTGGCGGCAAACTCGCCGCATTCCTGGCCTCGGTCACGGTCGCCCTCGCCACCCACAGCTACTGGGCGCTCGTCGCCGGCATGATAGCGGCGCCAGCCATTTCGACCGTTATTTCCTATCGTTTCGCGCCTTACCGCCCGGCGCTCGGACTCGGGAACTGGCGCCAGATCCTCGCATTTTCCGGCTGGATCAGCCTCAGCAACGCCGTGAACATGCTCAATTGGCAGGCTGACCGATTCCTCATCGGCGGCCGCCTCGGCACCGGGGTGCTCGGCCAGTATGCCGTCGGGAGCGAGCTCGCGAGTTTGCCCACGAACGCGCCGATCATGCCCATGATCCAGGCACTATATGCCGGCTTCGCCAAACTGTCGGCCGATCTCCCCAAGTTGCGCGCCGCATACCTGACCAGCCAGTGCGTGGCAATGGCGCTCGCATTGCCGATCGCAATTCCGATCTCCGTCTTCGCCTATTCGATCGTCGCCATGGCGCTCGGCCCGGGCTGGAGTGCGACCGCATTCGTCGTTCAGGTTCTTGCTCCGGTATTCGCGGTTCAGATGCTGACGGCCCCGGCCCAGGCCATCGCCATGGCCAAGGGCCGGACGAGCTCGATTTTCGGGCGCGATCTGATCTCACTGGCGATCCGGCTGCCGCTGATTTTCGCCGGCATGTACATTGCAGGATTGACGGGCGTCGTCTGGGCGAGGGTCGGGAGCGGGCTTATCGTGATCTTGCTCAACCTGCTGCTGATGAAGCGGATGCTCGGGACCGGCGTAGTCCGCCAGGCAATCGCTCCCTGGCGCAGCTACGTGAGCGGCATCGTCCTGGCCGCCTTCCTCGTCTGGGTGGGGGACAGCTATTCGCTCCTTTCCTCGGGAAACATCGGGAACATTCCGGAGCTTGCGGCTGTCATCCTAGGAGGTCTGTTCATCTATGCGGCCACGCACCTCGGGCTCTGGTGGATCAACCGGCCCGTCAACAGCGCGGAGCGCAAGCTCCTCGATGCTGCAAAGCTCATGATCTGGGAACCCAGAAGTGCCTGAAACCTCCCGCGACATGTTCCGCGTCCATCAGCTCGCGAGCCGGATAGACGAGACGATAGCGCCGCTGCTCGCCGGCGGGGCGGCGGACCAGCGGATCATGCTTATCGATCCCCCCGCTCACCCCAATGTCGGCGACACCGCAATATTGCTGGGAGAGCTGGCGTTCCTGCGACGCGCGCTTCCCGGAGCGACCGTCGGTGCGGTTGCACACAATGCGTACACGCCCCGCATGGACGAGGAGATCGAACGCGCAGATCTCATCCTTTTTCACGGCGGCGGCAATTTCGGCGATCTCTGGCCGCACCATCACGAGTTTCGGCTCCGCATCATCGAGCGATTTCCCCACAAGCCGATGCTGCAGTTTCCTCAAAGCATCCACTTCCGCGCAGCCGACCTGCTGGAGAGGACGCAACGGGCGATCGCGGCGACACGTCATTTCGTGCTTCTCGCGCGCGATGAGAAGACGCATGCGTTCGCGACGAGCACCCTCCCGTGCGAGACCGAACTGTGCCCGGACATGGCATTTGCCCTGGGGCCGCTCGAAGGCGGAACTGCGACAGTGGACTACGCCTGTCTACTCCGCACCGATAAGGAGCTGCTGGAGGCCAAGGCCTCCACGATAAGCGCGTCGTTCGAGGAATCGGGCGCGACCTTCTCGATCGACGACTGGATCAGAGGACCGGTCCCCATCAACAGGCTGTACACGGCCCTGACGATGATGGTTCGCAATACCCGCCCCGCCGTGATGGCGGCTCGGCTCACCCTCAACATCTTCGAGCTTTATGCCCGTTCGAGGGTGAGGTTCGGGCTTTCGTTGCTTAGCCGCGGGAGGGCCGTGGTGACCGATCGTCTACACGGCTACATCCTCGCGACGATGCTCGGCAAGCCTCGATATTTCTTCGACACGCTCGACGGAAAATTGCGGGCGTTTCATCAGACATGGCTCGCCGACGATCCCGACAGCAGGTTCATGAACAACGCTGAGGAGTTCTGCCAGCTGCTCAGGAACCGCTCAGCAGCGGTGGCGTGATGCCAGGTCTCATGAAGAGCGAAGTGCCCCAGTGGGGCAGCCTCTCGCTCGATCGGCCGGTCCTCCCAAAGAAGGCAAGCTGAATGCCTCCCCTCATCTCATGCCTCATTCCGGTATACAACGCCCAGGAATTCCTGGAGGTTGCGCTCGACTCAATCCAGAAACAGAGCTTCAGGGACTTCGAGATCCTCGCCGTGAACGACGGCAGCACGGACGGAAGCCTGAACATCCTGGAGACGCGCGCTGCAAGCGATCCTCGCATTCGGATTTTGTCGAAACCGAACGGGGGGATCGTGTCGGCCCTGAATCATGGGCTCGAACACTGCAGGGGCCGCTTGGTCGCCCGAATGGACGCTGACGATATCGCCCTGCCGGATCGGTTTGCCGTGCAAATGGCGGCTTTCGAAACACATCCCGATGCGGTGGCGGTGGGGGGCCTGATCCAGAGCATCGACGGACGTGGTCGGCCCATCGCACCACCCGGATCCCCCAGCCGGGTCCAGGTAACCGACATCACCGGCTTCCCGCCCGTTGTCGCAAACGTCCAGCACAGTGCCGGCACATTTCTGAAATCTGCGCTCGAAGCGGTCGGCGGCTACCGGTCGAACTTCCCTCATGCGGAAGACTACGACCTGTACCTCCGTCTGGCCGGCCATGGCACGTTCTACAACCCTCCGAAGCTGGTGCTCTATTACCGCGTCCACTCCGCGAGCCTCTCCATGATGAATCTCGAGCGGCAGGAGACGAGCGCGGTTCTGGCCGAGCTGTCGGCGTACGCGCGGCGGGAAGGTCTGCCGGATCCCGGAGATGCCGACCGACCTCTGACTCTCGACGAGTACAGCGCTCTGCTGGGAGACCTTTGTCCGAAGCAGACAATCCAGCGCTACATCGAGTTCAGGATCTGGCGCCGGCTCTCGGGTGCGCGTTCCAAGGACGAGCCGCGCTACCGAAAAGCCGTGCTCAAGCGGCTGGCGATGCTTTCGAACAACCTGAGCCCCATGGACCGCGGCTTGAACCGCCGTATCGTCCTTTCGATGGGTCGCAAGCTGCTGCGGATCGCCAGAGAAAAGTCGACGCGCCTCGTGCGGCGCCCCGAGCCGGTGAAGCTAGCGGGGTGATCGGGTCGCACTCACGTGCTTTTCGCCGCGCGGACGCGCGCGACGCGACGACCAGGGGATAGACCGGTGGTCCAACGGGTTGTGGTCATCAACGATGTCGCGACCGCCCGCGGCGGAGCGACCGGCATCGCCCTGCTTTCCATACGCCTGCTCCGCCAGATGAACGTGCCGGTGACGTTCCTCGTCGGGGACGAGGGGAACAATCCGGAACTGGTGGAGCTCGGAGTGGACGTAGTCCCGCTCGGCGGCATGCACGTCGCCGGAGGCGGCTCGCTGAACGCGATGCGGCGGGGCCTGTACAATGCGCCTGCGAGACGACTGGTTGCGGACTGGGTCGCGGCGCACGACGGGCCGGGCGTCGTGTACCACCTGCACGGCTGGTCGAAGATCCTCTCGCCGGCGATCTTCGCCTCGCTCGCGCCTGTCGCTGGCCGCACGCTCCTTCATGCCCACGACTTCTTTCTCGCCTGCCCGAACGGCGCGTTTCAGAACTATCGCCGAGGTGCGGAATGCGGGCAGGTGCCGCTGAGCCTCGGTTGTTTGTCGACCAATTGCGACAAGCGCTCCTACGCGCAGAAGATCTGGCGGGTCGCGAGACAGGGATCGCTTTCCTTGACCTCGACACGATGCTTCGCGGAGTCCCCGGTCGTGATGGTCCACGAGCGGATGGCAGAGTTTTTCACGAGAGCGGGGTTCTGTGAGCAGCGCCTTCTTGCCGTGAGGAACCCGGTCACGCGGTTCACCGATCGACGTATCGAGGCGGAGCGTAACAGAGACTTCTTTTTCGTCGGTCGGATCGAGTTCGAAAAGGGTATCGAAGAGGCAGCTCTGGCAGCGAAACGTGCAGGTGTCAGGCTGCGCATCCTTGGAGACGGCCCGGACCGCTCGGCTCTGGAGGCGAGGCATCCGCATGTCGAGGTGCTCGGATGGTCTTCGCGGGAGACGATTCGAAGCGTGATCCGGGACGCACGGGCGCTCTTGATGCCGTCGCGCTATCCCGAACCCTTCGGGCTGGTGGCCGCCGAGGCATCGCGCAGCGGATTGCCTGTGATCCTCTCGATGAATTCATTGCTGTCCACCGAGTTCGTGCAGGCGGGGCTCGGGTTCGCCTGCGACACCCGTGACATCGAATCATTCGCCGCCACGATCCGCCATGTCGCCGACATGCCTGCCGAAAACGTTCGCGCCATGAGCGAACGGGCCTTCTCCGGCACCGTGCCCATTGCGACCACGCCGTCGACCTGGCGCGACAGGTTACTGGAGCTGTATGAGGAAAGAGTATCCCGGGCGGCATGACGAAGGACACCCAATCCGTGGCCCCGATTGCACACGCGGGCACGCTCGAGCGGGAACGGCTGTCCGGGCGCGACGTCCGGCTGTTCAATCTCAAGTACAGTCCGAATCTCGGCGATGGCCTGCTCTCCATCGCGTTGGAGAAGGCACTCGCGGAGCATGGATTTCACGACCGATCCACCTATTCGGTCGATCTGGCGGCGCGGACGAGTTTCGCGCCCGGCTCGCCCTCGCGGTCGTTCCTCCTCAAATCGATCGACGGCATGCCCTCGGGAGTCCGGCAGTCGCTCCTGAAGATTCCCCTGGCGGCGATGACCCGCCTGCGATGGAAGCCGCACTATGAGACCGCACTCAGCGATGCCCGCGCCGCCATCATCGGCGGCGGGAACTTGTTCGCCGACATGGACCTCAACTTCCCGACCAAGCTGAGCGTCGCCATCGGCCTCGCGGCGGAGCGAAGGTTGCCGATCGCCATCTACGGCGTCGGCGTGTCCGGCGATTGGTCCAGAAGCGGGCTGCGGATGGTCCGACAGGCGCTGGCGCAAGCGGATCTCCGCTATGTCTCGGTGCGAGACGTCGCATCCAAGAACCAGTTCGATACTCTCTTTGCGGAGACAGTCGGGCGGTCCGCCGAGGTCGTGCGTGACCCCGGTCTCCTCATCAGTCGTTACGTCTCGCCCGTCGAACCGGCACAGCAAGGACGCCCCATCGGGCTCTGCGTCACGAGCCCGATCGCCGTCCGCTACCACTCGACCATGGAAACCACGGATTCAGAGCTCGCAGACTGGTACGCCGAGCTTTGCCGTCAACTGCGTCGGGGGGACCGGCCGATCGTGACGTTCACGAACGGCAGCCCCGAAGACGAGCTTTTCCTCGATCGGATCTCCGACAGCCTGGAAGCGTCATCGGCCGTTTACGTCCGGCGGCGGGTCCGGACACCGGTCGAGCTCGCGCTCCTCGTCTCGGAATTCGCGGTTCTTGTCGCCCACAGAATGCATGCTCTGATCGCAGGCTGCTCTTTCGGTGTTCCCATCGTTGCACTCAGGTGGGACAGAAAGGTCGACAGCTTCATGGACTCGATCGGGGCCGCAGACCGAATCCTGCCGGCGGTGCCCGGAACGGCGGAGATGACGGCATCCATGGTCGAAGAATCGCTCGCCGCTCCGCCGCCGAACGGCACGGCCACCGAACAAATTATCAAAGAGGCGTTCGAGGGGGTCGGCCGACTGGCCGCGGCGTTGACCGCCACCTAGCGCGCGTGAACGCGCCTGCTCTCACTCCTCGCGCGCATAGGCTCGCACGTAATCTACCCACATATGGGCGGGATTCGGAGCATTCTCTGTCGGCCAGCCCGCCCCGAGCCCGAGGTCGATGAGGATGAACATCGGCTGCTTGTGGGCTTCCGGCGTATCGATCTCCCAGACTTTGCGGCGATTGAAATAGAAGCGGATCTTATCTTCGTCGACGCTGGCGCCGTAAAGATTGAAGTTCTCGGAGAGGGAACCCGGTTCAACCGAAGTCCGCTGCGTCTTGCTGAACTTCTTGACCCCCTTCGCGATCGGCCAGACGTGCACCGAAGACGAAAACCGGTCAGACGCATGACCGTAGTGTTCCACGATATCGATTTCGGCCGTTGCTTCCGGGTCCGGAGCTAGCCGCTCCACACCCACCAGCCAGAAGGCCGGCCACACCCCCTCACCAGCCGGAAACTTGGCTCGCATTTCGAAGTAGCCATACTTCTGGGAGAAGCCGGCACCCTTGCGGTCTACACTCGCCAACAGCCCGGACTGCCACTTTCCTTCACCGTCCCGCCGCATTTCGATGCGCAGCACGCCATCCTCGACGGTGAAGGGAAAACCTTCACGAGGATTGGTGAACTTCGCGTCACCGAAATCTCCCGACCAGGGCGTGTGCGCGATCCACGTCGTATCCGGTCCCCAAGGCGAGACATCCAGCTCGTCGAAGTCGTCCTCGAACGTCAGCCGATAAGCTCCGATGTCCAGCGTGTCTTCATCGGCGGCATAACCGCTCCCTGCACCTGCAACAGTCGCAGCGATGACGATGGCGGTCGCGAGCTTTCTCATCCGTGCTCCTCTTCCGGTCCGGTGTCGCCCGCAAGTTAGAAGCCGGGCTCCGGTCGGCAAGAGCCCGGTGGGGATAACTGGCCCCCACGCAAGTGCATGGCAGCCTGACAACGCGCATATCAGATGGTCAGATCTCCATCGTAGATTTCGACGATGTGCGACGATCCCGCACCGTCGTCGAGGCGAAGGAGCGTGCTCTCGTGATCGAGATCGAAGGATACGCCTGTCTGCGGATTGTCATCCTCCAGGAGCAGCTCGAGCAACGCGCGGAGCTCCTCCTGGCTTGAGACGATGTTGTCGCGCCCGATTGCGTCGCTCAGGCCCGGGAAGCCCTCGAACGTCAGTTTGTCACCTTCGGAAAAGTCGAGGCCGTGAATCTGGACCCACTGCGCGAACGAATGACCTGACGCCTCCGGATGACTGATCTCTCCGCCCGGGGCCGCGTCGCGAGCACGGACGATGTACCGATCGGCACCCTCACCGCCGCTCAGCTGATCGATGCCGCCGCCGCCGTTCAGGAAATCGGCCCCCTCTCCCCCGAAAAGCATGTCGTTGCCGCCGCCGCCGTACAGCTCGTCCTTGCCGGATCCGCCAATGAGCACGTCGTCGTGCTGATCGCCGTATAGCTGGTCGTTACCGTCTCTGCCGAAGACGAGATCGTCTCCCTTGTGCCCGGCGAGGCGGTCTGAGTGTTCACCGCCCACCACGCGATCATTGCGGATCCCACCGACGAGCCGCCCGGGACTCTCGTCGAGGGTCAGGGTGATTCCAGTGTATGCGTTCGCGCGGGTTCCGAAATCGAAGACATCCTCAAAGCGGATGCCGGCTGGGCCCGCAGCGGAAGCTTCCGGCGGCTCGTCGTTCTCGGCGTAGACCCTGATGTAGTCGATCAACATGGCGGCACCGTCGGGTGCCTGATCGATCGGCCACCCGCCCCCGAGCCCCAGGTCCGCGAGAATTATCATGGGCTGATGATGCTCTTCCGGCGTTAAGGTACGCCAGAAGGCCACGCCATCATAATAGAAGGTCGTGTAATCCTCTTCGATCAGGACACCATAGGTGTGGAAGCCGGCGTAGAGCTCGCCGGTCTCGACATAGTTCCGGGCGTAGGCCCAGTCGTGCCCACCGCTGCCATCCCGCTGCCAGACATGCACCTTGCCCGTATAGCTACCCGGCATCACGCCGTAGTGCTCCATCACGTCCACCTCGGCAGTGTAGGTCGACTCGGGATCCAGCCGTTCCTGACCGATGAGCCAGAATGACGGCCAGAGCCCCTCTCCCGCCGGAAGCTGAGCACGCATCTCGAAATAGCCGAACTGCTGCGTAAAGCCTTCTCCACTCGGGTTCGCCGAGGAGATCAGTCCAGATGTCCAGGTGCCATCTTCCCGCTGATTCGCCTGGATGCTGAGGACGCCATCCACGATCCGGAACGTTCCATTCGTGTCGCTTCCCACGAATGACGCAGAACCGAAATCGCCGTGCCATGGAGTTCTGTTATACCAGCTGAAATCATCGCCATGAGGATTTGAGGAAATGTTTATGTAATCGAACTCGTCCGAGAAAGTCAGGTGAAAATTAGAAAGATCGAGCGCAACCATTCTTCCTCCGCGCGTTCGGTACGGTTCGAAGGTAGTCCTGATTGCTTAACAAGATTTAAGCCATACCGTCGCATTGAACTTGGACTCCGCCCCGAAGCGGCATCAACGACGTCGGAAAAGGTGCTCAATAATTAGCCAATGACAGGCTGCGGAGCCTGGGAGAGTTCCTGATTCCCCCGTTCGATCAGGAGAGAATTGATCAGCTGATGCATCCGTTGGCGAAAGATCCCGGCCGAGAAGGTCTCCGCGTGTCGGCGGATCGCGGCCGGATCGAACGATGCCTCCATGGCTTCGAAACGAGCGACTGCCTCTATCAAGCTTTCTTCCGTCTGCTCGGGGAACCTGAGACCGACCGTCTCGCTGCTGACTGTCTCGCGAGCACCGCCGGCATCGAAAGCGATCACCGGTCGCCCCGATGCCATGGCTTCGACCGGCAAGATGCCGAAGTCTTCTTCACCGGGGAAGATCAGGGCACGGCAACGGGCCAGATGGTCGCGCAGGACGTCGAAGGGCTGGTAGCCCAGGAGCTCTACGGTCGGGCCCGCGGCCTTTCGCAGTACGGATGCCTGCGCTCCCTCTCCGATGACCACGAGGCGCTTGCCCATGCGGGTGAAGGCCCGAACTGCGAGGTCGGCCCTCTTGTAGGGCACCAGCTGCCCTGCACAGAGATAAAAATCCCCTCGCTCGGCGGTTGTCTCGAACTGGTCGACGGCCACCGGCGGGTGGACCACGTCGGCGTCCACCTTGTAGAAGCGTCGAATGCGTCGGGCCACATGCTCCGAATTGGCTACGAACGCATCGACTCTCGCGGCGGTGCTCACATCCCAGACCCTCAAGGGCGGGGCGGCGAACGTCATCATCGCCCGCCCGAGACGGCCGAGGTCACGCCGGTAGACGTGATAATGGTCCCAGATGTACCGCATCGGACTGTGGCAGTAGCAGACGTGAACAGCGTCCGGCCGGGTGATGACGCCCTTTGCCGGCCCGGACTCGCTCGAGATCACCAGGTCGTAAGGCTGCAGATCGAGATTCTCGAGAGCGAAGGGCATCAACGGCAGCAGCTTCGTATGATGCCGTCGTGCGCCCGGCAGTCGTTGAAGAAACGACGTGTGTATCCGCTTGCTCTGCAGGAGGGGGGAAAGCCTCTCCCGGTCGCAGACCAACGTGAAGATGTCCGCCTCCGGGAACAGCTTGCAGAGCTCCTCCACGACCTTCTCACCACCGCGCATGGTGAGCAGCCAGTAATGAACGATAGCCACCTTCATGGGAAATGCACCTGCAGCGGGATGATGTCGGCCGGGGCCGCTTTGGTCGATTTCGGGCTGAACGCTTCAACGCCTGTATGGGTCCCGCTGTCGCAAATTGCAAACTTGCGACAACCGCTGGCACGGCGATTGCGTGTACCGGTTATCGGATCATCCGAAGCAGGGATGATCCCGAGCCTGTCGGGGTGAAGGCGACGAGTGCCGGCTATCCGGCAGGCGGCATAGGCGGAATATCACACGCCGACCAGACGTCAAGGAGGACGCATACGTATCACATGGGGGGCATCGTGAAATCGTCAGCAATGGTTGGAGGCTCGGTATGCCGCCCGAGTTATATTCTGCGACGGATGCCCGAAGCACCCACTTCGAGAGGGGTTCAGCGCAGCTCGCGTTCGCCGGAACTCATGCGAACTCACGCAGCGCCGATCAGCATATCCACTTCCCGGAAGCTGCGGCCGCTCAGGTTCGTGTCGGAGACTGGCGCAAGCGGATGCTGGATGTTTCGATGGCAGCCTTGGCATTGGCTCTTCTGCTCCCGCTGATGCTCCTGATCGCAGCTTTGATAAAGTTCTTCTCACCCGGGCCGGTCCTGTATGGCCACGAGCGCGTAGGTCGGGATGGGAGGCCGTTCAAGTGCCTGAAATTTCGGACGATGGTGGTGGATGGCGACAAGGTCCTACGCGATCACCTGGCCAGTTGCGAGGAGGCCCGGCGGGAGTGGGAGACGACGCGTAAGCTGAAGAACGATCCGCGCGTCACGCCGCTGGGGCATATACTGCGCAAGTCGAGCGCCGACGAGCTGCCGCAGCTCATCAACATCGTGCGCGGTGAAATGAGCATCGTCGGGCCGCGGCCGGTGGTACGGGACGAGTTACGCTACTACGGCGAAAATGCGGCCTTCTATCTCGCCAGCCGACCCGGTCTGACGGGCCTATGGCAGGTGTCGGGCAGGAACCTGACCTCGTACGAGGCGCGCGTGGCCTACGACCGGGCCTATTGCGAAAGCTGGTCACTTTGGACCGATTTGGTTCTCATCGCGCGCACCGTACCCATCGTCATCTCACGGCAAGGCACATATTGATCTCACCTCCGGGCGGCAGCTTGCCGCCCGGCAAGGCGATTCGGACGCCGTGGCATCGCGGCGGAGCAGGCATTCACCAAATATCCGCCCTGATGCCCGACCGGGAGAATTCAATGTCGTTGGTCCCACGCCTCTTGCTGCTCCTCGTGCTTCTCGGGTTGGCGACGACAGCTCCGGCCGCTGATGGTCCGCTTCCGGCAGCCGAAATCCATCCGCACGAAAAGCTGCTGATCAAGGTGCTCGAGTGGCAGCCGGGCAAGGGAGAATACCGCGACTGGACGGCGGTCGGCGGCGAGTACGAAGTGTCTCGGGCACGAACGATATCGATACCGTTCGCGGGCGAAGTTTCCGTCGAAGGGCGCTCCACGACCGAGCTCGCCGCCGAGATCGCGTCTTCGTTGCAGCGCAACCTGGCTCTTACGAGCCGACCGGCGGTGAGTGTGGAGTATGCGCTCCGGTCGCCCGTGTACGTCATCGGCGGCGTGGAGTCGCCTGGAGCCATCGAATTCAGGCCCTCCCTCACGGTGACGGAAGCGGTCGCACTCGCCGGCGGTTTCTACCGCGGAGGCGGTGGCACCCTTCGTCTGGAGCGGGACGCGATAAACGCCCAAGCGGATCTCGCCACAGCCGAGGATGCGGTGGAGCGGTTGGAGGCGAGGCTCCTGCGACTCGAGGCCGAGCTCGCGGGACAGGAGAAATTCGAAGTGGATGGCGGCGGCGACCCTGTCGTGAGGCCAGATTTGCTGGAAGAAGAACGCCGGATCTTCGAGGCTCGACGGCAAGCACGGGAATCGCAGCTCGAGAGCCTGCGCGATCGGGAGGAGCTGGCGTCCGATCAGCTGAAAGCGCTGCGGGAGAAAGCGGTCAACCTCGATCGGCAGATTCAGCTGACGAAGAAACAGCTGGAGGGTGTCGACGACCTCGTCGGCAAGGGCCTGGCGGTCGCCAGCCGCTCTCTGACGCTGGAGCGGACGCTATCCGAGCAGGAAGGAAAGCGCCTCGATCTCGAAGTCGCGAGTCTGGAGGCAAACCTCGCGATCAACGAAGCCCAACGGGACCGGGTGGATCTGCTGACCGCATTCCGCACGGAAGTCGCGAAGGACATTCAGTCCACTCACTCGAGCCTCGCCCAGGCGCGGCTGAAGGTAGAACGCGCGGAGTCCTTGCTCCGCGAGGCGACCGTCGTCATGCCTGAAAAGGTCATCGATCGTGCCGGAAACATGACGGTGAGAATCCAGTTCTTCGTCACACGCAGAGATGGCGAGTCCGTTTCAACCATCGAGGTCGACAAGGATGCCGCCCTCCAGGCTGGCGACACGCTTCAGGTACAGCTCGATCTCGATCAGGCGCGCCGCAAGAAAAGCACCGCTGCGGTCGGCCGATCCGACACTCCCGCGCCGATAGTGTTGCAATAAATCTTCCGCGGCACACCGGCGACGACGGCGATCCCGCAATTCCTGCCATTACACTTGACGCCATCTAGATCATTCCAGCCCTGAACGCCTCGTCCAGAACCGCGCCCTCTCTCGCCGCACAGGGCAGACTGGAGCGAAAGAGGACCGCACGCTGCAGGCACCTCCTAGTCCGGGCAAGTTCCGGCCTCGTGCTGATTCAGCGCTGGATATCCGAAATAGTGTATGGCTCTTAACCAGATCTTGATACGGACGGATGTACGTATCAGACTATATTCTTGTGTGGAGACAAGAGGCCGGTTCCCGCTTCCATCTGCGAGAACAGATGAGCGGCAGAAGGGTTGGCCCATATCTGGTGAGGCCCTGCGTGGAAGCGCCGACGATAGCGTCACTGGTCGGGATAGCCGTCATTTGCGGCCTCGTGGCGCCTTTGCTGGCTTCTGTCCTCTTCGTGCTCATCGCCACAGGCGCCATCACCGTCGCTGTCGCTGCCTTGTCGATTGTTTATGGCACCGGCTTCTGGGTAGCATGCCTTGCTTGGCTGGCCGGGGCAGCCGGCTTACAAATCGGCTATGTGGTGTCCCTCGGCGCCCTCGCATGGCGACGACGAGCGATCGGCGTTCCCTTGGAGAGCTCGCCGGGTGCTCGTCAGCCGGCCCGCGATCCCTCATGGCAGACCGGCAAGACCGAAGTCGAGCCGGCTCGCACCATCAACAATTCGTCGACCGGCGCCACTTCGTAACCATTCATTTCGGGTTGTAACCCGGGCGGGATCCGGGCGTGGGCGCTGGCCGGAGCGCGGGTGCATCGGTTGTTTCGTGGTCGCCGATCAGGTGGCGCATTCGGCACATCTCGGCGCCCGCGGCACCAGCCTCGTCTCGCGGGGATCGCAAGACGAACTGCAGCGCCTGGAGGCGAGAATGGGGGACCATATCCCCTGGTACACACTCATGGACGACTTCTATGCCGACCTCGAAGTGGACGAATGGCACGGTACGAACAGGTTCACCCGTGAGGGCGACCGGGTGTTCCGGACCGGATCCATCAACGGCCGCGGCGGCGAGCAGATGGGGAACACCTGGAACTACCTCTACGTCACTGCCTTTGGACGCCAGGAGTCGTGGGAGGGTCCGCCGAGAGCCTATCCCCCGACTGCCCCGTAGGAATGTGGATCTGGCATGAAGACGGACAGACCGATCCCGACCGTGATTAGGCTGGAGTTCGGTCATCCGGACATGCACAAGCCCCCGGTGGTACCGGAGGCTTTTTGTTGTGCTGTTTGGTTGCGGGGGCAGGATTTGAACCTGCGACCTTCAGGTTATGAGGCGCTCCGGACGGTCCAGATTA
>JAJUGE010000059.1 GCA_029268305.1 Alphaproteobacteria bacterium
AGAGTGCCCGCGTCGAAAGCGAGACGCTCGCCGCCGACCTGAAGCGTCTCGTCGCAAAACACGGAGAGGATCACCCGCGCGTCCGGAGGGTACAGGCCGCACAGTCATCCGCGGAGCGTCAGGCGAAGCTGGCGGAGGCGACGGTCCGTCGGATCGACACCTTCGAGCCACCCGAATTCGGCGGTTGGACGATTGCGGGCAGGGTCTGGGACGAGAAGGGTGCGCCGCTCTCCGGCGCCCAGGTGGAATTCGAGACCCCTGAAGGCGCACCGCCGCCGCTGGGGCCCACCACGACCGACGACGAAGGCGAGTTCTACGCGACCTACCCGGCCGAGATCGTCAAGCAACTCGCCGCACGGAATGCCTCGCTGTTCCTCGTCATCCGCAGGGGCCGGACAGTGATCTTCCGTGACCCCGACGCGTGCTTCCCCCGGCCGAACGAGATCCGCCAGTTCCGCGTGAGAGTTCCGGAAACCACCCCGACCGGACGCAAGGGCTGATCAACGATCGCCCGTGGAGCGCGATCTGCTGAGGCTGGCGCTCCCCACGACGGCGACGGAGCCACGGCCGGTGCGGCAAGTGAGATCGACGGTCACGTTCGCATCCTGGGGTCCCGACGAACGCAGCCGGCCTTCGATCGTCACTTCGTCCCCTTCGAGAACCATGCCGACGAAGGTCACCTGCAATCGGCTGCCCGTCAGCCACTCCTCCCCGAAGCGGCGGAGCATGTACTCCTCGAGATAGGCGACCAGATGCGCGCCCATGGCAATCACGCCGGGGCGGCCGAGACGCGCCGCCTCCTCGGCACTTGTATGCTGGTTCTCCAGCGAGCGTCCAAAGCGGGCGAGCTCTGGCCAGGCGGCGTAGAGGCGCATCATCTCCAGCGTCAGCGTAAAGTTCATCGGCTCGAGCGCTTCGTAAGGCTCGCCCGGCTCCTCCTGACGTGTTTCCGGCTTCCGCGCCTCCCCTTTCGGCCTGCTGCCTCCCCCGCCGCCGAGCAGGTGAGCCTGGGCGACGCTGCCGTCGAAAAGAAGCGCGCCATGGGCGGCGTCGACGACCTCGAAGGCGAAGCTCGACTGGTAGCGGCCGGGGCGCTCCGTCTTCTCCAGTGTGTGCCCCCGAATCTCGACCGACGTTCCGACGAGCGGCGGCCGATGGTAGGCGATGTCGAGGCGGTACTGAACGCTGCCGCCCGGAGCATCCGACACCCGGTACGTATCGCCGAGGGTGATCAGCATCACCTGCTCGACGGCGGTATACGGGGCGATCCGCCCGCCGAATGGGGACAGCCCCGCATACCAGGAACCGTCGCTGCCGACCGCCGCCGCGAAGCGCTCTGCCATTTCGGCAGTGATGTCGAGACGCACCGGGCCGAGGGCCGCGCCGACCGGGTATTCGGAGAAAGTTACCGGGATCGCCATCGTCGCCTCAGGGGTCCACGACGAGCGGAGCTTCGGGATCGCCGGCGCGCAACGCGGGGATCACCTCGCGGCCGAACAGCTCGATCGCTCGCATCACCTCCGCATGCGGCGGTCCGTCCGGTTGCCGGAAGCGCATGATGAACCAGTCGACACCGGCCTGCTCGGCGAACAGCCGCGCGGTGGCGATGCATTCCTCGGGCGTCCCGAGCAGAAGGCGGTTACCGGCTTCCTGCTGAACGTCGCGCTCCGTCATGTCGCGGAACCACTCGTCGTGACTGTGGAGCTCCTGCATGAAGCGCTGAAAGGAGCGCACCGCCGGCTCGTATTGCCGCATCGCCAGTGCGCGGTCCTCCGCCACCCAGCCGTCGCGGCGAAGCGCCACCATCGGCCGCCGCCCGAGAGCCTCCGCCTCGCGCCGGTAGAACGCGGTGCGCTCGACCACCGTCTCCAGCCCGTGGAACGGGAAGCCGATCCAGGCGTCGCCGTGGCGCGCCGCGCGCTTCAGCGCCGCCGGCACGTCGCCGCCGAGCCAGATCGGCGGCCGCGGCTGCTGCACCGGCTTGGGCGCGAGCGTAACGTTGTCGAAACTGAAATGCCTGCCGCGAAACGTCACCCCGTCCTCGGTCCAGGCGCGCTTCAGGAACTGGAGGTGGTCCTCCATGCGGCTCGCGCGCTCCTTCAGCGATACGCCGAACGGATCGAAGTCGCGGGCGGTATAGCCGATGCCCATGCCGAGGATGAGGCGACCGCCCGAGATGAGATCTGCGGTGGCACTCTCTTCGGCGAGGTGCATCGGGTGGTAGAGCGGTGTCAGGAGCACGCTGCTGCCGACGCGGATCGTCTTCGTTCGGGCGGCGATGCCGGCAGCGAGCATGAGCGGCGCCGGATAATGGCCGTTCGGGCTCTGGTGATGCTCGGCGATCAGACAGGCCTCGAAGCCGACTTCTTCGGCCAGGGCCGCTTCCTCGGCCAGCTCGTCGAATAGACGCGCCGGCTCCGTGCCGCGGTCCGAGGCGTGCAGGAACAGTCCGAACCGGGCCATGCTAGCACTCCACGACGGCGTTGACGGACGGCTGCATGGTCGGCGTCGGGAGCGCTTCGCCCACCCTCCCCCGCCACTGATAGGCGAGGCAGCCGACCAGCAGCACGAGCCCGATGATGGTCACGTACAGCTCCGGATAGACCAGCCCGAGGGCGGCGATGAAGAGCACACACCGCTCCCATGGCCAGGTCCGGCGGATCAGAAAGCCGGAGAACGCGGCCGCGAACGGAATGGTACTGAGCGCGGCACCGCCGATGATCAACGCAACCTGGGCATTGAACCCGTCCGGCATCAGAATCTGCGTGTAGACGAACAGGATCGGCATGATGAAGAGGAACATCGCGTAACGGAACGTCGCGAGCGACGTCTTCAGCGGATCCGCCCCTGCAATCCCGGCGCCGACAAAGGCCGCCACCGCCACGGGCGGCGAGATGTTGGCGCTCTGGCTGAACCAGAACAGCATCATGTGCGCCGCCAGCAAGGGAATCCCGATGTCCTTCAGGGCCGGGCCGAACAGCACCGCGAGCAGAATGTACACGGCCGTTACCGGCATCCCCATGCCGAGGACGTAAGACAGCACCAGCGACATGAGGATCGCGATCGCGACCGAACCGCCGGTCAGGTCGAGAACGGAGGATGTCAGCATGAAGCCGACCCCGGTCTGGAACACGACCGCGACGATAATCCCGATCGCCCCGGTGAGCGCAGCGACCACGAGCGCGGAGTTACCTGCCAGACGCAGCCCCGCCCCCAGATCCCGAACCACGCTGCGCCCCGTCTCGCCGGCACTCACCGCCGCCGGCTTCTGCACGAACCGCATCGAGACGGACAGTACGACGGTCGCAATCACGGCCCAGTATGCGGCGCGCTGCGGCGTGTAGCCGTCGACCATCAGCCAGATGAGGAGGAAGATCGGGACGAGATAGTACCAGCCGGACTTCAGCAGGGGTGCGACTTCCGGCCTGTCTTCGACCGGGATCGGCCGAATCCCGTGACGGCCCGCTTCCGTGTAGCAACAGACCGCCACCGAAAGGAAATAGATCAGGGCCGGAGCGACGCTTACCGCGACGATGTGCAGGTAGGGCACACCGGTGATGTCGGCCATGATAAAGGCGCCGGCGCCCATGATAGGCGGCATGAACATCCCACCCGTAGAGGCGGCCGGCTCGATCGCGCCGGCGACGTGGGGCGGATAGCCGGCGCGCTTCATGATCGGGATGGTGAACGCGCCGGTCGCCGCGGTGTTGGCCGTGGCGCTGCCGGAGATCATGCCGAACAGCGTGCTGCCCGCGACCGAGGCGATGCCCGGGCCGCCGCGGAACCTGCCGCAGAGCGCGAACGGAAGCTCGATGAGGAGGCTGCCCGCGCCGAACGCCTGCAGGAGCGCGCCGACGATCACGAACATCACGACGTAGCTCATGATGACATCGAGCACGAAGCCGAAGATGCCGCTGAGCGAGAACATGCCGCTCACCATCGTTGCCCAGGTGAGCCCGGAATGCGCGAAGGCATCTATCGGGAAGTAATCGCCGAACAGCGCGTAGATGATCGCGAGCCCGGCCACGGCGGTCACGGCCCATCCGAGGGCCCTGCGCGCCACCTCCAGCGACATGAGCACGGTGATGCTCCCGAACACGAGATCCCACGTGGTCGGTGCACCCGCACGCGTAAGGATACCGCGGAACTCGACGATCCAGTAAGCGATGGCAGCGGAAGTCGCGAGGATCAGGAGCCAGTCATACCACGGCACCCGGGGGCCCAGATTGGACCCGCTGGCCGGATAGCGCATCAGTACAAGCGCGTAGACCAGCAGAAGGAAGAGACCTCGACCGTACTCCGTGCTGACGCGCCCCAGGAAGGCGGGCCCGGCATTGTAGAAGACCAGCCCGACCAGTGCCGTCGAGAGAACCAGATAGGCCGTTCCGTTCCAGCCGCCGAGCTCGCGCGACGGCGGCAGCATCATAAGTCGTCGAATGAAAGCTGACATGACGCACCTGATCATCCGAAGCGGCGAACGGTTCTTGGGAGTGACCGACGCCGCTTCCCTGAGGGCGAGATCGGCTACGTGCGCTGGGGCCGGCTCATTCCTTGAGCATCGGCTCGTGCATCTCCACCCCGGTCTCCTTCCAGAACTTTTCCGCCGCCGGATGCAGGGGGAATGGGAGGCCGGATAGCGGATCCTGGTTCTGCGGGTAGAAATTGTGCGCCGGAAACGCGCTCGCCATGTGCTCGTTCATCCCCTCCGAATTCACGATGCGCAAGAACTCGGTCACGTGCTCGTCCGGCACGTCCTTGTGCGCGATGAAGAAGCTGCGGATCGAAACGGTCTGGATGCCGCCGGGGATGAATTCGTAGGCGCCATCGGGGATGGGAGTGGCGCTCGCTGCCGGGATCGCGCTCATGATCTCGGATCGGGCGACCACGTCCGAGAGGTCGAGGACGCGGATCGGCACGCGGGCATTGACCTCACTCGGGAAGCTCGCCGGCATGCCGATCGCGCCGCGGGCGGTGCCGACGATGTCCCGGTTCGCCATCATGTCGGTGAGCTGGTCGAAGGGCAGCTCCACGTTGTCGACCTTGTCGGCGAGCCCCAGCGCTTCGAGCATCCGCTGACAGACCTGGGTCGTCGCCGACCCGGGAGCGCCGCAGCCGAAGCTCTCACCCTCCAGGTCCTCGATCGTCTGAACGTCGGAATCCGCCCTCACCATGAAATAAATGACGATCGGCTGGAGATCCGGCCCGAGAATGCGAAGGTTGCGCTGCGGCTCCTGGAACGGCCCGCTCCCCTGCCATGCGCTCGGCAGGTCGACCATCGTGCACATGCCGAATTTCACGCCGCCGCCATTGACGCGCCGGCAGTTCTCGAGGCTTCCGTCGGTGGACAACGGGGTGAACCGGAGCAGCTCGGAATTCTTGTTGATGTACTCGGCCGCCGGTGCGAACAGCCGATAGTATCCGCCGGTCGGCGAGGAGGCGGCCATCGAATAGCGCTCCTGCGCTTCTGCGGCGCCGGTGACTGCGATCAGCGCGACGGCAAGTGCCGCGCTCCCGATCATTCCTGGCACTCTGGTGAGCTTCCCGATCATCTTGTCCTCCCTGAAAGCGGTTGTCGTTGAGCGTCCGTCGATCGTCAGCTGGCGCCAGCGTACCCCCCGCCGTCGCGGAGCGTTGGCATCACTTCGGCCGCGAAGCGCTCCATCGACTTCATCGCCTTCTCGTGCGGCAGCATGCCGATCGAGAACTGGCACATGATGTGGTTGATCCCGAGATTGTCGCGCAGGGTCTTCAGCCGCCGCGCCACCTCTTCGGGCGGCCCAACCAGCATCTGGTGCTGCGTGGCGAACTCGTAGTCGATCGTCCCGAGCTTCGAGAAAGCCCGCCGGTAATAGGCGTACTGGTCGGGCAGATCCTCCCAGGTCGGCGGCTTCACGATCGTCTCCTGCATGGCGAAGAACCAACGGATCGGATCTTCCATGTCGGCCCGGCACGAGGCCTCGTCGTCACCGACATAGACCATGCGCAGAAGGGGGTTTTTGGCAGGATGCTCCCGCCCCGCCTCGTCGAGCGCCTGACGGTAGAGATCGCTGTCACGCTGGAGTTGATCCAGCGTCTTGGTGGCGGCGCTCAGACGATTGAACCCCTTCTGCGCTATCCAGCGGATGCTCTCGGGACTGACCCCGGCGACCCAGATCGGCGGATGCGGCTTCTGCACCGGCTTCGGATTGACCGTGAGGTTCCGGTACTTGTAGTGCTTGCCTTCATATTCGAAGCCGTCTTCCGTGAACGCCTTCAGGATGACGTCGACGCTCTCGTTGAACAGCGTACGGCTGTCCTCCATCGGGAGATTGAACCCCTGGAACTCGTGCCACTGGTAGCCTCGACCGATACCGAGGTCGAGGCGGCCGCCGCTCAGGTGATCGACCAGGGCAGCCTCTTCGGCAACGATGAGGGGGTTCCAAAACGGCAGGATCACCACCGCGGTGCCAATCCGCACCCGTTTCGTCCGGGCGGCGACATGGGCAGCGAAGGTGAGCGTGCTCGGGCAATAGCCGTAGGGCGAGAAGTGATGCTCGGCGAGCCAGATCTGATCGAATCCCAGCGCCTCGGCATATTCGATCTGCTCGAGCGTCTCCGCGAACACCTGAGCTTCACCGCGGCCTTCCGGCCGCGACAAGAGGAACATCGCTCCGAATTCCATCGCAATCTCCCACTCGAATCGTGCGAGCTCGACGGTAAAAGCTGGTCCTCGCTATGGTAAAGCTGCCCAGACGGCACACCACCTTTACGAAAAACGCAATCTCATCTCGCATCTGCGATATCACGTGCCCAACTGATTTCGCAGATGCGAGCAGTTTTGCTTTCAGATTACACCGACCGTGGGACTCCAACCCTTGTCGCTTCGTTCCCGGAAGATGCGAGCGAGATAATCCACGAACACGCGGACCTTCGGCGAAAGATGCCGCGTCGGCTGGTAGACCGCGTACAGCACGTTCTCGAACGGCAGATGCCCGTGCCCGGCGCGGTATTCGGGCAGCACCCGCACGAGCTTTCCGGTCCGCAGCTCGTCGCTGATCTGCCACTCGGGCAGGAGCGCCAACCCCAGCCCCTTCAGCGCCGCGAGCCGTAGCACCTCTCCGTTGTTCGACTGGACATAACTCTCCAGCCGCACCTCCTCTTCGACTCCGTTTCGAGCCAGCCTCCATACCGGAACCCCCAGATCGAACCGGTAAGTGAGGCACTTGTGCGCACGGAGGCAATCGGGTGCCTCCGGCGGCGGGTGCTTCGCCAGGTATTCCGGGCTGGCGACGATGTGACGGGGTGACGCTGCCAACGCACGGGCGATCAGCGCCGAATCCTCCAGTGCCCCGCTATGTATCGCGACATCGATCTTATGGTCGACGAGATCCAGCCGCTCGTCGGATAGCGTCAGGTTCACCGATACGTCGGGATAAAGCGTCAGAAATCCGGGTAGCGCGGAAACGACGTGCTGAACGCCGACGGCCATGCGGGCATGGACATGCAAGGTGCCTCGCGGTACCTGCCCCAGCTCGACGACCGCATCGCGCGCCTCCTGCACTTCGCGGAGGACGCGCTCGATCCGCTGCAGGTAGAGCTCTCCGGCATCGGTCAGGGAAATGTTCCGGCTCGACCGGTTGAGCAGCTTTACGCCGAGCGAATCCTCGAGCGCGTTCAGCGCGCGGGATACCGACGCCGGGGAACATCCCAGCTGGCGAGCCGCCGCAGACAGGCTACCCGCCTGGACGACCCGCGCCAGGATCTCCATTTCCTGCAACGTTTCCACGTTCACCCTCGACTGCCGCGAGGATTTTCGGCAGGAGACGCGGTCACGGCAAGCGCCTATCGAGTGCGCGACCGCCCGCGGTTCGCCTTCCCGTACAGATTGGCCCGGCTATGACCGCGGTTCAGTCCGCCTCGTTGCGCGAGATCACCCCGGCCTCCGCAAGAGCGGAGACACGCTCGGTGCCGAGGCCGAGCTCCTGCAGAATCGCTCCGGTGTGCTCTCCTAGCCGCGGTGGGGGTGTGCGAACCTTGCCCGGGGTCTCGGACAGCTTCACCGGCACGCCGCCGACTCTCAGCTCCGGAATCTTCGGGTGCGGCAGCGGTACGTAAAGCTCCTCGTGCAGCACCTGCGGATCGTCGATCACTTCCGGCACGGTGTGGATGAGACCTGCCGGCACGCCTGCCTCGCCCAGCAGCTCGACCCACTCGGCAGCGGTACGCGTCCGGAAAATCTCCGTGAGGATGCCCACGAGCACCTCACGATTTTCCACCCGGGTCGTGTTGTCGACGAATCGCGGATCGTCGAGCCATTCGGGGTGCCCCATGGCGGGACAGAAGCGCCGCCAGAGCCCGTCGTTCCCGACTGCGAGCAGGAAAGGGCGATCCGCTGCCTGGAATGCCTGATAAGGCACGACCGGCCCGACCGCCGAGCCCATCGGCTGCGGCGCCCGTCCTGTCGCCTGGGCCGATATGCCGAAATGCGACATCGTCGCCACCTGCCCTGCCAGCAAGGACGAGCTGACGTGCTGTCCTCGCCCCGTCCGCTCGCGCACCCAGAGGGCGGTCATGATGCCGCCGTAGGCCAGCAGCCCCGCAGTCACGTCGACGGTGGGATAGCCCACCCTCACCGGCTCGCCGTCCGGCGTTCCGGTGACGCTCATCAGGCCGCCATAGCCCTGGAGAATGAAGTCGTAGGCAGGCTTCTGCGCCACCGGCCCTGTCCGCCCGAAGCCGGAGATCGAGCAGTAGACGATCCGCGGGTTGCGCGCGCTGACGACGTCGTAACCGAGCCCGAGTCGATCGGCGGTGCCGGCGCGGAAATTCTCGATCAGGACGTCCGCCTTCTCCGCGAGCGCCAGCACCAGCTCCCGACCCTCGTCGGTCTTGATGTCGATGCCGATGGAGCGCTTGTTGCGATTGACCGCGAGATACACCGCTCCTTCGCCATTCCACAGCGGCGCCATCGCACGGGTCTCGTCCCCGTGCCTGGGCTCCTCGATCTTGATGACCTCGGCGCCCATGTCGGCGAGAGTCATCGCACAGAAAGGCCCGGCGACGGTGCGCGCGAGCTCGAGCACCCGGATACCCTCGAGCGGCAGTCCCGTTGTCAATTCCATTTCCTCCCCTGAAGTCGGGCGTCGCCACCGCGAATCGCGGTGCGGGCCTCGGCCGGACCCTACGACGCTAGGCACAGCACGCCGCCGGAGCAATCGGCTTTCTGCTGAGACCGGCTTTCCGGCAGACGAAACGCACCTCTGCATCGCAGTGATCACATGCGATGAGCCACCCGGCGAAGCGACCGAGTTGCAGACACGCGGGCTCCACCGTGGAGCGGAATGGAGGAGGCAATATCGCCCCGCTTCGCTTCGGGTAGGTTCGCCGGCAGGGGTCGCGAGGCGGCCGCAGCCGCCTCGCCACTGTCAGACCTGCGAGTAGCCCGACCCAGGCGTGTCGACGCCGCGGCCGGCCGCCTTCTCGATCCAGCCGAACTCCTTGAGGATCTGCTGGCTGTAGGTCACGCGCCCGTTGACCTTCTCCGCCGGCTCGCTCGCAAGCAGGAGGGCGGCCTTGGCCATGTATTCGGGCGGCTCGCCTCGCGGGTCGTCGATGCCGCTAACCAGCTTGTGAAAGACCGTGCCCGGCGTCGGCACGACCTGTGACGGCGACACCGCGGTCACCGCGATCGTGCCGTGCTGGGCGAGCTCCTGGGCCAGACCCTGTGTGAACCGCTCGAGCGCCGCCTTGGTCGCGCCGTACATGACGCCACCCTTGACCGTCTTGTCCTCGTACGGCCCGCGCCCCGGCCCGATCGCCGAGCCCGAACTGATGTTCACGATGGCACCGCGCCCCGTCCTGATCATGTCCGGGATCACCGCCTTCGAGAGGATGAACGGGCCATGTACGTTCACGGCGAAGGATCGAATCCACCGATTGGTCGGGTAATCGGCCGTCGGGATGTAGTAATTCAAGGCGGCATTATTTACGAGAATGTCGACGAAGCCATAAGTCTGCCTCGCCTTCTCGACCAGCGCCAGGCACGACGCTTCGTCGGACACATCTGCAGTGACGGCAATCGCTTCGCCGCCCGCCGCCTTGATCCTTTCGACGGTGCGCGCGAGGGAGCCTTCCAGCGAGTGGTCGCCTTCGTTCAGGGTCCGCGCCGCGCATACCACTTTGGCGCCTTCGGCCGCGAACAGCTTCGCGATCTCCTCGCCGATCCCACGACTCGCGCCCGTGACAATCGCCACTCTACCGTCGAGCTTCCCCATCATCGTCTCCCTGAATATGTCGCCGCCGACGCAATGCGCGCTCCCCATGCTCGGGGCACCCGCACTGCGTGCTCACCCGTCTTAGTCGGAGGAAACCCGAAGGTCCATCCTCACCGAGCGTCGAGCCCGCGGGCCATCGCTCGGTCGGATCTACATCGGCGGGTTCAGGCACATGGCCGCCACGCACTTCGGCTGGCGCGTCATTCTCGCCATTTCATAGGACGGTCGTGGCTCCGGCAGGCTGCCCCCGGTCTCGACGAGCCTGTCGGCATAGCCACGCAAAGCGCGCTGGGCGAGCCGATAAGCATCGTCGACCGTGGGCGCGTCGCACCGGCAATTATCGAGGTCCGGAAAGGTGACCTCGTAGCCTGAACGTCCGGCATCGGTGACGATCGCGATATAGCCGCGCATAACTGATTTACCCTGTTCTGATGTCCCGCCTCTCTTTTCGATAAGCGGCCGACGGCGACCTGGGCGGGTATTCGGTCGCCCCCAACTCGGCCGGCATTCGCGGGAAGACCTACGCTGCCCCCGCCTGCCGGCCCGGAAAACTCCTAACGAACGCCGATCTTCAATAAAGCCTTAGAAATCGACGCGAGAACATTTGATGATCTACCACAACATAACTTTACGCTGACACAATATAAGAGTTTCTAACACGAAATCAGCCCCAAAGTCAACCGAACGGCAATCCGACGCCCGGAATCGGTTGACCTTGCCCGAAGCAGGGGTATATATGGCGGAGCAGTCAACGTTACTCAGAAGAGCGTGACGCTAAGGGGACTTCATCGTCCTGCGCTCATCTGGATTCTTGTGAGCGTTGCTGTCGCCGTTCGTCTAACGACCGAGTGGCGTCTGGCTGGCGTTGGCTGCGCCTGAACGCAACAACCCTAGAGGCCAGTATTGGTTGCCCCCGCTCGATCGCATTCCCCTCCTGCCGCACAGGCCGGGCGGGAAGCCGAAGAACCCCCGACGTCCTATCGGTTTCGAACCCCCGGCCGCGAAGACGGCCAGGTGATGTGGCGGCTGGTGAAGGAGAACGGAGTTCTCGAGCCGAATTCGCCCTACTGCTACATCCTTCTCGCGGACCACTTTTCGGACACATGCGTCATGGTCGACGGGCCGCATGGTCCGGTCGGCTTCGTCGCCGGCTACGTTCCGCCGAAGATGCCCGATACCGTTTTCGTCTGGCAGATCGGCATCGCGCCGAGCGAGCGCGGCGCTGGTCTCGGCTCCAAGCTCCTGGATGCGCTTCTGGATGCACCCGGTTGCGCCGAAGTGCGGTTCGTCCTGGCGACGGTGACGCCGTCTAACACCGCTTCCGAGAAGCTGTTCCAAGCTTTCGCCAGACGTCATGGGGCGCCCTGCGAGGTGCCCGATACGTTCGGGGAAGATCTGTTCCCCGGCGCCAACCATGAGGCCGAGCGAGTCTTTCGCATCGGCCCCCTAGCAAGACAGAACAGAGAGGAGATCGCCGTGGAGACCTTCGAGAAGCACGAGTCCAACGTACGATCCTACTGCCGCTCCTTCCCCACCGTGTTCACCAAGGCGAAGGACCATCGCCTCTGGGACGATGTCGGCCGCGAGTATGTCGATTTCTTCGCAGGCGCCGGCGCCCTGAACTACGGCCACAACAACGCCAAGCTGAAGCGGGCGGTCATCGACTACATGGAAGGCGATGGCGTCCTTCACAGCCTCGACATGGCCACCGAAGCCAAGGGCAGGTTCCTGGAGCGCTTCAACGAAGTAATCCTTCAGCCGCGCGGCCTCGAGTACAAGATCATGTTCCCGGGACCGACCGGCACGAACGCCGTCGAGGCGGCGCTAAAGCTGGCGCGCAAGGTCAAGGGCCGGGAAGGCATCATCAGCTTCACCAACGCGTTCCACGGAATGACGCTGGGGTCGCTCGCGATTACCGGGAACGCGTTCAAGCGGGCTGGCGCGGGCGTGTCGCTCAACCACGCGACCGTGATGCCGTTCGACCGCTATGTCGACGACGATTTCCAGTCGCTCGATTTCATGGACCAGATGCTCCGCGACGGCGGCAGCGGCGTCGACGTTCCCGCGGCCGCGATCGTCGAATGTGTCCAGGGCGAGGGCGGGTTGAACGCGGCGCGCATGTCCTGGCTCAAGCGGCTCGCCGAGATCTGCACCGAGCACGACATCCTGCTCATCGTCGACGACATCCAGGCGGGCTGCGGGCGCACCGGCACGTTCTTCAGCTTCGAGCCGGCAGGCATCGAGCCGGATATCATCTGCCTGTCGAAATCGATCGGTGGCATCGGTCTGCCGTTCGCGATCACGCTGATGAAGCCCGAGCACGACGTCTTCGCGCCGGGTGAGCACAACGGCACTTTCCGTGGCCACAACCTCGCCTTCGTCGCCGCCACGGCCGCGCTCGACTACTGGACCGACGACAAGCTGTCGAAGGAGGTTCAGGCGAAGAGCGAAAAGATCCGGCGTGCGATCGAGGACCTGATCGAGCGACACCCCGGGCTTGAGGCGGAGCACCGCGGCCGAGGCTTCATGCAGGGCTTCGCCACCTCCGATCCGGAACTGGCCGGCAAGATCTGCGCCGAAGCCTTCAAGAACGGCCTGATCATGGAGACGTCCGGACCGGACAGCGAAGTCGTGAAGATCATGCCGCCGCTCACGATCGACGACATCGGCCTGGAAAAGGGCCTCAAGATTCTCGCGCGGGCGGTCGAGACGGTCGTCCCCGCAAGCGACAAGCGGCCGACCACCGACGCCGCATGAACACGCCGTACCGGGCGGGCGCGATGTCCGCCCGGGCAATCACAAGAGAGAAGTAATGATCGTCAAGAAACTGGAAGATCTCATCGGCACTCCGGCGGAGGTCGATGACGGAAACTGGGTCAGCCGCCGATTTCTGCTGAAGCAGGACGGTATGGGCTTTTCGATGCACGACACGGTGATCCGGGAAGGGACCGAGACCTTCATCTGGTACGCCAATCACCTGGAGGCGGTCTACTGCATCGAGGGTGAAGGCGAGGTCGAGCTGGTCGAGACCGGCGAGAAGATCCCGCTGTCGCCGGGCACGCTCTACGCGCTGAACGGCAACGAAAAGCACTACCTACGCGCCCGCAAGACGATGCGCATGGTCTGCGTCTTCAATCCGCCGCTCACCGGCCGCGAAGTCCACGATGAGAACGGCATCTATCCGCTTATCGAAGACGACGAGGAGACCCGAGCCGCGTCCTGAGCGTCCAGAGCGACCTCACCGACAACCATACCAAGGAAGAGAGGTGAAAGATGGACATGATGACCGATCGCTATCCGTCCCGAGTGCGGAATCGTCCCTCGATCACTGATCGACGAGATCCGGTCGTGTACGGCAGGCCCGAAAGCGGCCCGCTCACGGCCGAGCAGCTGGCGAATTACGATCGGGACGGGTTCCTCGCGTTCGAACGCTTCTTCACCGAGGAAGAAGTCGCGGACTACAAGGCCGAGCTCGACCGGATGTTCACCTGGGCGGCGACTGCCGACGAGGATCGCATCATCCGCGAGCCCGGCTCGGACGACGTCCGATCGATCTTCGCCGTCCACCGCGACAACAGTGTCTTCGCTCGTCTCGTGGCCGATCCGCGGGTGGCGGGGATGGCGCGGCAGATTCTCGGCAGCGACGTTTACGTCCACCAGTCTCGCATTAACTTCAAGGGCGGGTTCGTCGGCAAGGAGTTCTACTGGCACTCCGACTTCGAGACGTGGCACGTGGAGGACGGAATGCCGCGCATGCGCGCTCTCAGCATGTCGATCGCGCTGTCGGAGAACACGCCGCACAACGGGCCACTCATGCTGGTGCCGGGATCTCACAAGCGCTACGTCTCGTGCGTCGGCGAGACGCCGGACGACCACTACAAGGATTCGCTCCGGAAGCAGGAGCTCGGGACGCCCGATCAGGACAGCCTGACCGCGCTCGTCGAAGAAGGCGGGATCGTCGCACCGACCGGCCCTGCCGGCTCGCTCGTGATGTTCGACTGCAACACGATGCACGGCTCGAACAGCAACATCACGCCCGTACCACGCAGCAACATCTTCATCGTGTTCAACAGCGTGGAGAACAGGCTGACGGCACCGTTCGGCGGCACGAGACCGAGACCGGAATTCATCGGGCACCGCACCGGCGCCGAAGTGATCGGCGCCACCCGAACTGCGGCGTGAGCCTGAGCTGGCTCATCGAGCCTGACGGAGGCGCGGGATCGCACCCCGCGCCTCTTTTTTTTAGCTCAGAGACTCCGCCGCCAGCCGGTTGCGCGGAAAGCGGATGGTTACAGCCGTGCCGACGTACGGCCGGCTTTCCACCTCCAGGCAGCCGTCGTGCATCTCGATCAGCGATTTCACGATCGAGAGCCCGAGGCCGCACCCCTCCTGGCGCGATCCGCTGGGCTGTCGACCCTGTCCGAACGGCTGGAGCACCGTCTCCATGTCCTCGGGAGCGATGCCGATCCCGGAATCGGCCACCGTCACACACATCTCGCCGGCCACCAGCCGTGCCGCAATCTCGATGCGCCCGCCAACGGGGGTGTATTTGACGGCATTGGAGAGCAGGTTCACCAGGATCTGCATTACGGCTCGCCGGTCTGCCACGACGCACGGAATGCCGGCATCGGCAACCGCCGCCATGCCGAGCCCCTTCTGCTCTACCTGCCGCTGAACAAGCCGCATTGCCTCGGCGATCACCGAAGCGATGTCGACGAGCTCCGGCGTCAGCTCGAGGCGTCCCGCCTCGATCCTCGACAGGTCGAGGATCCCGTCGATCAGCGTGAGAAGATGCCGGCCGCTTTCGTAGATGTGGCTTGCATATTCCGCATATTTCGTCGAGCCGACGGGGCCATACATCTGGTCCCGGACGACCTCCGAAAAGCCGAGGATGGCATTGAGCGGCGTTCGCAGATCGTGGCTCATCCGCGCAAGGAAGTCGGACTTGGCCGCATTCGCTTGGCTCGCGTCGCGGAGTGCCACATGCAGCCTCGCCTCGAGGGCATGGGTGTGACGGGCATACCGGATCGTCCGCTCCAGCACGCTGCCGTCCAATTCGCTCTTGTCGAGATAATCGATCGCGCCGGCGCTCATTGCCTCGGCGTCGAGGCCGGAATCGCCGCCACCGGCCAACAGGATGAGCGGCGTCGCCGCGGCGCGCCCACCCAGGCGCCGGATGAGCTCGAGGCCGGACTTTCCCTGCAGGTCGGAGGCGATCAGCGCCACGTCGAACACATCGTTGCGAAGCAGCGCGTACCCGGCCTCCAGACAGTCGGCATATGTGATCAGGAATCGGCTGCCGCCCACCCTCTGCAGGCTGCGCCTGGTTAGCAGAAAGTCTTCATAACGTCCGTCGACGATGGCGACGCGCAGCGTCGCCCGATCAGGCCTCCGCCGGAGAGGAATCGTCGCGCCGGTTCGGTCGACCCCGGCACCGCCGGGTTGGTCCGCCGCATTCTTCTGGATTCGATGAACGACCATGCCGATGCCCCCCCGCCCGCGATCGCTCCCCAGCTCGCGCGTCCGCAGCGTGGCGACATCATGGTTAACAAAGGGTAAAGGAAGTCGGCTCAGGCAGCCCGGCTCAGGCGCAGCTCACCCCAGACCGCCACCAGCGCCTCGACCAGGGCATCCATCATCAGGTCGTCGTGCAGCGGAGATGGGGTAAACCTCAGCCGTTCGGTGCCGCGAGGCACGGTCGGATAGTTGATCGGCTGAACGTAGATGCCGTGATCCTCGAGGAGCCGGTCGCTGGCATGTTTGCAGAGCGCGGCGTCCCCGACGAACACGGGAACGATATGGCTCTCGGATGGCATCACCGGGAGTCCCGCGTCGCGGAGCGAGGCCTTCAGGCGCGCCGCCCTTTCCTGATGCCGCGTCCGCTCCTCCTGACTGCTCTTCAGGTGCCGGATGCTGGCCAGCGCGCCGGCGGCGACCGCCGGCGGCGGGGAGGTGGTGAAGATGAAACCGGGTGCGAAGCTGCGAATGAAGTCGACCAACGCGGCGCTGCCGGCGACGTAGCCACCCACCACGCCGAACGCCTTGGCGAGCGTCCCCTCGATCACGTCGATCCGGTGCATAAGCCCGTCGCGCTCGGCAATGCCGCCGCCGCGTGGCCCGTACATGCCGACCGCGTGCACCTCGTCGAGATAGGTCATCGCGCCGTGCCGCTCTGCGAGGTCGCAGATCGCCTCGATCGGCGCGACGTCCCCGTCCATCGAGTAAATCGATTCGAAGGCGACCAGCTTCGCCCTGCCGGGCTCGATTTCCGCCAAAAGCTCGGCGAGATGATTCACGTCGTTATGCCGGAAGATCCGCTTCTCCGCCCCGCTGTGGAGTATGCCCTGGATCATCGAGGCGTGGTTCAGCTCATCAGAGAGAACGACGCAATCCGGCAGGTTCCGGGCCAGGGTTCCGAGCGCCGCCTCGTTCGCGACATAGCCGGACGAGAAGACGAGTGCCGCCTCCTTGCCGTGGAGATCGGCGAGCTCCCGCTCCAGCAGGACGTGGTGATGCGTGGTTCCCGAGATGTTGCGCGTGCCGCCGGACCCGGCACCGCACGCCTGCACCGCCTCCGCCATCGCCGAAAGGACGGTCGGGTGCTGGCCCATGCCCAGATAGTCGTTGCTGCACCACACCACGACCTCGCGCTTCGTGTCGCCTGTGCGCCAGATGGCACGCGGGAATTGGCCGACCTGCCGCTCCAGGTTGGCGAACACACGATAGCGGCCCTCGGCCCTCAAGCCGTCGAGCCGCTCGGCGAAAAAGCGCTGATAGTCCATGAATTCCCACGCGGCATCTGGATTGGTCCTATCAGATAGCCGGCCGAACGCTCGGATGCCAGTGCCGCCGTGCGCCTGCGGCAGCACGTCGCCGTCTTGCGGGGGCCGGGACGATTGTATACAAACGCATGCTATTCCTCACCGATCGACACTGTTGACCAAGGAGACACCGGAATGGCCGACCGCAGCGCTGACGTCGTCGTGGTAGGTGCGGGCAATGCCGCCATGTGCGCGGCACTGGCGGCGCGCGAGCAGGGCGCCTCGGTTCTCGTGCTCGAACGCGCTCCCGAGGAGGAGCGTGGCGGCAATTCCACCTACACCGCCGGCAACATCCGCACCGCCTTCAACGGTGTCGAGGACATCAAGACGCTGGTGCCCGACCTCACCGAGGAGGAAATCGCGACCACCGACTTCGGCACCTATACCGAGGACGAGTTTTTCGACGACATGGGCCGCATCACCGAGTACCGCACCGACCCCGACATGTGCGAGCTCCTGGTCCGCCGCTCGTTCGACACGATGAAGTGGATGCGGGGCAAGGGCGTCAAGTTCCTGCCGATCTACGGTAAGCAGGCCTTCAAGATCGACGGCAAGTTCAAGTTCTGGGGAGGCCTCGTGATCCAGGCCTGGGGCGGTGGTCCGGGACTCGTGGACGCCCTGCACGAGGCTGCGAAGAAGGAAGGTATCGAAGTCCTCTACCGCGCCCACGCCCGCTCGCTGATCGCCGACGACGACGGCGTCCACGGCGTAAACGTCCGCCAGCACGGCAAGAGCTTCCAGGTCCGGGCCAAGGCCGTGGTGCTGGCCTGCGGTGGTTTCGAGTCCAACCCCGAGTGGCGGACGCGCTATCTCGGCCCCGGCTGGGACCTCGCGAAGGTGCGCGGCACCCGCTACAACACCGGCGACGGCATCAAGATGGCCCTCGACGTCGGCGCCCGCCCCTACGGCAACTGGTCGGGCTGCCACGCGGTCGGCTGGGACTTCAACGCTCCCGAATTCGGCGACCTCACGGTCGGCGACAATTTCCAGAAGCACAGCTACCCGTGGGGCATCATGATCAATGCCCACGGCAAGCGGTTCGTCGACGAAGGCGCCGACTTCCGCAACTACACCTACGCCAAGTACGGTCGCGTCATCCTGAACCAGCCCAACCAGATGGCCTGGCAGGTTTTCGACAACAAGATCATCCCTAACCTCCGCGAGGAATATCGCATCCGTCAGGTGACGAAGGTGCGCGCGAACACCCTCGAGGAGCTCGCCGAAAAGATGGACGGCGTGGATGCGAAGGGCTTCCTCGAGGAAGTGAAGCGCTACAACGCAGCCGTCCGGACCGACATCCCCTACAACCCCAACATCAAGGATGGCCGCTGCACGGAAGGCCTGGAGATCAACAAGTCGAACTGGGCGCATCGCATCGACGAGCCCCCGTTCGAGGCCTATCAGACCACCTGCGGCGTCACCTTCACGTTCGGCGGCCTTCGCATCGATACCGAAGCGGCGGTTCTCGACGCTGCCGAGGAGCGCATTCCCGGCCTCTACGCGGCGGGAGAATTGGTCGGCGGCCTCTTCTACTTCAACTATCCGGGCGGCACCGGCCTGATGGCGGGCGCGGTCTTCGGCAAGATCGCCGGCACCTCGGCCGGCAGGGCGGCCATGAGCAACCAGTGAACCGGCTGCCCCCGCGCGGGGCCCGGGTTTACGAGTCGCTGCGGGAATCCATCCGCAGCGGCCGCCTGCCGCCGGGCGAGCGGCTGCGCGAGACGGACATCGCGGAACGGCTCGGCGTCAGCCGCACACCGGTGCGCGAAGCGCTTCGCCGGCTCCAGTCCGACGGCCTGGTCACCTTCGCGCCCTGGCGCGGCATGACGGTCGCGGCGCTCGACCTGGCACAGCTCGAAGAGCTCTACGACATGCGGGAAGTGCTGGAGAGCGCCGCCGCGCGCTTCGCCGCGACGAACGCCACCGACGCGGATGTGGCCGGCCTGCGCAGCCTGCTCGACGAGCAGGCGGCGGCCGGATCGGATGCCGGCGCGCTGGAGCGGATCAACCGCGCGTTTCACGACGCGATCTACCGCGCCGCGCACAACCGTTATCTGCTCGGGGCGCTCAGCTCCCTCGCGGACTCGCTGGGGCTATTGAAGAATACGACGTTCTCGCTCGCCGGACGGCCGGAGAGCGGCCTCGTGGAACATCGGCGGATCGTCGACGCGATCGCCGCCCGCGATCCCGCAGTGGCCGAGGACGCGGCGCGCCGCCATATCGCGAGGGCACGCGATCTGCGCCTGCACCTTTTCCAGACGGAGCAACGTCTGGCGGCGCCGGATCAGGCCGAGGCACGGTCCCTCCGCACTTGATGGCTTTCGGCGAGTTCGTATCAGCGAACCTCGTAGCGACTGGAAGGACATCATGGTCTCGGGCGAAGCCGACGACGCGAAAATCCTGGAACGAGCGGTCACCCTCCACCGGAGCGGCCGCCTCGACGAGGCCGAACGCATCTACCGGGAGGTCCTGACGCGCGCGCCCCGGAACCCGGAGGCTCTGAACCTGCTCGGGCTGATCTGCTACCAGAAGCGGAATGCGGCCGCCGCCGCGGAGCTGATCCGGCAAGCGATCGCATCCGACGAGGCGCCGGCGAAGTACCACGCGAACCTCGGCACGGCACTCGCCGCGCTCGGCCGCAACGCCGAGGCCGAGGCGGCTTACCGGGCAGCACTCGCCCGTGATCCCGACCATGCCGACTCGCACGGCAATCTCGGCGTGGTGCTGGAGCGGGCGGGGAAGCTGGAGGAAGCGATCTTCCATTGCCGCCGCGCCGCCGAGTTGCGGCCGGATTCCCCGACCGCGCACAACAATCTCGGCAATGCCCTGCAGGCGCGCGGCGACCACGCCGCCGCGGTCGAGGCGTACCGGCAGGCTCTGGCGATCGACCCGGCCTACGTCGACGCCCTGTGCAACCTCGGCATGTCGCAACTGCGGCTCCGGGATCCACGAAGTGCCGTAACCGCGTTCGCATCCGCCCTCGCCCGCGAGCCGGCGAACCGCCGCGCCCTTGCCTGGCAGGCGGTCGCCGAGCACGAGGCCGGTGCTCCGGAAAGCCCGCTCGCCCGGCTGAACGATGCGATCGAGGGCGTCGCCCTCACCGCACCGGAGCCGTTCGAAAGCCTGGAGGCGTTCAACAGCGCGTTGGCCCGCGAGGTGACCGAACATCCCTCCCTCGTCTGGGAGCCGGGCGGCAAGACAACCCGTCACGGACGCCAGACCGGCAACCTGCTGGAAAGCCCCGGGGAAGCGGTTCGTGCGCTCGCCAGGGCGGTCGAACTGGCGGTGGAGGCCTATGTCTCCCGACGGCGCGCGGTCGATCCCGGCGGCTATTTCGAAAGGGTCCCCGACCGTCGCACCCTCCGTATGTGGGGCACGGTGCTGGCCGACCAGGGGCACCAGCTTCCGCACATCCACCCGGCCGGCTGGGTCAGCGGCGTCTATTACGTCGCGGTGCCGGAGAGCATCACCGACGGAGATCCGGGCCACGCCGGCTGGATCGAGTTCGGCCGCCCCGGCTACGAGGTGCCGTTCGACCGCCCGGTCGAGGCGCGCCTGTTCCAGCCGAGTGCGGGAACCATGCTGCTGTTCCCCTCATTCCTTTTCCACCGGACCATTCCCTTCAGGGGGCAGGAAAACCGGGAGCGGATCAGCATCGCTTTCGATCTGTACCGGGCGCGATGACAACCTCTTGCGCCGGAGAGTTATCCACGGCCCGGTTGTGGAAATCGGGGAAAATCGCGGAAAGGTCTGACGCTGCACCTGCTTCCCCTGGGGCCATCCTGTAGGCGAATCAGGGAAAGCGGGCGGCCGTAGAGACATAAACCATTGTCTTTGTTATGTTTTTTCGATTAGACTGCGTCGGAGCGGCCCAACGGGGCTCGCCAGTCAGGGCACGCGCATGACCGTCAACACTCTCTCCGAATCCCAGATGCAGGGTCACCGGCGCGGCGCCGCTTCCGGAATCCTGCCGTCGCAGACGCTGCGCGAGCTGATCGCCGACGGGCAGATCCGGGCCGAAGCACCGATCGGCGAGGAGCAGGTGCAGCCGGCAAGTATCGACCTGCGCCTCGGGCAATTCGCCTACCGCGTGCGGGCCAGCTTCATGCCCGGGCCGAACGCGACCGTACAGGAGAAGATCGACCGGTTCGCGATGCACCGGATCGACCTTTCCGCCGGGGCGGTGCTGGAGCGCGGCTGCGTCTACATCGTGCCACTGCAGGAGCGGCTGCACCTCGATCCGCCGATGACGGGTGTGGCCAATCCGAAGAGCTCGATCGGCCGGCTCGACATCTTCACCCGGCTGATCACCGACAATGCGACCGAGTTCGAGCGCGTGCGGCCCGGCTATCGCGGCCCGCTCTACCTCGAAATCGCACCTCGAACCTTCAGCGTCGTGGTTCGCACCGGCTCGCGGCTGAACCAGCTCCGCCTCCGCCGCGGCGCCGCCGCCGCCAGCGACAGCGCTACGCGGCGCCTGCACCGCCGCATCAGCCTCGTCGACCGCGATCCCGCCGAGGCGAACATCGCCAACGGTCTCGCCCTCTCGGTCGACCTCAGCGGCACCGGAGAGCTGTCGGGCAATGGTGGCCCGATCGGCTTCAAGGCGCGCAAGCACGCCGGACTGATCGACGTCGACCTGAAGGATCATTACGATCCCGCCGAATTCTGGGAGCCGATCCACGCGCGATCGGACGAGGGGATCATCCTGAACCCGGACGACTTCTACATTCTCGCCTCGAAGGAAGCCGTCACCATCCCCCCGGACCACGCCGCCGAGATGGTCGCCTACGACACGCTGGTCGGCGAGTTCCGGGTCCACTATGCCGGCTTCTTCGATCCGGCCTTCGGCTACACCCCCGCGGGCGGGGCCCGCACCCGCGCCGTGCTCGAGGTCCGCTCGCACGAGGTGCCGTTCCTGCTCCAGGACGGCCAGATCGTCGGCAGGCTGATCTACGAACGCATGCTGGAGGTGCCGGACAAGCTCTACGGCACGGGAATCGGCTCGTCCTATCAGCGCCAGGGCCTGAAGCTCGGGAAGCAGTTCAGGGCGTGGGGCTGAAGGGCGCCGGTCACGCGCCGTGCAGCCGGCTCTTGCACCCGGCGCCCGGACGGCTCACATTCGAGGCATGACTGCAGAATTGACGGCAACGCTGGTCACGCCTCCGCGGGGCCGGGGCTTCGCTCATGTCGAGACGTGGATCTTCGATCTCGACAACACGCTCTACCATCCCTCCGCGTGCGACCTGTTCCCGCACATGGACCGGCGCATGATCGAGTTCATTGCCGACTTCCTCCAGGTGGACGAGGCGGAGGCGAACCGTCTTCGCCAGACCTATTACAGCTCCTACGGCGCCACGCTGAAGGGGCTGATGGAGCTGCATGCCCT
>JAJUGE010000060.1 GCA_029268305.1 Alphaproteobacteria bacterium
ATCGACCATCTGGATTCTCAAACCCTCCGGCGTCTGCTCTACGATCAGGCTGTTCTTCAGCTCCTCGAGCTCGGGCGAAGACGCGATCGCCTCACGGAGCGCCACGGCGGTACGCTCGAACTCCTGCTGCTCCGCCCTGGCGGCGGCTTCCCGCAGTTCCTGATCGTCGAGTTGCTCCGCCTGCCGCTCCTGGCTCCGGTCCGCCCGCGTCTCCGCTTCGGCATCCGCTTCCCCGAAGCCGGGAGGCTGCGGTCCGATGAGAATTGCCGGCGAGCCGCTTGCGCTCGGCATCGCGCCTTCGGCAGTCAGTGTGGTCCCGCCAAGGACGCCGCCACCGCCGCTGTTGTTGTCCGATACGCTGCTCGGAGCGAAATAGTTGGAGATGCCGCGCTTCTGCTCGTCAGTAGTGGCGTTCAGCAGCCACAGCAGCAGGAAGAACGCCATCATGGCGGTCACGAAGTCGGCATAGGCCACCTTCCACGCGCCGCCGTGGTGGGCGTGGCCTGAGACCTTCCTGACCCGCTTGATTATCGGAGCGGCGCCGTTCTCCTCGGCCATGGGTGCAGTGCCTCCGTCCTGCTATGCGGCTGTGCGAAAGAGGTTCAGGCGGGCAGCGCCGCCGTCGCCTCTTCGAGCTCGATGAAGGAGGGGCGGACGTCCGACAGGAGCGCTTTCCGCGCAAATTCGATGGCCACGACCGGCGGGTAGCCCTGCAGGAAACCGATGATTCCGGCCTTCATGCAGGCATAGTATTTGTGTTCCGCTTCGTAGATCCCGTTGAGGGCGCTCGCGAGAGGGCCGATGAACCCGTAGGCGAGAAAGACGCCGAGGAAAGTCCCGACGAGCGCCCCGCCGATGAGGTGACCCAGCACTTCCGGCGGCTCGGTGATGGCGCCCATCGTCTTGATGATCCCGAGAACGGCGGCGACGATCCCCAGCGCCGGCATGCCGTCGGCGACCGACTGCACGGCGGCTGCGACCCCGTGGTATTCGGCATGATGTGTCTCGATCTCTTGTTCGAGCACCGTTTCCAGGTCGTGCGGCTTGTCTGCGCCGATGGTGACGAGGCGGAGATGATCGCAGAGGAACTCGACCGCGTGGTGATTCTTCAGCACGCTGGGGAAGCGCTGGAAGATGGGGCTTTCGTGGGGCTTCTCGATATGGCTTTCGAGAGCGATCGCGCCCTTGCTCTTCGCCAGCTTGAACAGGCTGAACATCAGGCTGAGCAGCTCCATGTAGGAGTGCTTGTCGTAGCGAGGACCCCGAATGGCGGCGGGAACCGCCTTGAAAGTGGCGATGATCGTCGATTTCTGATTGCCGATCAGGAATGCCCCGAACGCGGCGCCGCAGATGATCACCACCTCGAACGGCTGCCAGAGCACTTCGACATGGCCACCCATGGCCATGTAGCCTCCGAACACGCAGACGACGACCGCGATCGCTCCGACGATGATGAACATGCTGGTTCCTGTTGGACCTCGAGTGGGCGAGCGGATGATCGCGGTGCAGGGTTAATATCGCCTTAGCCTCCCGGGGCGGGCTCCGGCCGTGGGGGCTGGACCGATGCGAAGCCGGCTGGGTAGAGTGGGCGGAACTCGCGACCGGCCCCGACAGCAACGATTGGCAGCACATGACCCTCGATCCGCGCGCTTTCCGAGACACCATGGGACGCCTTCCCACCGGGGTCACCGTGATCACGACCGCGGACGAGGACGAGGCTCTCTACGGCGTCACCATCGGATCGTTCACGTCGCTCTCACTGGACCCGCCCCTGGTGCTTTTCTGCCTCGACATCAGCGCGCTCTGTCGGCCGGCGTTCGAGAACTGCCGGCATTTCGCGGTCAATGTGCTGGCGGAGGACCAGCATGACCTCTCGGCGATCTTCGCCTCGAAGGAGGAGCAGCGGCCCTGGGGAGAGCTCAGTTTCGACCGGGGCAAACGCACGGGAGCGCCCCTGTTGCGTGATTGCGTCGCCTATCTCGAATGCGAGAAGACGGCCGTTTATCCCGGAGGCGACCACATCATCGTCGTCGGGGAGGTACTGGACCACGGCCTGATGCCGGACGGTCGGCCGCTGATCTATTTCGGCGGCGGCTACAGGCGGCTCGACCTGACGGAGGTCTGATCGTCGTCCCGTCAGCTGCGCCGGATCAGGGTTCCGGCGCCATGTTCGGTGAAGATCTCGAGCAGCACTGCATGGGGCACACGCCCGTCCAGGATGACGGCGGCCTCGACCCCTTGAGCGACGGCGTCCAGGCAGGTCTCGACCTTCGGAATCATGCCGCCGCTGATGGTGCCGTCGGCGATGAACTTCTCCGCTTCGCCGCGTGTCATCGCCGGAATCAGGGCACCGGACTTGTCCTTCACTCCCGCGACGTCGGTGAGCAGCAGGAGCCGGTCCGCCCGGCAGGCACCGGCGATCGCGCCGGCGACGGTATCGGCGTTGATGTTGTAGGTTTCGCCGTTCGGCCCGACGCCGATCGGCGCCACGACCGGTATCATCGACGATCTGGCGAACACATCGAGAACCGATGTGTCGATGTGCGAAGGCTCGCCGACATAGCCGAGGTCGAGAACGCGTTCGATGTTGGAATCCGGATCCCTCTTCGTGCGCATCAGCTTGGTCGCCTGGACCAGCCCGCCATCCTTGCCGCAGATGCCGATGGCCTTGCCGCCGGCGCGGTTGATCGACGCGACGATCTGTTTGTTGATCGAGCCGGCGAGAACCATCTCGACGATTTCGACGGTTTCCGCATCGGTCACGCGCAGCCCGTCCACGAACTCGCTCTTGATCTTCAGTCGCTCCAGCATCCGCCCGATCTGCGGCCCGCCGCCGTGAACGACGATAGGGTTGATGCCGACCTGCTTCAGCAGGACGACGTCTCGCGCGAAATGGTCGCCGAGCGTGTCGTCGCCCATGGCATGGCCGCCATACTTCACCACGAAGGTGGCGCCGGCATAACGCCGCATGTACGGGAGCGCCTCGGACAGGAGCCGAGCCTTGGTGTGGTGATCGGAGTCGTGTTGCGCTTGGGTCATCGCCGGAACTTAGCCAATTCGATTCGGTGCCGCCAGAGCCGCGAGGTGAGAGCGCAGGAGCGGTATGCCCATGCCGGATACGGCGCTGGTGGGGATCGGCAGCGGGTGCGCGGCCACGTGACGCGCGATCTCGACCTCGACCGCGTGAGTGCGCTCCGCGAGTGCCGCGTCCGTCAGCTTGTCGCACTTCGTGAGCACGATCTGATAGCTGACCGCAGTCCGGTCGAGCATCGACATGATGTCCCGGTCAGCGTCCTTGACGCCGTGCCGGCTGTCGATCAGGAGGCATAGCCGGCGGAGGGTGGGGCGACCTCTCAGATAGTCCCGGGCCAATTCGGTCCAGCGCTCCACCTTGGATTTCGAGACGCGCGCATAACCGTAGCCCGGCAGATCGACCAACATGAGTCGGCCGCCGAGGTCGAAGAAGTTGAGCTGCTGCGTCCGGCCCGGGGTGTTCGACGTTTTGGCGAGCTTCTGGCGTCCCGTGAGGGCATTCACCAGACTCGACTTTCCGACATTCGAGCGACCGGCGAAGGCGACCTCTGTCAGCGTCGGCTCCGGAAGCGCGCCGAGGTTGTCGGCACCGGCGACGAAGCGGCATTCCTGCGCGAACAGCAGCCGACCCCGCTCGAGAGCTTCTTCGCTCTCGAGCGGGTCAGTCGGAGGTGGCGGATCGCCGCTCACTTGCTCGCCGATTTGGCGAGGCTCTTGCGTTCGTCGGCCTCGGCGCGGCGCATGATGACCCATTGCTGCGCGATCGAAAGCGTATTGTTCCACGCCCAGTAGATCACCAGCCCGGCCGGGAAGCCCGCGAGCAGCACGGTGAAGATCAGCGGCATGAACATGAAAACCTTCGCCTGCACCGGGTCCGCCGGCTGCGGATTGAGCTTCATCTGCAGGAACATGGTCAGGCCCATGATCAGCGGCCAGGCACCGAAGTGCAGGAACTCGGGCGCGTCCCAGGGAAGCAGGCCGAACAGCTCGAAGATGTTCGTCGGGTCGGGTGCGGAAAGATCCTTGATCCAGCCGAAGAAGGGTGCGTGACGCATCTCGATCGAGACGAACAGCACTTTGTACAGGGCGAAGAATACTGGAATCTGGACGAGGATCGGCAGGCAGCCCGCGGCAGGATTAACCTTCTGGTTCCTGTAGAGGGCCATCAGCTCCTGGTTGAGCCGCTGCTTGTCGTCGGCGTAGCGCTCCCGGAGCTTCATCATCTCCGGCTGCAACGCCTTCATCTTGCTCATGGCCCGGTAGGACTTGTTGGCCAGCGGGAAGAAGAGGAGCTTGATGGCGACCGTAAGCAACAGGATTGCGACGCCGAAGTTGCCGGTATGCACCTTCAGCCAGTGCAGCGCGTAGAAGATCGGCTTCGTCAGGAAGTAGAACCAGCCCCAGTCAACGGCGAGATCGAACCGCGTGATGCCGAGTTCGTCACGATAGCTGTCGAGGAGGTGCGTCTCCTTGGCGCCGGCGAAAAGCCGGTTCGTGACCTGGCTCGTGGCTCCGGGGGCGACAGTCATGGCTTCGCCCAGATAATCCGCCTGATACTTGTCGGACTGGCCCGCCAACGTGTGCGTGAACCGGGCCTTGACGGGCGCTGCCTGGTCGGGGACCAGCGAGACGAGCCAGTATTTGTCCGTGATCCCGAGCCAGCCGCCGGTCGTGTCGGCCTCGACCTTGCCTTCGTCCTGCAGCTCGTCGTAGTCGATCTCGCGGAGAGTGCCATCCAGAACGGCGACCGGTCCTTCATGAAGGATGAAAAAGCCGGAGGTTTCGGGCGTGCCAGTCCGCGAGATGAGGCCGTACGGGAAGAGAGTTGCCGGCTCGCCGCCGCTGTTCTCCACGCTCTGGGTCACGGTGACCATGAAATTCTGGTCGAGCTCGTAAGTGCGCGTGAAGCGCAGGCCTGCGCCGTTGTCCCAGGTCAGCACGACAGGATCGTCGGGGGTCAGCTCGGTGGATTGGGTTTCCCACACAGTGCTCGAATCCGGTACCGGGATGCTTGGAGTGGAAGGCACCCAACCGAACTCGGCGTAATAGGCGGTCGGCGTCCCGGCGGGAGACAGCACGGTGATCTGGGGACTGTCCGGATCCACCGTCACCCGGTAATCCGGAAGCGTCACGTCGTCGAGTCGTCCGCCCGCCAGCGAGATCGAGCCCTGCATCCGCGGCGAGCGAATATCTATTCTCGGAGCCTTCGCGAGCGCCTCGGCGCGGTCCACGACCGGAGGAGCGCCGGGAGCTGTCGAGGTGGTCGTTGCCGGCTGAGGCAGACCAGCGCCGTCGACCTGCGCCTCTTCGCTGGCCTGTTCACCGGGAGGCGGCGGAGGCGGACCCATCAGATACTGGAACCCGAACAGGATAGCCATGGAAAGCGCGATGGCTATGAGGAGGTTGCGCTGATCCATCGATGAGCCTCGGCCGGTACCCGGTCGCTTAACGGTGAAGGTCGGAAGCCGCCCTCGTGGCGGCATGGTGGTAGTGACGTTCCTCAGGCACCGGGTCGTAGCCGTCGCCACCCCATGGGTGGCACCGAGCCAGTCGGCCTATGGCGAGGCGGGTGCCCCGGAAGGCGCCGTGCCGCTCTATGGCCTCCAGAGCGTACGCCGAACAGGTCGGCAGATAGCGACAGGAGACGGGAAGGAACGGCGAGATCGCCACCCGATAGATAGTGATCAAGCCGCGCAACAGCCAGGACACAATCGCTCCGGTTACGCTCATCCGATCGGCTCACATGCCTCTCGCCGAAAAGCTCCCAGTCTCGACATGGCAAGCTTCAGGTCGGCGACGATTGCGGCGAACGGCCGCCTTAGAGTGCCGCGCCGCCCGATTACTACATAGTCGTGGCCAGGGCAGCCGTGATCGCCGAGCGTAGCCTCGGCCGCCGCTCTGAGGCGACGACGCACCCGGTTACGCTCGACGGCATTGCCGACCTTCTTTGTGACCGTCAAACCCAGCCGCGGCCCGTCATCGCCCGCTTCGGGGCGCCGACGAACCTGTAACACCAGGCTTGGGGTCGAAAATCTGCGCCGGGTGGCGGCGGCGGCCAGAAACTCGGCACGCTTTTTCAACCGGGCCGGTCGAGCGCCCACCCCGCGGCATCTCCGTCAGGCCGAAAGGCGCTTCCGCCCCCGCGTGCGGCGCCGCTTCAACACCCAACGTCCGCCGACGGTCGCCTTGCGGGCACGGAACCCGTGCCGACGCTTGCGCACCAGCACGCTCGGCTGATAGGTCCGCTTCACTATTGAACTCCGTTGATAAGAATCGTCTCACGTCGACAGGTCGGCGTGTATACGGACAAGGGTCTGCCAAGTCAATCCGAACCGCCCGCGGCATCGGCTCACGGGCTCGTCTCATTAGCTATTTCCGGCCCATGAATGGGCCGCGCCGCCGGCGAGGTATATATCATCATCGGATTCCCCCGTCCGCTTCGTCCTTGGGCGCGGCGGACAAGAGCGGGGCCGGAGAGACGGTGGGCAATAATGTGGTCGCATGAGGACTCCGGCGCGCCGGAGTCCGCCGGAGCGCCGCAGAAACGGCAATTGCGGGTTTGGCCGGCGGTGGTCCTGGTCGGCGTGTTGGTCGCGATCGTCGCGCTCGGCCTCGACGATTATCTCAGCTTCGAAACGTTGCGCGACAACCGGGAAGCCCTGATCGCATGGGTCGAGCGCGTGGGGTGGGCGGCGGTGGTCGCCTTCATCGGCATCTACGCTCTGACAGTCGCCGTCTCGCTGCCTGCGGGCGCGCTCCTGACTCTCACCGCCGGCTTTCTCTTCGGACCGGTCCTCGGCACCATCGCCGTCGTGTGCGGAGCGACGGCGGGTGCCACTGCGATCTTCCTGGCCGCCCGCACGGCGTTCGGACGGATGCTGCGCACCAGAGCGGGGCAGAGCATCGACCGGGTGGCGAGCGGGTTCGAGGAGGACGCCTTCAGCTATCTGCTCACATTGCGGTTGATTCCGATCTTCCCGTTCTGGCTCGTCAACATCGCTCCCGCGTTCACACGCATCAGCGTTCGGAGCTATGTGGTCGCCACTGGGCTCGGCATAATCCCGGCCACCATCGTTTACGCCCTGATCGGCAACGGTCTCGGCGCGGTTCTCGATGCCGGTGAGAGTCCGAAACTCGACGTGCTGTTCGATCCCGCAGTTCTGCTTCCGATCACCGGTCTCGCGGTTCTGTCGCTCCTGCCGGTGGTCTACCGGCGGTTTCGGCGCCGGCGCAATGCGACAGGAGAGCAGCAGCCCTTCCAGGCCGCGCCCTCGGGCACGTCCAGCGCGAGCGTCCGAGGAACGGCCGAGCGGTGATACTCGAGCCCGACATCTGCGTGATCGGAGCCGGCACGGGGGGGCTCGTGGTGGCGGCCGGCGCAGCCCAGATGGGCGCCAGAACGGTGCTGATCGAAAAGGGCGAGATGGGCGGCGATTGCCTCAACTACGGCTGCGTTCCTTCGAAAGCGATGATCGCCGCCGCGGCGGCCGCGCAGTCGGTGCGCGAGACGGATCGCTTCGGCATTGAGACTGCGGAGCCGGAGATCGACTTCGCCGACGTGCTCGATCGGGTCGCAGACGTGATCCGTGCGATCGCGCCGCACGATTCTGCCGAGCGCTTCGAAGGCCTCGGCGTTCGAGTGATCCGGGAGCACGCGCGCTTCACTGCCCGCAACGAAGTCCGGGCGGGTGAGTTCACGATCCGCGCCCGTCGGTTCGTGATCGCCACCGGTGCCTCGCCGTCCGTTCCCGAAATTACCGGACTCGAGACCGTCCCATTTCTGACGAACGAAACCGTCTTCGCCAATCGGGAGCGCCCCTCCCATCTGGTGGTTCTGGGCGGCGGACCGGTTGGCGTGGAGCTCGTGCAGGCGCACCGGCGCCTCGGAGTGGCCGTGACGCTGGTGGAGAAGGGCGCGATCCTCGGCAAGGACGATCCCGAGCTCGTCGAGTTCGTCCGGGCGCGGCTGCGGCAGGAGGGCGTCGATCTGAGGGAAGGAGCCGGCGTCGTCTCGGTGGCCAAGGCCGCCGAGGGCTTGATCGTCAACGTGCGTGGCGACGGCGGCCCCGCCAGGCTCGCAGCCTCGCATCTTCTGATCGCCGCCGGGCGCCGTCCGAACGTGGATGGCCTCGGGCTGGAAGCGGCAGGGGTCGAGCACTCGTCGGCAGGAATCCGGGTCGACGCGCGCCTGCGCACCACCAATCCAAAGATTTTCGCCGTGGGCGACGTGCTCGGAGGGCTGCAGTTCACCCACGTCGCTGCGCACCATGCCGGCGTCGTGCTGCGCAACGCGCTGTTCCGATTGCCCGCTAAGGCGGACACCCGGGCCGTGCCTTGGGTAACCTATACCCAGCCGGAGCTCGCCCATGTCGGCGTCAGCGAGGCGAAGGCACGGGCGGATGGCATCGATTTCCGCATACTGCGTCACTTTCTCGACGATAACGATCGAGCCGTTGCCGAGCGGTCTACCGACGGCCTGATAAAGGTCGTCGTGGGGAAGAGGGGCCGGATCCTCGGTGCGTCGATCGTGGCGCCCCACGCCGGGGAGTTGATCCTGCCGTGGGTGATGGCGGTCCGGCAGCGGATGAAGATCTCCGCCTTCGCTTCGGTCATCGCGCCCTATCCCACGTTCTCGGAGATCTCCAAATCGGCGGCCGGCACGTATTTCACTCCGAAGCTGTTCGGCCCGACGACACGCAAGCTCGTGCGCTTCCTGGCACGATTTGGATAGGTATCGCGGCATGCCGCTTTATGTCGCGGTGCAGATGGTCGAGCGCCGTCTCGCCGACTGTTGCAGAGTCGCAGCTCTTGGGGTTTGACTTCACCCGTGCCTGAATGAGAGGCGACGTGGAATGGAAATCGGGATGAACAACCAACACGGGATCGGCTCCTGGGTCCTCGGCGGAGTCATGGGGATCATGGCGTTGCTGGGGCTCATCCTCGCCGCTTATGCCCAGGAGCGAACGTTCTATACGATCGGCCTCGCGCTTTTCGTGTTCAGTTGCGGCTTTATTTTCTTTCTGATCAAACACGCGTTCGACAACCGGAAAAAATAGGGCGAGGGAGGAATGATGGCCGCAGCGATGGAGGGCGGGCGCCGAGTCGCCTGGGATCCGGACCAGTATCACCGATACGGCGACCATCGGCTTCGTCCGGCGCTGGAGCTGTTCGCCCGCGTCGACCACCCGTCGCCGAAGCAGGTCCACGACCTCGGCTGCGGTGGGGGCGAGATCGCCCGACTGATGGCGGAGCGATGGCCGGAGGCGAGCGTCGTCGGTTCGGATTATTCGAATGCGATGCTGGAGAAGGCATCCGCGGTGCCGAGCCGGGTGGACTGGCAACAGCTCGATGTGCGGGCCTGGGCGCCATCGGAGCCGCTCGACGTCATCTATTCCAACGCCATGTTGCAGTGGGTGGACGGCCACAGCGAGATCTTCCCGAAGCTCATGCGCTCGCTCGCCCCGCGCGGGTTACTGGCCGTGCAAATGCCGTTGAGCTGGGGAGAGCCGTCGCACCGCCTCATGCGCGAGACGCTGGAAGAGGGAGGCTTCGGCTCGAGCGAGTTGCGCCGCACGGTGGCGCGCAAATGGGTGGCGGAAGCCCACGAATACTACGACCTGCTGCGCCCGCTCGCGGCCTCGCTCGACATATGGGAGACGCGGTACCACCAGGTCCTCACAGGAGAGGATCCGGTGCTGGAATGGGTGAAGGGAACGGGGCTCCGTCCGGTCCTCGAAGGTCTGGCCCAGGACGAGCTGAGCCGGTTCCTCGACATCTACCGCGCGCGTCTTGCGGAAGCTTATCCGAAACGCCCGGGCGGAGAGACGCTCTATCCGTTCCCGCGCCTTTTCATCGTCGCTCGCGCCAGGGGCTGACCGCCGGGTCAGTCGAGCTGGAGCACTTCGGCCTTGAGATAAGCCGACTCCGGCAGAAAAGGGTGTACCGGATGGTCGGGGCCGGCGCCGGTTCTGCGAAGGATCCGGCCGTTCCGCCCGGCATCCGCGAGGCCATGCCTGACCTGTTCCGCGAACAGCTCTGGCGAGGCGTGGTGCGAGCACGACGCCGCGAACAGGAAGCCCTTGGCGCGGACGAGGCCGGCCGCCAGCCGCACCATCTTGCGGTAGCCGCGCAACCCGGCGGCGAGGTCCTTGCGTGAGCGCACGAAGGCAGGCGGGTCGACGATGACGACATCGAAGCGCTCCCCGGCCTTTCCCAGACGTGCCATCTCTTCGAAGGCGGATGCCCGGACGAAGCTGCACCGGGCGGAAACGCCGTTGAGGTCGGCCGAGCGTTCGGCGAGCGACAACGCCTGCTCGGAGCGGTCGACCAGCGTCACATGGTCAGCACCTGCTGCGGCCGCCTGGATACCGAAGCCGCCGAGATAGCTGTAGAGGTCGAGAACGCGCGCGCTGCGGGACAATCGCGCCATGTGAGACCGATTGTCACGCTGATCGAAGAACCAGCCCGTCTTCTGTCCACCGGTGATATCGGTCAGGAATACGGAGCCGTTCTCGCGCACCTCCACCGGACCGACGACGCTGCCCCGCGCCAGACGCACATCGGCTTCCAACCCTTCCAGGGCGCGGACCTGACTGTCGTTCCGCATCACCACCGCGCGCGGACCGATCAGTTCATCCAGGCATTCCAGCAGCTCGCCCTCGACCCGCTCCACACCGGCCGTATTGGCCTGGCAAACGATGACATCGCCATAGCGATCGACGATCAGCCCCGGCAGCCTGTCGGCTTCGGCGTGAACGAGGCGATAATAGGGAGTATCGAAGAGCCGCTCCCGCAGCGAGAGCGCCTCCTCGAGCCGCCGGGAGATGAGCTCGCGGTCGAAAAGCTGGCCCGGTTCGTTCGAGATACCGCGTGCCACGATCAGCGAGCGCGGGTTGAAGAGGGCGGTCCCGAGCAGATCGCCGCCCGAGTTCGCGACGGCGACGAGCTCGCCCGCGGGCAGGTGCTTCAGCTCCGGCGTCATCTCGATCTCGTTGGCATAAATCCAGGGATGACCGGATTTGAACCGACGATGCTTGCGGGGAAGGAGCCGTACGATCGGCAGCGGCGGGCGGGATTCTGGGGAGGAAGACATGGGCGCATCCTAGGGTTTGCGCCGTGCTTCGCAAGCGCCGGCTAGGAGTGCCAGCGGGTGCCTTTTGCAAGCTCTCCACTTGTCGCGACGCCGCTCCGTTCCCATATATAAGCGACTACGACCTTGGGCTGCACCTAATTCCATGCGGGAGGAAATGTGTTCCCGCAGAGTCGGAATGGATCCTAGGCACTCCGCCGATTCGCTGCTGAGGTCGACGTGCGTGAGGGCCGGCGTCCAAAGGGCGGCCGGCCCTTGGTTTTCTCGCCTGAACGTTCGCCGTCCGAAGAGTGGAGGCGCGCTCTTCCCGCGCGGGCGGGATTTGCACAGAGGCAAGTTCCGGCTAGAGTTCCGCTCGTTTCGGCCCCGCTGGAGAGGCGCGTGAGCAAGGCAGTTCGCATAAGGTCAATCACCCCTCCGGAGATCGCTGCGCGCAAAGGCGGCGATCCGATCGTCTGCCTGACTGCATATACCACTCCGATGGCGAAGCTGATCGATGGCGACGTCGACCTGATGCTCGTCGGTGATTCGTTGGGGATGGTCGTCTACGGGCTGCCGAGCACGTTGGGCGTCACCCTCGACATGATGATCGCGCATGGGCAGGCGGTGATGCGTGGCGCCAGCCGCGCATGCGTCGTCGTCGATCTGCCATTCGGATCTTACGAGGCTTCGCCGCAGCAGGCCTTCGATGCGGCAGCGCGAGTCATGTGCGAGACCGGGTGCGCGGCCGTCAAGCTCGAAGGGGGGCGTGCGATGGCGGAGACGATCCGCTTCCTAACCGAACGCGGAATCCCCGTCCTCGGACATGTCGGCCTGACGCCGCAGTCGGTGAATGTGCTGGGCGGTTACAAGGTCAGGGGACGCTCGCGTGAGGAGGCCGAGCGCATAATCGCGGATGGTGTCGCGGTCGCGGAGGCCGGGGCTTTCGGGATTGTGGTCGAGAAGACGATCGAGCCGGTGGCCCGCGAGCTGACCGCTAGGGTGTCGGTCCCGACGATCGGGATTGGCGGCTCACCAGCGTGCGATGGCCAGATTCTGGTCACCGAGGACATCGTCGGGATGTTCCCCGATTTCAAACCCAAGTTCGTGAAACGATATGCCGACCTCGGCGTCGAGCTTCAACGCGCGGTGCAGGCCTATGCCAGTGAGGTTCGGGCACGCTCGTTCCCCGGACCGGAGCATTGCTTTCCCTCCAACCTGCAAGTCGCAACTTCGTCTTCGACGGGCTGAAGAAGGTCGGATCGGGGGAGGGCAGCGGCGAGCTGCCGGAGGGTAGATGTCGAGCTCCATCGTCACGGTCCGCACGATCGCGGATCTTCGAGGACATGTTACGGGCTGGAAACGTGACGGCGAGAGCGTCGGTGTCGTGCCGACCATGGGGGCACTGCATGCCGGTCATCTCGCCCTGGTAGAGGCGGCGAAACAACGATGCGACCGGGTGATCGTGACGCTGTTCGTGAACCCGAAGCAGTTCGAGCGCGCCGACGATCTCGCAGCCTACCCACGCACCGAAGAAGCGGATCGGCAGCAGCTCGCACCTTATGGGCCGGATGTGCTCTATGCGCCGACGGGCGAGACCATGTACCCGCAGTCGTTTGCGACCACAATCTCGGTGGGCGGGGTCAGCGAGGGCCTCTGTGGTGCCCATCGGCCAGGCCACTTCGACGGAGTCGCCACTGTCGTCACCAAGCTGTTCATGCAGACTCAGGCAGACGTCGCGTTCTTCGGCGAGAAGGATTATCAGCAGCTTCAGGTGATCCGGCGGATGACGAGCGATCTCGACATCCCGGTGGAGATCGTAGGCGTGCCGACCGTGCGCGAGGCCGACGGGCTCGCGCTGTCGTCGAGGAATGCCTATCTGACGGCCGCGGAGCGGGGCGTGGCGCCCGCACTGAACCGTGCACTCTGCCGAGTCGCTGAAGGGCTCGTCGAGGGCCAGCCGGCGTCCAAGCTAACCGCGGATGCGATCGAGGAGATCCGGGGCGCCGGGTTCCGAGATGTCGATTATGTCGAGGTGCGGGAGGCCGGCACGCTCCGCCCGATTGAACGCCTGGAGGGCGAGGCGCGGGTGCTCGGGGCGGCGTGGCTCGGCAAGGCGAGACTCATCGACAACGTCCCGGCTTTTCCTCGGGCGGCCGCCGGCGGGAACGGCTGACACAGCTGCCGACGCGCCGGACCCGCTCGACTCACATCTTGTCGAGGGTCACACCGTCGTGGCCGAGCCGTGCCTCGAGTACGGTCTTCTCCCCGGGCGTTATCGTGGTCGAGGCGCGCCATTTCGGCACCCCGTTCTTGTAGGCGACGAGGATGCCGAAATAACGCTCGCGCTCGTTGAACTCGCGCGTGATCGTTTCGGCCTGACCCGGGAAGAGGACGAATTCGGTGATGCCGACGAGGTGACCGCCGAGGGTCTTCATCTCGTGATGGTAGATTTCTTCGAAGGTCGCGGCGTCGAAGGCGGTGGTCGAGGCGAGCCGGTAGACGCGCACGGGCACCGGCAGGCCGTCGCCGGCCACGCCGGGATTGATGCCTTCGGCAGCGGAAATGCGGAGCTCCACGATCGTCGGTCCGGGGCTCGGCCTCGTCGTGCAGGCGCCGAGCACCGCGGCAAGCGTCAGGACAAGCAAGAGCTGTGCGAGACGATTCACTACGGCCGATCCCTGTTCGCTGTCGGAGATTCGATGACGCGGTCGTCTGATCAATCGCAGCGTCGGGATTCGTAGCCACGCGGAAGCCGCGTCGCTTCATCACCGCAAGCCTGCGCTAGTTCATCTGCGTCGAGTCCTCGGACGCCTTCGAGGTTCGCACCTGACAGGATTGTCAGCCGGAGAACGGCCTCGGAGAGATCGGCGTCCCGCAGATCCGCGCCTGAAAGATCGGCGCGACGAAGGTTTGCATTGCTCAGGTTTGCGCCGGAGAGATTGCTGCTCGAGAGGTTGGCCCGCTCCAGATTTGCGCGCTCCAGATTCGCCTCTCGTAAATCGGCGTTGTTGATCTTGGCACGCTCGAGATTGACGCCGCGAAGATCCGCCGAGATCGCGCTCACACCCGAGAGATCGGCCCGCTTCATGCCGGTACCGCGCGCGTCTGCCCCGTCCAGCACGGCGCCGGGGAGAGTCGCCCCTTCGAGGTCCACTTCGCGAAGATCCCCCGAGTCGAAGACCGCGCGCGTGAAGTCGGCCTTCTCCAGATCCGCCCCCCGGAGTTGAGCGCCGGAAAGGTCCGCTTCCGCCGCCAACGACTTTTCGAGCTCCGCCCGCCGGAGATCAGCGCGGACGAGGTCGGCCCGGCTCAGATTGCTTTCCTTCAGGTCCGCCTGTCGGAGATTGCTGCCGCTCAGGCGGGCACCCCTCAGGTCGAGGCCCTTCAGCACGGCGCCACGGAGGTCGCAGCGTTCGCAAACGCGGGAAGTCTGGAGCCGGTCCATGTCTCGTGCGTCTACAGCATTGGCCACGGCAGGTTGCACGCAGATCAATGCCGCTATCAGGAAAGTCCTGCGTAACGTGGTGCCTTCCATTGTGGTGACCCGCTGGCTCATCTCGAGATAACCGAGATCGAGGCTGCGCTTATCGCCAGCTTGCTGAGGATATCGGCGATATTGACCGTGAACTCCATGAGATCGAATGGGCGGAGATCGCGCGGAACGATGATCGCCGAGCCGGGCGCGATCGCGTCCGGTCCAAGTCCTGCACTCCACGACGAGGAGGAAATCTGTCGCGCGGAGCCATCGGGCCCCACCAGGAAGATCTTGCTCCTGTCCGCATCGGCCGTGAGGCCACCGGCGGCGTCGATATAGTCATAGACATCCCGACCGCGCACGAACTGCTGTGCTCCCGGATTGAACACTTCACCGGAAATGTGGACGAACCAGGGGCGCCGCGGAATGACCAGTCGATCCCCGGGCTCGACGAGCATGTCTCTGCCGGGATGAGCGCGGAGCACGTTCGGGTCCGTCTCGACGACAACGCGTCCGAGTACCTCCGCGCTCTCGAGGCGGCTGATGAGCGATTGGATCACCTCTGCGCTGTCGGCGCTGAGGCCGCCCTCGCGCTGGCTCTCTCCGCGAGAAAGCTCGGAGGCCAGTGCTCGATTGAGCTCGGCGATCGCGCGTTGCCGGCCTTCGAGCTCGGTCTCCTTCACGCTTTCCCTGGTGTAGACGGCGCCATAGGGATAGGCGCTGTCCTTGAGCCCTCCGGCGCGGCGCAGGACCGAGGACAGGCGCTCGCCCGCGACGATGTCGTAGCGGCCCGGGCGATGCACCTGTCCCGAGACCTCGATGAAGCCGTCTTCGCGCGCAACCGCGAGCGGATTGACACGAACGACGTTGCCCGGTGCGACCGCGACCTGCGCTTCGCTGACGGTGTCGATATTGAGCATCACGCGCTCCACCCCCACTCGGGAGTCGGATCCCTTTTCGAGGAAACGCGTGAGCTCGACTGCGGTCCGGTCCGCCTGCCGGGTCGTGCCGCCGGCGGTCCGCAGAAGATCCTCCAGAGTAACATCGCCTGCGACCGGGTAACGGTCCGGCAACATCACCTCGCCGACCACCGCGACGGAGTTGTTCGCGAGCATCCGCTGGAGGCCGACCTCGGTGAACACCCCGGCGTCCGCATCTCCGGCGGAGCCAGTGTCCGAAAGAGTTGGCATGGCCGTCTGTAAACCGCCAGCTAATCCGGGCGCTGCAGCAGACAACGGGATGTCTCCGGTCATGCCGGAACTCATGCCCGGGTTCATGCCGGCGCCCTGTTGAACGAAGCGACCCTGCGTCGCGCTGCCGGTGAACGTTTCGGCAGCTTGGGCAGCTTGCCGCGTCTGAGCATCCTGGCCGGGAAGTGAGCCGGCTTCGACGGCCGCCATGTTCAGGTAGTTCCTAATCTCGGAAAAGCCGAAGATCCGGACCACATCGCGGTCCTCGAGGCGGATATCCGTCTTGCCCGAGATGATCTCAGAGGGATTGAAGTAGATCGCCTGGCGGGCAAACGTCTGCCGGTCGATCCGAGAAATGAAGGCGAACAGGAGATAAGGGTTTTCCTGATAGACATCGATGTCGCCGATCAGCTGGCTCAGCATCGGCGCCGAACCGAGGCTGCGTGTACCGGGGAAACGAACGTGTCCGGTGAGCCGGACGCGCGCCTGCTTGATTTCGACGATTCCGCCGGCGGAGGAGGCGGTTCGCCGGCCGGTCGGACGCGCCGACAGGATATCGACCTGACGAGCGTCCTGCTCTGCGCCGGCGATCGCGAGCGCATCGGCGACTTGATTCGGATCCACGATGGGGTACACCCCCGGCCGTAGCAGATTGCCCCGCAGCATCACGGAGTTCTGCAGGAGATAGGTGAGCAACTCGGGCGCTTGATCGAATAGCGCCGGGCACACTCGCGGACCGCTGACGAGGTCGCCGAACGCCTCGGCAAACTGGCCGGATGCAAGCTCACCGTCCGGGTTGCTCCTCACCCACCTAGCAAGGAACTGCAGCCCTCGGCAGCTCTGCCCTGCTGGGGATGCTTCGCCGCGCAATGCCTGGGCGACGTTCGACGAAGTGAGGAAGGCGATGTCCTCCATGCCGAAGACGAAGACCCTGTCTCCATCCCGGAGCGGCACGTCTCCGCGGCCCCTGAGTAGCGCGCCTAGATTAAAGGCCCTGAAATCCCTGGTCAGCGACCGCGGATCGGTCGTCTCGACCACCGCGAACGGTAGATAGGGCTGCGGCTGCAGGTCACTGAGGTCGGAGATCATTCGGCGCACCGAGCGGGCGGACTCGAGCGGGTAATCTCGCGGCAACTTCACGTGTCCGGTCAGAGCTACCCGGCCTATCGCGGCATCGACTTTCGGCTCGACGAGCAGGATATCGCCGTCCTGCATGGTCTGGTCCCCGGCACTTCCGAGCTGCACCAGCTCTTCCTTGCCGTTCGGCAGGATGCGGAGCAGCGTGACGGAGTAGGGGCCGCGACCCACAGTGCCACCGCCGAGCTCGAGGAGATCGTTGGCCGTGATGGACGAGGTTCCCGGATCGAGCTCGAAGACCCCCGGCCGCTTCACTTCACCGGCGACCGCGACGGTCGACCCGAGGACGGGCACGAAAATCTGGTCGCCCTCGGCGATGCCGAAATCCTCGGTTCCGCGTCTCCCGAGGATGAAGTCGTAGAGGTCGACCCGCACGGTGCGGTCGCCCCGGAGGATACGAATGTTGCGCAGCGTTCCTGTCGGCGCGATCCCGCCGGCGAGATGGATCACGTCCACGATATTGGCGAGGCCGTTCAACTGAACGATGCCGGGCGACCGCACTTCTCCGTTGATCATCACGGAGATCTGACGGACCTCGCCTAGGGAGACGAATACCTCCGATTCGATGTACACGGCACGCACCTGCTCGGCCAGCGCTTCCCGGAACTGGCCGAAGCTCAACCCTGCGGCTGGAATCGGCGGGAGATCCCTAATGATGACGTTGCCGTCCCGGTTGACCCGTGTCCTGTATGTGCCGCCATCGGGGCCGCGCAGGGTCAGAACGATCTCGTCGCCGATCCCGAGAACATAGCTGTCCTGGATCGCACCCGTCTGCCGAATCGTCACTGGCTGGCCCGAACCGAAGGCGCGGCGGCCGATCAGGCGCAACGGCCTGCCGGCGCGTCTGGAATAGCTCTCTTCGAGCGCGGACAGGGCAGGCGCGAGCGCGCCCTCCGCCTCTGGAGTGATAACGGTATCTTCGGGTGCGAGATCCGGCGACTGAGATCCGTCTCCCGTGCGCTCCATCTGCTGCTCGATGAGCGGGCCGAGGTCGCTCGGCAGGCTCGGTATAGAGTCGCCCATGATTTGTGCCGGCGCCGGCGCGATCGAGGTCAATCCCGTCAGCGCAAGGACTGCGATCATGGCGAGCGCTGTCAGCAAGCGGCTGACCGCGCTCCTGAGGTTCCCCTCGTAGCGCTCCGATTTGTCCAAGGCGAATTGTACCCCTGTTCGCGAACGGCCTGTCTTTGAGGCGCCAACTTTCATGATTTGCGTTCGCTTCGCAAGCATGCACTTGACGACCCGATCCCTCGCGGTCGCGAGTCGGTTGCTCCTGTCCAGCCTTCCTGCGATAGCAGCCGAGGGCTCAAAACACCGCGCCGCGCGCCGCCACCGGCCAGATGCACTCGACGATGCCTTCGCGAATTCCGACGATCCATTCGTGCAGGTTCACGGTCGGATCGCAGTGGCCGGGGACCAGCCGCACCTTCGCCCCGCAGCGGAAGTTCGGCATGCCCGGTTGCAAGTCGAAGACACCGTGCTCATCCGACGCCCGCTGCACGGATTGGCCGCTCATGCCGTGGATCAATGGCATGCCGGAATCGACGCTGTAGGCTTTCAGCCCCGCGTCGACGATCACACGCTCGGCCGTAGGGCGGCTCATCACGGTAGAGAGGATGAAAAGAGATTGCTCGAAATCGCGGACCGACTCCCCGTCCGCCCCGAGGTTGCGGCCGTAGTCCGCGTCCATAAAGATATAGGAGCCGGCCTGAACCTCGTTGTAGACACCGCTACCCGCCTCGACTTCGTAGGTGCCGGTGCCGCCACCGCCGACGATCGTGCATGGAAGACCGTTGCGCTCGAGCAGCGCCACGGTCTCGGCGGTTACGGCTGCGGCCTGTCGGGCGGCATCGTGTCTCTCTCCGGCATCACGAATGTGCTGGGCACGTCCCTGATAGGCCTGGAGCCCCGCAAAGCTGAGATTGCGCATCTCGGCGACCGCGCGGGCGAGATCGAGCGCGGGCTGTCCTGGCGGCACGCCGCAGCGTTTCGCTCCGACGTCGATCTCCACGAGGACGTGCACGGTGGCACCGAAGCGGCGGGCGGCGGCGTCCACGGCCGCGACGTTGTCCGCGTTGTCGACGCAGACGCCGACCCAGGCCTGCGTCGCGAGTGCCGCGAGGCGGTCGAGCTTCCGGTCGCCGACGACCTCGTTGGTGACGAGCACGTTCGCGACCCCGCCGTCGACCATCACGGCCGCTTCGGACACTTTCTGGGTGCAGACACCCACCGCGCCCAGTTCCAGCTGACGCCGGGCGATCGCCGGGCATTTGTGCGATTTGGCATGGGGCCGCAGTCCGGCCCCGAGACGGCGAACCGTGGCCGCCATGCGCTCCAGATTGCGCTCGAACCTCGGGAGGTCGAGGATCAGAGCGGGTGTGTCGACCTGGTCGGCCGCCATGCCGACTTCCGCGGGTGGCAAGATGTGCATGACGGACCTCATCCGATCGTCAGTTGCGGACCCTGCAGCGGTCTGCGAGCTCCGGGTCGAGCTCGAGACCGATGCCCGGTGCATTCGGCGCCATCAGGAAGATGCCCTCGTCGGTCCTCGTCTCGCGGAGCTTCGGGCCGGTGAACAACTCGGTCTGGAAGGCGAGAAGGGCGTTGTCCGGCATGAAGTACTCGATCCATTGGACGTTCGGGAGTCCGGCGGCCATGTGCAGGTGGATCGGCTGCAGGTTCCAGGGTGAGAGCGGCACGCCGTAGGCCGTGGCCAGTGAGTGGATGCGAAGCCAGTCGGTGATTCCGCCGGTGATGGCCGCATTCGGTTGCAGGACGTCGACGCAGCCGCCCTCGATCAGCGCTCTGAATTCCATTACGCCGGCGTGCTGCTCGCCGCCGGCGATGTAGGTGCGACCGGCCCTAGCTCTCACGCGCGTATAGGCGGGCAGGTCCTGCGGCGGGACCGGCTCCTCCAGCCAGTAGACGTCGTAGCGTTCCCACAGCTTGAGTTGCTGGACGGCGGTGTCCACGTCCCAGGTGCCGTTCACGTCGACCATGATTCTGACGTCGGATCCGACGGCGGCGCGCACCTGCCGCACCCGCTCCGTCGCTTCGGCCGGCGTGACGAAGGTTCGGGTGCCGCGGATCTTGAGGGCCCTGTGGCCTTTCGCGACATACTCGGCGGCCCGTTCCGCGAGCTTGTCGGCCGGAAGATGGTGCGCGCAGTTCGCGTAGGTCGGTACGAGCTCGCGGCGGCCGCCGAACAAGGTCGAGATGGGAACGCCGAGGGATTTGCCCTTGAGGTCCCACAGTGCGAAATCCAAGGCGGAGAGGGCGATGCGCGCGAGGCCCTCGCCGCCGCGCCGCGGCAGCGTCTCGTACATTCGCTGCCAGAGATCACCGGTCAACCACGGGTCCGCCTCGACAAGTGCCGGGCCCAGCACGTTCTCGATCATCGCGGCGAGGAGAGGACCGGATGCCGGGGAGGCGGTGGCGAAGCCTCTGCCCGTCAGGCCGTTGTCTGTTTCGATCTCGACGACCTGAATCTCGCCGCCATACGAGGCGCCGTCCTTGCGATCTTCCTGTTTGCGGTACCGTGACAGCCGTGTCCCGATAATCTTCATGAACCGCTTCCTCCCTGCACCGATTGAATCGCCTTCCAGATGCGCTCCGGCGTCGCAGGCATGTCGATGTTTCTGACGCCGAGCGGGCCGAGCGCGTCCACGATGGCATTGACGACCGCGGGCGGCGCTCCCGTGGCGCCGGCCTCGCCGCAGCCCTTGATACCAAGCGGATTACGGCTTGTCGGGGTCTCGACCGGCACGAAGCGGAAGGCAGGAACATCGTCGGCTCGGGGCAGGCAGTAGTCCATGAACGAGCCGGATAGAAGCTGGCCCGAGCCGTCGTAGACCGTGTGCTCAAGCAGTGCCTGCCCGATGCCTTGGGTCACGCCGCCGTGCACCTGGCCTTCGAGCAGCAGCGGATTCAACGCCCTGCCGAAATCGTGGACGGCCGTATAGGCGACGATCTCCACCTTTCCGGTGGCTGGGTCGACCTCGACCTCGCAGATGTGGCAGCCGTAGGGGAAAGTGTAGTTTTCCGGCTGGAACCGTTCGGCTTCGTCCAGGCCGGGCTGCATGCCTGCCGGCAGCTGCGACGGTTCGTGTGCCATTCGGGCGACTTCCTCGAGGGTGATCGAGAGATCCGTACCCGTGACGGTGAAGCGGCCTTCGTCGAACGAGAGATCGGCCTCGGCCGCTTCGAGCGCATGCGCGGCGATGCTGCGCGCCTTCTCCACAATCCTGTCGGCGGCGAGTGCGATGGCGCCTCCGCCCATCGGTACTGACCACGATCCCCCAGTTCCCAGACCGGCCTGGATCAGCTCGGTATCTCCCTCGATGATGCGGATCTTCTCGAAAGGGAGGCCCAGCCGTTCGTTGACGATCTGGCTGAAGGCGGTCTCGTGACCTTGTCCGTTCGACATCGACCCGCTGTAAACGGTCGCGGTGCCGTCCGCGTCGAACTGGATGCGCGCCGCCTCGCTCAGGCCGCCACCACCGCCGCATCGCTCGATGTAGTTGGACATGCCGATGCCGCGAAAGCGTGAGCGCCGGTGCGCCTCCTCGCGTCGGTGGTGGATGTTTTGCCAGTCGGCCTGGCGCATCGCCTCTTCCATGACCGGCACGAAATCGGCCGCATCGTATGTGAGGCCGGTGGGAGTCGTGTAGGGGAAGGCTTCGGGCGGGATGTAATTGCGACGGCGGATCTCTGTCGGGTCGAGACCGAGCTCCCGTGCCGCGAGCTCGACCAGCCGCTCCATCACGTAGGTGACCTCGGGCCGTCCTGCACCGCGGTAGGCGTCGGTCGGGACCGTATTCGTGAACATGCCTTTCACCCGGACATGAACGGCCGGCGTGCGGTAGGCATTGGGAAGCATGACGACGCTGGTGGGCGATACGGTGCCGCCGGTCGCGGTGTAGGCACCCAGGTTGGAATGGGTCGTGACGCGGACCGCGAGGAAATGGCCGTCGGAATCGAGAGCGAGCTCCGCAAAGCTGACGTTGTCGCGCCCGTGCGCATCGCTGACGAACGCGTCGCTCCGCTCCCCGATCCATTTCACCGAACGGCGGAGCTTGCGGGCGGCGTACACCGTCAAGGCCTGCTCCGGGTAGATCGGATTCTTGCCGCCGAACCCGCCGCCGACGTCTCCGACCCGGATCTCGATGGCGCCTCCGTCCGCGCCCAAGAGATCTTCGAGGAGCTGGGACTTCATGCGGTTCGGCATCTGTGTGCCGGTATGCAGAACTACGCGGCCGGCCTCGCCTTCCCAGACGGCGAGGGCGCCGCGCGTCTCCAGCGGGGCCTGAACGACGCGGTTGTTGACGAGCGTGGCGGAAATCACGTGGGCGGCTCGCGCGAAGGCGGCCATCGTCGCG
>JAJUGE010000061.1 GCA_029268305.1 Alphaproteobacteria bacterium
CCTCCTCTTTCCTCCGGGTGAGGATCATGTGCGAGGTCGAAGAAAGTTATTGCCACCTCCCTTAAAGGGGAGCGGCAGCATGGCAGAGATTAGGAATAAATGCAAGATGCGGTCTCCGCCAGCCGCCTTTCATCGTCCTCCACCCGACAAAAGCGGCGCGATCGAGCCGGCATCCAGGAGGGTTTCGATGCTTCGTCGACATCGGGTTGCCGGCGGGACCTCCCGCCCCAGGAGGGGCGCCGGCAGACCACACGCGAGGCGGACAGTTATCGCCTGACGACGCCGGGGAACGGACTGCGGGAGGTATCCGCACGAGTGCCGGCTTTTCGTTTCCGGCAGCCCGCCTCCCTCAGGTCACCGTGTTCTTCGGCACCTCGCGGAAGGGGCGGTCGGTGTCGGTTCGCGGCTCCTTGGGCATGCCGAGGACACGCTCGGAGATGATATTGCGCTGGATCTCGTCGGTGCCGCCGGCGATGGAGGTGGCGGGGGTGGAGACGAGAATCTCGGCGATAACGCCGTTCATCGGGCTGTCTTGGCCGGTCAGCATCGCATCGGCGCCGGAGATCATCGAGTGAACCCTCGCGGCGGCGCGCGCGACATGGCTCGAGGCGAGCTTGCCGAGCGAGCCTTCCGGGCCCTGGGGTTTGCCCGATAACTGGGCGGCGCGGGCACGCCGTGCCGTCCATTCCGCCGATTTCGCCAGGGTCAGGAGCTTGGCGATCTCCTGGCGCACGATCGGGTCGTGGATCTTGCCGGTCTCCTTCGCGCGCGGCAGCACGAGGTCGACGCGGCCCGCGCGCTGCGGATACCACTTGTAGGGCTCCATCACCGTCGCGATCTCGGCCCGCTCCTCCTCGTAGATGCGGCCCGGCTTGTCGTAGCCCATTGCCCAGGTGCGCAGCGAATCCGCACCGCGCCGCTCGTGCATCAGGGTCGTGGTCGCAACCGCCCAGCCATTCCCCGGCTCGGTTACGATGAACTCCGGCTCAACCTCGGCGTCGGTGAAGAAGACCTGGTTGAACGAGGCGTGGCCGTTCATCTGCTTGAGCGGCTGCACCGTCACGCCGGGCTGGTTCATGTCGAGGATGAAGTAGGAGAGGCCCTTGTGCTTGGGCACGTCCCAGTCGGTGCGCGCCAGCAGCAGCCCCCATTGAGCGTGGTGGGCGCTGGTGGTCCAGACCTTCTGGCCGTTGACGATCCACTTATTGCCCCTGAACTCGGCACGGGTGGTGGCGCCGGCCATGTCGGAGCCGCTGCCGGGCTCGCTGAAGAGTTGGCACCAGGTATCCTCGCCGGTCAGGATGCGGCGCAGGAACTTCTGTTTGTGCATGTCGGTGCCGTGGGCGAGGATCGTCGCCGCCGCCAGCATCCGGATGCCGGCCTTGGCGACGCCGACCGCCTCCATCCGGCGGAACTCTTCCTCGACGACCAGGGTGAGGCCGACGGGCAGGTCGCGGCCGTACCACTCCTTCGGCCAGTGCGGCATGCCCCAGCCGCTGTCGGCGAGCATGTTGCGCCACTCGACGAGGCCGCGGTTCGGGTCCCAGTTCTCCTCGAGCCAGGCGCGGACTTCCTTCCGGACCGACGCTTCGTTGATCTCGCTCATGCCGAGGCCCTCTCTTCGCCGGTGTCCCAGCGCTGCATCATGAGTTCGCGGTGATACGCAGGATCGCCGAGGAAGGCCTCGGAGCTGCGCGCGCGCTTGAACCAGAGGTGGGTATCGTTGTCCCAGGTGAAGCCGATGCCGCCATGCATCTGGACGGCATGGATCGCGGTCTGCATGTAGACGTCGCTCGCCTGCGCCTTGGCGAGCGAAGCGACGGCCGGAAAGTCCGGCGCATTCTCGTCGCAGGCTTCGGCGGCGTAATAGGCGGCGGACTTGGCCAGCTCGACGTCGAGCAGCATGTCGGCCGCCTTGTGCTTCGTCACCTGGAACGAGGCAATGGTTCGCCCGAACTGCACCCGCATGTTGACGTAGTCCAGCGCGTCCTCGCGTAGGCGCTCGGCGCCGCCGGCCATTTCGTGCGCGAGGGCGACCGCCGCAATGTCGAGGGTGCGGGCGAGAGGTGCGGCGGCGGCACCCTCGGAACCGAGGAGGCTCGCCTTCACACCCCTGAACTCGAGCCGGGCGAGCTTGCGGGTCGGGTCCATCGTCTCGAGGCGGCGGCGCGAGAGGCCCTCTGTATCGCCGGCAACCGTGAAGAAGGAGAGGCCGTCGTCGCCGCTCGACCCCTGCCGTCGCGCAGCGACCACGATCAAATCGGCGGTGTGACCGTCGACGACGAAGCTCTTCGTCCCATCCAGCCGGAAGACGTCACCTTCGGGCGTCGCCGTCATCTCAATGCCGACGGTGTCCCATCGGCCGTTGTCTTCGGTGAAGGCGAGGGTGGCGATGGTGTCGCCGGCGGCGATCGACGGCAGCAGCGCGCGCTTCTGCTCCTCGGTTCCGGCCTCGGCGATGGCGGTCGCGGCGAGAACGGCCGAGGAGAAGTAAGGGGCGCAGAGGAGCGCGCGGCCCATCTCTTCCATAACGATGCCGAGCTCGACCATGCCGAAGCCCTGGCCGCCATAAGCCTCCGGCACGCGAACGCCGGTCAGCCCGAGGTCCTGGTTCAACTTGCGCCATTCCTCACGGTCCCAACCCTGATCGGTCTCCATGAGGCGGCGCACTTCGCCTGGCGGCGACTTGTTCTGGAGGAAGCGGCGCAGGACGTCGCGAAACTCCCGCTGCTCGTCCGTGAAGGCGAATTGCATCGGTTCTTGTTCCTTCTTTGGCTGGACCGACGGCATCGAAATCTGCCGCAGCTTGCCGCATCCGCCGGCGGCTCGCCAACCCCGTTCGTCCGCGATAATGAACCTGCGTGGGTGCCTGCCGTTTAGATGGGCAGCGACACGGAGGCTGACTTTATGCGCTACATCCCATTTTTCATCATCGTAGTCCTGACCGTGGTCTGCGCCGCCTTCGGGTTCGCGTTCTCGAACCTCTGGTTCTGGCCCCTGCTGCTGCTGTCTCCGCTGACGCTTCTCGGCATCTGGGATCTGATGCAGGCCGAGCACACGCTGATGCGGCTCTACCCGGTCAGCGCGCATTTCCGATGGTTCTTCGAGTGGCTCCGGCCGTATCTGCGCGAGTACCTTTTCGACAGCGACCATCAGGGCCGTCCGTTCAGTCATACGCAGCGCGCACTGGTCTATCGCCGGGCGAAGAACGTCGAGAGCGTGCAAGCCTTCGGCACCGAAATGGACGTGTATTCGCCGCGTCACGAATGGATCAACCACTCGCTGCAGGGGCGCTACCAGAACGTCGACGACTATCGGGTCATGATCGGAGGCGAGCACTGTGCGCGACCGTACAGCGCTTCGGTGCTGAACATCTCGGCGATGAGCTTCGGCTCGCTGAGCGGGAGAGCGATCGAAGCGCTGAACCTGGGCGCGAAGATGGGCGGCTTCTATCACGACACCGGGGAAGGCGGGATTTCCAAGTATCACACGAAGCATGGCGGCGACATCGTCTGGGAGATCGGCACCGGCTATTTCGGGTGCCGGACCCGCGACGGGCACTTCGATCGGGACAAGTTCGCGGAGCGGGCGACCCTGGACCAGGTCAAGATGATCGAGATCAAGCTGGGCCAGGGGGCGAAGCCGGGGCAGGGCGGACTGCTGCCGGGCCCGAAGGTGACACCGGAGATCGCCGAGACACGCGGTGTCGAAGTGGGCAAGGATGTGCACTCGCCCTCGAACCACAGCGCCTTCTCCACCCCGGTCGGTATGATGGAGTGGATCGCCGAGTTGCGCGAGCTCTCCGGCGGCAAGCCGGTAGGCTTCAAGCTCTGCGTCGGTCATCGCTGGGAGTTTCTGGCGCTCACCAAGGCGATGCTGAAGACGGGGATCACGCCGGACTTCATCGTCGTCGACGGGGCTGAAGGCGGCACCGGTGCCGCTCCGGCCGAGCTTTCGAACCACGTCGGCACGCCGCTGCGCGAGGGACTGATCTTCGTCCGAAATGCCCTCGTCGGCACGAACCTGCGCGACAAGATGAAGATCGGCGTCGCCGGCAAGATCATCGACGGGCACGACCTCGCCGCCAACCTGGCGCTCGGCGCCGACTGGTGCAATGCCGCGCGGGCTTTCATGTTCGCGCTCGGTTGCGTGCAGACGAAGAAGTGCCACACCGACCACTGCCCGACCGGTGTCGCGACCCAGAACCAGTGGCGGCAGGCGGGGCTGGTCGTCTCGGACAAGGCGCCGCGCGTCTATCACTTCCACAAGAACACGGTCCGCGCCCTGTCCCAGTATGTGGGCGCGGCCGGCCTCAACAATCCGTGGGAGCTGCGCCCTCACCATCTGCGCGTGCGCATGGACGAGAACCAGGTGCGATCGGCCGATCTCGTCTACGAATTCCTGGAGCCCGGAGTGCTCCTGCACGAGCCGGACCGCTCGATCTTTCGCCGCTGGTGGGCGATGGCCGATCCCGACAGCTTTGCACCCGCCTGCGACCCGCTGATGACCGCGGCCTGAGCGCCGGGCCCGATGCCCTCGATTGCGAAGGGGGTCCGCCGCGTCCTGCGCTTGCTGGCGCGACCGGTGTACCGCTCCGGGAGGACGCGGGCGATCGTGGTCCAGCCGTTCCGCGGCTTCGGATCCTCAGAGCGCGTCTTCTGCACGGGGCGGGTGATCCGGCAGCCGCGCGCCGCCGCCACCGGGGACCGCGGTGTGCTGCGGGATGTGTTCGACGTGATCCGCCGCCTGCTGCGCCGAGGCGTGCCGGAAGCGCTGGTGGAAGCACGTATCGGCGAGTGCCGCGGCACCTTCCGGGCCGATAGTCGCGGCTTCCTCACCATAGACCTGGCGCTAGATCGGCCGCTGGATCGCGACAAGGCATGGCACGGGGTTGATCTCCGGCTGCTCGAGCCGCAGGAAGGGGAGGAGGCACGGGGGCTTTTCTTCGTGCCGCCCGACTCCGCCCGCTTCGCGGTTATCAGTGACATCGACGACACGATCATGTTCACCGGCGTCGCCAACAAGCTGAAGATGTTCTGGCGTCTGTTCATGCGGTCGGCGGAGAGCCGCGTCGCCTTTCCGGGTGTCGCCGCTCTCTATCGTGGTCTGCACGAGGGCACGAACCATGACCGCAATCCGATGCTGTACGTCTCGCGTGGCCCCTGGACCGTCTACGAGATGCTCGAAGCCTTTTTCGTGCATCACCGCATTCCCGAAGGACCGGTTCTGTTCCTGAGAGACTGGGGCGTGAGCCTGATGCGGCCACTGGGTTATTCGGGCGAGGGGCACAAGGAGGCGCTGATCCGCCGGATGCTCGAAGTCTATCCGGATCTGCCCTTCGTCCTCGTCGGCGACAGCGGCCAGCGCGACCCGGAAATCTACGCCGATATGGTTCGCGAGCATCGTGGGCGCATCCTCGCGGTATACATCCGCGACGTCAGCGATTCCGGTCGACGCGCCGACATCCAACGGCTCGCCCGGGCGGTGGAAGCGGTCGGAAGCACGCTCGTCCTGTCGGCCGACAGCTTCGACATGGCCGAACATGCGGCGGAGATCGGGCTCATCACCAACGAGGCGCTGCGATGCGTCCTCGAGGAGCGGGAGGAAGAGGAGTCGCTGGAGGAGGTCTGACACCGCTTCATCGTTCCTCGGTCGCGCCGGGTGGTCTAGGCTGGGCGCGTTGAAAATTCGAGAGATCCGAGGAAACGGCAGGCATGGCCTTCGACATCGCAAAAAGCTTTCGCCCAAACCTTCCACCTCCGGCGCCGGCACCATGGAGCGGCTTCCCGCCCTACAACTTCATCGGCGGCCACAACAACGCCGAGGCCGTTCCGGTCGCCGAGCTTACCGAAGCGGCGGCCGCGGTGCTGAAGCGCGAGGGGCACACGCTCGCGACCTACGGTCTGAACAGCGGTCCGCAAGGCTATCGCCCGTTGCGCGAGGCGGTGGCCGATCTGCTGCAGTCGCGGGCGGGCATGCCGTGCTCGGCCGACGAAGTGCTGATCACCTCGGGCTCGTTGCAGGCGCTGGACCTGGTGAACGCTGTCTTCCTCCAGCCCGGCGACACCGTCGTGATCGAGGAGGCCACCTATGGCGGGACCATGACCCGCCTCAAGGCCCTCGGCGTGAACTATGTGGGTGTGGCGCTCGACGGCGACGGCATCCGCATCGACAGTCTGCGCTCGGTCCTGGGAGGGCTGAAGGACAGGGGCGTGAAGCCCAAGTTCATCTACACCATACCGACGGTGCAGAACCCGACCGCCTCGGTGATGCCGACGGAGCGGCGGGTGGAGCTGTTGCGGGTCGCGGCCGAGTTCGACGTGGCGATCTTCGAGGACGACTGCTACGCCGATCTGATCTGGGAGGGCGAGCGCCCGCCGGCGATCCGTGCCCTGGATCAGGACGGCCGCGTCGTCTACTGCGGCTCCTTCTCGAAGTCGATCGCGCCGGCGCTGCGGGTCGGGTACGTGGTGGCGGACTGGGCGGTGATGCGGCAGATCATCCCGCTCAAGACCGACGCCGGCAGCGGCGCGCTCGAGCAGATGGTGCTGGCCGAATACGTGCCCGGGCGGTTCGAGCGCCATGTGGACGAGCTTCGGGTCGCGCTGAAGCGGAAAGCGAGCGTGATGGTCGAAGCCGTCGCCGAGAGTTTCGGCGCGTCGGCCGAGTTCTCCATGCCGAAGGGCGGGATCTTCCTCTGGGTGACGCTGCCGGATCAGGTCGATACGACGAAGCTCTTCCAGGCGGCACAGGCCGAGGGGGTGGCGATCAATCCCGGTGCCGAATGGTCGGCCGATCCAGCCGCCGGCCGCAACCGCCTTCGGCTCTGCTTCGCCTACCCGTCGGAGAAGGTCATCCGCGAAGGCGTGGCGAAGCTCGCCGACATCTGCCACCGCGAGTTCGGCGTGCCGGTGCGCAGCGGCAATGTGGAGCGTGGCGCTTCCTGAGGGTCAGGGGTTAGCGGCGGCCGCCAGCATGGCGCCGCCGAGAACCTTCACGCCCTCGATGAAGTCGGCCAGCTCCATCGTCTCGTGCGGATTGTGACTGCCGTTCTGGTTGCGGACCAGGACCATGGCGGCGGGGATGCCGGCGCGGGCGAAGATCGAGGCATCGTGGCCGACGGTGGCCATCTCGTGCGAGCCGATGCCGAGACCGGCGGCCGCGTCGCGGAGGTGGCCGCGCACCACGGGGTCGAGCGGCGTCGGGTCTGAGCCGACGCACTCGCCGAGCTCGAAGGTGACGCTGCGGGAGACCGCGATCTCCTCGGCGAGGCGGTGGATCTCGGCGCGTGCCGCTTCCTGGAAGTCCTTCGAGGTGGCGCCGAAGTTCAGGGTGAAGTCGGTGCGGCCGGGGACCTTGGTCATCGCGTGCTCGGCGGGATCGGTAAAGAATTTGCCCACCGTAAAGACCGTGTCGGGCGCGCCGGCCGCCTCCTGTTCGTGCCAGAACCGCTCCAGCCGGGAAACCAGCTCGACGGTCGCGAGAACCGTATCCTGGCGGTACTCGCGCGGACATGCGGCCGAATGGTCGTAGGCGCCGAGGCAGCGGGCATAGGGAAAGCGCACATTGCCGCGGATCGCCGTCGCGACCGCCACCGGCACGTTCCGGTCGATCAGGACCGGCCCCTGCTCGATGTGCAGCTCCAGAAAGGCCCGCGTGTTCGCCGGCGTGACGGGCGGCGGCGCCTTTCGGAGAGCATCCGGGTCGAATCCGCACTCGCGAATGTGCTCGGCGAGCGTGCGGCCGGAATCGGCGCGGACGAGACGGTCGAGCTCCGCCGCCGGCAAGGCGCCGACGGCGAGACGGCTACCGACGTAGGCGATGCCGTACCACACGCTCTCTTCGCCGTGCATGGCGATGGCGCGAAGGTCGACGGGCGGCGTGACGTCGAGATCCCGGCAGGCGGCGAGCACAACGAGGCTCGCGACGGCGCCGGCATATCCGTCGTAATTGCCGCCGCGCGGCACGCTGTCGACGTGGCTGCCGCTCATCACCGCCCTGGCGGCACGGTCCTGCCCCGGCAGTGTCATGTAGAGGTTGCCGGCGGCGTCCCACTCGGTCTCGAGCCCGAGCGCCTTCGCCTCACGCTCGAGGATCCGGGCTGCCGCCATGTCGGCCGCACTCCAGGCCGGGCGGGTGACGCCCTCGACATCGGCGCTGGCGGCGCGGGCCTCCTCGAACATCGCCTCCGCGAAGGAGGCGCGATCGGCAATTGCCGCTGCGAGCGAAGCCTGGTCGATCATCGGAAGGTCCCTACATCTGTAAGACAAAGTCGAAACAGCCCTGCCCGCCGCGGGAGGCGGCATTGCGCGGGGCGCGGAGGTGGCGGACTTGTATGCCGGGGCCGCTGCGGGCACAATCGCTGGCCCGCCTGCATCGCGTGCCCGGCGCGCCGGTCCATTTGTCTCCCCCTACGGAAATTGGCATGGAAGCGAAGTACCAGGAAAGACTGTCCTCGATCGAGCGCATCCAGGAAGGGTTCGCCGAGCTCAACTACATCTGCAGCCGCCCGATCGCGACAGCCATCTACGTGTCGTGCCATCTGGGCAAGCCGCTGCTCGTCGAAGGGCCCGCCGGCGTCGGCAAGACCGAGCTCGCGAACGCCACGTCCGAGTATCTCGGCGTGCCGATGATCCGCATGCAGTGCTACGAGGGTCTGGACGAGTCCAAGGCCCTCTACGAATGGAAGTACGCGAAGCAGCTCCTCTACACCCAGATCCTGAAGGACAAGATCGGCGATGTGCTCTCCGACGCGCACGGTCTCGCCGAGTCGATGGAGCAGTTGCACCGTTTCAGCGACATCTTCTTCTCCGAGCAGTTCCTCGAGCCGCGCCCGCTTCTGAAGGCGCTTACGGCCGAGGAGGGCGCCGTTCTCCTGATCGACGAGATCGACAAGTCGGATCACGAGTTCGAAGCATTCCTGCTGGAGATCCTGTCCGAGTTCCAGATCTCGATCCCGGAGATCGGGACGGTGAAAGCGAAGAAGCGGCCGTTCGTCTTCCTCACCTCGAACAACACACGCGAGATGAGCGACGCGCTCAAGCGGCGCTGCCTGCATCTCTTCGTGCCGTTCCCCGACGCGAAGCTCGAGCAGCGCATCATCAAGGCGCGCGTGCCGGCGATCCCCGATAGCCTGAAGGTCCAGCTCGTCGATTTCGTGCAGCAGGTTCGCGAGATGGACCTGAAAAAGCAGCCATCGGTCAGCGAGACGATCGATTGGGCGCGGGTGCTGCTGCTCCTGCACGCGACCTCGCTCGACGCCGATGTGGTGCGGGAGACCCTGAACGTCTTCCTCAAGTTCGAGGAAGATATCCACGCGGTCGACCAGCAGCTCTATGAATTCACCCGGCACGCGCAGAAGGCTGACGCGCGGGTGGCCTGAGGCGCGCCCCGATGGAGCGAACGTTCACCAACTTTCTCCAGGCGCTGCGCGGAGCGGAGGTGCGCGTCTCGGTCGCCGAGACGCTCGACGCCATGGAGACGGCGGAGCTGATGGGTTGGGGCGACCGCGAGGCGCTCAAGTACGCGCTTTCGCTCGCTCTCGCCAAGACGCCGGACGAGAAGGAGATCTTCGACGCTACCTTCGACCAGTTCTTCCGCTTCGACAGCTTCCGCGGACGCGACGGCGAGACGCCGGAGGCCAACTCGGGCGAGGAACTGGAGGGGAAGGCCGGCGATCTGCTCGACATGGTGCAGCGCCGCGACGAGACGGCGCTGGCACTGGCGATGCAGCAGGCCGCACGCGAAGTGAACGTCGAGAACATCCGCTTCTTTACGCAGCGCGGGCTGTTCACCCAACGGATCCTCGGCGCCATGGGCATCGAAGCGATCGATGCCGCCATCTCCGCTGCCGTGCGCTCGGGCGAGGGCGGTGCGGGGCAGGCTGGTCAACTGCGGGAGGCCCGCAGCTATCTGTTCGAACAGGTGCGCGACTTCGTCGAGCAGCAGCTTTCGCTCCAGGGGGCTGGCGCGTCGGCGGAGCTGCGGGAGGATCGTCTCCGGCGCTCGCGTCTCGGCAATCTCGATCGGCGCGACCAGGAGCAGATGAAGGTCATCGTCGAGAAGATCGCCCGACGGCTCGTCGCGCTGCACTCGCGGCGGAAGAAGCTGCGGAACCGCGGCGTCATCGACATCCGCAAGACCATGCGTCGCAACTACGGCAGCGGCGGCATCCTGTTCGACCTGGAGTGGAAGCAGCGGAAGATCGACAAGCCGCGGGTCATGGCGATCTGCGACGTCAGCGGCTCGGTCGCGGCGGTGGCGCGCTTTCTCCTGCAGTTCCTCTACGAGCTTCACGAGCTGCTGCACGACATCCGCAGCTTCGCATTCTCGGGCAAGCTGATCGAGACCAGCAGCTTCTTCAAGGACAAGCAGGCCGACGACGCGGTCGCCGCGATCATGGACCGGGTCGGCTTCATGCCGACGGACTATGGGGAGTCCCTGTCCAACTTCCGCGAAAAGTTCCTGAACGACGTCGACAAGAAGACGGCGGTCATCATCCTCGGCGATGGGCGCAGCAACTTCACCGATCCGCGCACCGACATCCTCAAGGAGATACACGACCGCAGCAAGCGGGTGATCTGGCTCAATCCCGAGCCGCCGCCGCTCTGGGGCACCGGTGATTCCGAGATGCGCCGTTACGCGCCCTACTGCGACCTCGTGCGGGAATGCAACACCCTCAACCACCTGGAACGGGTGGTGGGCGATCTGCTTCAGGTCGCTCAGAAGGCGGCGTGACCCGCCTCTAGCGTTAAGCCCGGCAGGGGCGGTCTGCGGCCGTTGCGGATGCCGGCTCCGTCTGATAGCAAACCGGCTCCCGATTACATCATGAACACCGGGGCGCCGCCATGGTGGCCGGCGGCGCGGTTACATTCTGGAGGGAGCCTGATGAGTTTCGTATCCAAGAGCGCCGCACTCGGGGCGGCGGCGCTCATGTTTGCCGCATTCATGCCGGGGCAGGGTTTCGCGGCCGACGATCCGATCGAGTTCCGGATCTCGCTCGAGACAGGGCCGAACCACAGTCGAAACAAATCGATAGAGAAGTTCGTTCAGGCCTTGAACGAAAAGACGAGCGGCAGGCTCAAGGCCGAGATCTACCATGGCGGCGCGCTCTTCAAAGGCCGCGACATTCCCAAGGCTCTCGCGCAGGGCACGATCGACATGTCGGCGCCCGGCACATGGCAGCTCAGCACGTTCGTCCCCGATGCCGACCTCACGGCGCTGCCGGCGTTCTACGGCCTTGATCGCGAGCGGGTCTACGAGATCGTCGATGGCCCGATCGGTCAGGAGCTGAACCAGCGGATCGAGGAGAAGCTGAAGGTCAAGGTCCTCGGCGGTTGGTTGGACCTCGGCTATGTCCACACCTATTCGACCGGGAAGAAAGTCGAGTCCTTCGAGGACATGAAGGGGCTGAAGGTCCGCTTCCCCGGCGGCACCGTCAACAGCGAGCGCTATAAGCATTTCGGCGCCAATACGGTTCTCATCCCTTGGCCGGACGTGCCGCTCGCTCTGATCCAGGGCACGGTCGACGGCGTCCAGACCTCGAATGAAAGCATTCGTAGCGCGAAGCTCTGGGAGTCTGGCCTCAAATACGGCTTCGAGGACAAGCAGGTCCTCTTCCAGTACGTGCCGGTGGTGAGTGGCCGCTTTTGGAACAAGCTGGATGACGAGTTGCAGCAGGTCATTCTCGACACCTGGCAGGAGAGCATCGGCGAGATGCGCGACTATGCGCACGAGCGTCAGGAGGAAGCGCGCGCCGAAGCTGTCGAGAATGGAATGGAGTTCGTCACTCCGTCAGCCGAAGCGCTGGCCGAGGCGCGCCAGGGCCTGCTCTCGACGCAGGACGCCATCATCGAGGAGCTGAAGATGGATCCCGATCTGGCGAAGCGCGCAACGGAAGCGCTGGCCAGCGCGAGCTGATCTCGCTGAACGTCCGGCCTCGCCGGGAGGCGGTTGCGCCGCCTCCCGGTCCTCACGTTCGAGTTTCCCAGACCCGTACGGGCTAATCTCCCGATGATCGTTCATCTCTGGAACCGGCTCGAGACCATCGCTGTCGGGCTTCTGGTCGGCACCGCGCTGCTGTTGTCGATCTACGAGATAGGCGTGCGCTATTTCTTTCCCCAGTTCGCCTATGACTGGGGCGAAGAGGTCATCGTCTACCTCGTCATCTGGGGGGTCTGGCTATCGACGAGCGCGCTGGTCGAGGAAGATCGGCACGTCCGTGCGGACATCGTCATCCGGCTTCTCCCGGTGAACGCTCAGCGGGCGGTCGAGCTACTGAACAGCGTCGCGGCCATCGTCTTCTGCGGTCTGGTCATGTGGTACGCCTGGGACATGATCTCGCTCTCCCGGCTCCTCGAAGAGCGGTCCGGCAGCTCCCTGCGTTTTCCGATCTGGATCTATTACACCGCGCTGCCGGTCGGCGCCGCGTTGATGATCCTCCGTTACATCCGTCGGATCTGGCTCTTCGCCTTCCGCTACGACCCCGCAACCATGCAGATCGGGGAATCGGCGCATGGCCATGCCGACTAGATCGACCGCCTGTCCGGCGACCGAAGAGCGATCCGGGAACTGATCCGTGGAAGCAATCGTCTTTCTCGTCGTCTTCTTCGGCCTGCTCGCGGCGGGCCTGCCGATCTTCCTCGTTCTCGGGCTGATCTCGTTCATCCTGTTCTGGATGGACGACCAGCTTCTCGTGGTCGTGCCCGAGATCATCGTCAACCATCTGAACTCCATCACCCTGATGGCGATCCCGTTCTTCGTGATGGCGGCGACCTTCATGCAGAGGGGGGGAATCGCGCAGGCGCTGATCGACTGCGCCTATGCCTGGGTCGGCCGGATGCGCGGCGGGCTCGCCATGGTCTGCGTGGTGGCGACCACAATCTTCGCCGCGATCAGCGGCTCCAGCGTCGCGACGGCATTGGCGATGGGAACCGTGCTGGTGCCGGCCATGCTCGCCCGCAAGTACGAGCGTCACTTCGCCCTGGGCGTCGTCGGCGCTTCCGGTACGCTCGGCATTCTGATCCCGCCGAGCCTCGCCATGATCGTCTACGGGATCATCGCAGAGCAGAGCGTCCCGCGCCTCTTCCTCGCCGGGGTCGTTCCGGGCCTGATCCAGGCCGGACTGTTCGGCGTCTGGGTGCTGTACTACGCGCACCGCAAGGGCTATCCGAAAGAGGAGCGGCTTCCGCCGGCGGAGTTTCTGCAGCGGAATCTTCGGGCACTGCCCGCGCTCGCGGTGCCGGTGATCGTGCTCGGCGGGATCTACAGCGGCATCGTGACCGTGACCGAGGCGGCGGCGCTCTCGGCTTTCGTCGCCGTGATCGTCGGTCTGTTCTTCTATCGCGGCTTCACGATCCGAGAGCTGATCCCACTCATGGGCGAGTCGATCAAGACCGCCGCGACGATCATCGTCATCATCGCGACCGCACTGGTGTTCGGACACTGGATCACCGAGTCCGGCATCACTCAACGTCTCGTCGATTACGTCGTCTCTCTCGACCTTCAGGCCTGGCAGTTCCTCCTCTTCATCAATCTCGTGATGCTGTTGCTCGGCATGTTCCTCGAGGTGATCGCGGTCATTCTGATCACGTTGCCGCTGGTGCTGCCGATCCTCGAAGCATTGTCGATCGACCCGATCCACTATGCGATCATCGTGACGGTGAACATGGAGCTGGCCCTGCTGACGCCGCCGATCGGGCTCAATCTCTACGTCCTCTCGAGCATCTCGAAGGCGCCGATCACGACCGTCATCCGCGGGGTGACGCCGTTCATCGTGCTGATGCTGGCCCTGCTCGTCCTCGTGACCTACGTCCCGGCGGTCTCGACCTGGTTGCCGAACCTGGTGATGGGGCGCTAGCCTCCCGAACCTGAAAGCGCATCCCGGGAGGGTGGAATGGGACGGATCGGGATCGGCTTCTCGGGCGGACCGAACGCTTCCGAGATCGTCGAGTGCGTGAAGCTGGCGGAGTCGCTCGGTTACGAATCCGCCTGGGTGGCCGAGGGCCATGGCGGCGACCAGTTCGCTGTACTCGCGGCTTGCGCGGTGCAGACGTCGCGCATCCTGCTGGGGACCGACATCACCAGCGTCTTCGTCCGCACGCCTCCGACCATCGCGATGGCCGCGGCGACGGTCGATCAGCTTTCCGGCGGGCGTTTCATTCTCGGGCTCGGCTCGAGCCACAAGGTGCAGGTCGAGCCGGAGCATGGCGTCGTCTATTCCAAGCCGCTGACCCGTGTGCGGGAGACCGCCGACTTCGTGCGCAAGCTCATCCGCGAAGAGCGCGCGTCCTACGACGGCGAGACGGTTCGGGTCCAGAATTTCGACCTCTGGTTCAAGCCTTTTCGCCCGCAGATCCCGATTTACGCCGCCGCGGTCTTCCCGAAGATGATCCAGACCTGCGGCGAAATCGCCGACGGCATCATTCTCACGCGCAGCTCGCTCGATACCGCGGCCAAGGTGCGGGAGCATCTCGCCGAAGGTGCGAAGCGGGTAGGGCGCGACCCCTCGGAGATCGTCGTCACCTCGCTCCTGCCGACGGCCGTCTCCGAACGGCGCGAAGAAGCGTATGACGCGCTTCGCCCGGGTGTGGCCCTCTACGCCGGGTTCTTTCCGCGCTACAACAAGATGATGTCGGAATACGGCTTCGCCGAAGAGCTCGCCACGATCGCAGAAGCGTGGAAACGTGGCGACCGGGAGGAGGCGGTCCGCGCGGTCAGCGACGAGCTGATCAGGGCGTCGAGCATCGTCGGCACACCGGACGAGGCGCGGGAGCAGCTCGAAGCCTATCGCCGCTCCGGCATCGACGTACCGATCATCAGCCCGTTTGCACGCGGCCCCGGCGCGAGAGCGGTATTCGAAGCGGCGATCCGCGCGTGCGCTCCTCGATGACGCTCCGCACAGCGTCGCCCACAGGTCCCCTGCCCAAAATTTGAGCGCTTCCCACGCGCCGTCAGGCGGCACTACACTTGCATAGCGGCAAAGAGCCGATTGTCGCCAAACGAGGGGAGCAAAGCGAATGTATTGGGGAGCACGAACGCTGGTTGGAGCCGCGGTTCTCGCCGCAGCAATTGCAGGCACGACCACGGCGGAGGCACAGGAGTACCGTCTCCGCTGGGGCCATTATCTGGCGCAAGGGCCGTTTCTGGAGATCGAGGAGGAGTTCGCCCGCAAGATCGAGGAACGCACGGACGGTCGCGTGAAGATCGATATCAGCTGGGCCAGCGGCCTCGGTAAGGGCGACGAGGTGTTCACGCTGGCGGGACGCGGCGCCATCGACATGGCCGCAGCGGCGCCGGGCTACTACGCGGATCAACTGCTCTACTGGAAGGCATTCCAGATCCCGTTCGTCTTCGACTCCGCGGCGGAGGCGATGGACGTGCTCGGCAAGGTCACCGAGGAGTTTCCCGTCTACCGGGAAGAGATGGACAAGATGAACCTCGTCTGGCTCTTCCAGCAGCCGCTCGATCCGTACTACCTGACGGGTCCTTCGCCCGAGTGCAACTCGGTCGAGGCACTGCGAGGCAAGAAGATCCGCAGCTTCGGCGCAGATATTCCGAAGGCGCACAACGCGATCGGCGCGGTGCCCGTGACCGTACCCGTCATCGAGGTGTACGAGGCGCTGCAGCGGGGCACGATCGACTATTCCTTCCTCAATGGCGGGAACATCGAGCAGTATCGTCTGTACGAGCCGGGCAAGTTCAGCTGTGGGCCGATCACGGCGATCACCGGGCACAACATCGTGATGGGCAAGCGGACCTGGGAGCGGCTGCCTGAGGATATTCAGGAGATCTTCCTCGATCAGGCCGCGAAGACCCGGCAGGACTATCTCGACTGGATGACTGAATTCGAGAAGCGCACGATCGAGAACATCAAGGTCGCCGGCGGCGAGTTCATCGAGTTTCCGCCGGAGGAGCTCGCGAAGTGGAAGGAGGCGGCTCCCGATCTGCTCGCCGAGTGGGAGAAGGAGCTCACGGAGCGTGGGCAAGGCGAGACCGCCAGCAAGGTGGCGGCGCGCTGGCGTGAGTTGACGGCGGACTGACCTCCGGATCTCGGCGCTCCCGGCCACCGGTTGGCGGCCGGGAGCGCCTGATCCTCCAACGAAGCACAGATAGAGAGGCTGGCGCATGCCTTTCGCCCGAAGCCTGCTCGAACGCGTGGCGTTCGCCGTTTTGCTGGTCGGCGGCGTCGGCATGCTCTTCTCGATGTTCCTCGGCACTGCCGACGTAATTGGCACACAGTTCTTCGGGCATCCGGTGCCGGGCGCGCTGGAGCTGACCGAAAGCACGATGGTGCTGATCGTCTTCGGCGCACTCGCCCATGCACAGATCCGCAAGAGCCATATCCGGGTCGAGCTGCTTCTTACCCGGATGGGGCCGCGGATGCGGACCGCCATGGACCTCGTCTCCCATGTGGCGGCGTTGCTCTTCTTCGGCCTCCTGCTGTGGCAGGCGATCCTGGAATCACAGTTCAGCTGGCAGATCGGCGAGGCGACCGTCGGGCTGGTCCGCTTCCCGCTCTATCCGGCGAGGTGGATCCTGGCGGCCGGCACGGCGCTGATGATGGCCCAGCTCTTGCTCGACCTGATCCTCGACGTCAGACGGCTGATGGGGCTCGAGCCGTTCGAGGCGGGGCCCGAGGGGCCCGAGATTCCCGATACGTCACGGTTCTGACTTCCGCACAACACGGGATTGCCGATAGTGATGCTCGATCCTGGAACGGCCGGCGCGATCGTCGCCATCGTGCTCGCCTTCATGCTGGCGGTCGGTGTCCATATCGGGGTGGCTCTCGGACTCGGCGGCCTCCTCGGCATGTTCCTCTCGATCGGCGCGCCGGCGGCCTTCGGCCAGTTGGCCACGGTGCCGTTCAGCACGACCAATTCCTTCACGCTCGCGGTGATCCCGCTCTTCATCCTGATGGGCTCGCTCGCGACCCAGGCAGCGATCACGAGCGATCTCTACCGGGCGGCCTATTGCTGGCTCGGGCGGTTGCGCGGCGGTCTCGCCATGGCCACGACACTGGCTTCGGCGGCCTTCGGGGCAGCAAGCGGATCGACTGTGGTCAATGCCGCGGTGTTCACGCGCATGGCGCTGCCGGAAATGACGAAGTTCGGCTACGATAAGCGGTTGAGCGCCGGCTGCATCGCCGCCTCCGGCACGCTGGCCTCGCTCATCCCGCCGAGCATCCTCATGGTCGTGTACGCCGTCATCACCGACCAGTCGATCGCGCGACTGCTGATGGCGGGGCTGCTGCCGGGACTGCTATCGGCGGCCATGTTCATGCTCGGCATCTACGTCATGGTTCGCCGCAAGCCGTCGCTGGGTCCGATCCCGGACGTTCGCATCAGCTGGCGCGAGCGGTTCGAGTCCCTCTACGGTATCTGGGGCATCGTCGTCCTGTTCTTCATCATCATGGGCGGCATCTATTCGGGCATCGTCACGCCGACCTATGCCGGTGCCGTCGGCGCCTTCGGCGCTTTCCTGATCGTCCTCGCCAAGCGGCGCATGAACCGGACGACGCTGATCGAGACGATCAAGGACGCCACGGTGACGACCTCGGTCATCTTCATCATCGTCGTCGGCGGCATGCTGTTCGCGCGCTTCCTCACCTATACCGGGCTGGTCGCCAACGTTTCTGATTTCCTGCTGTCGCTGGAACTTAATGCGTATCTGTATCTGCTCGCCTTCACGGTGATCTACCTGATCCTCGGCATGCTGATCGAGCCGATCGCGATCATGGTGATGACCCTGCCGGTGATGTTCCCGACGCTGGTCGGTGCCGGGTTCGATCCTGTCTGGCTCGGGGTGATCGCCGTGAAGCTCGCCGAGATCTCGCTGATCACGCCGCCGGTCGGCCTGAACGTCTACGTGGTCCGCAGCGCTTCACCGATCCCGCTTACCCTCGAGGACGTCTTCAGCGGCGTGTTTCCCTTCATCCTCATCGACGTGATCACTCTGATTCTCCTGATCGCCTTCCCCGCGATCAGCCTCGTCGTACCCAATATGATGATGTGAGTGCCTGCCACCAGCCTTGACGGGCGCCGCGCTACCGGGGCTATGCTTTGGCGGCGGCACCGGTTCGCTCGGCTTCGCGCCGCAAAACAAACTGTTCCGAAGCGAACGGGATCGGGAGGAAAGAGAATGAAGATCAGCAGGCGGACTCTGTTCGGATGCGCGGCACTCGCCGCGGTGTTGGCGCTCCCCGTTACCGGCAGCGCCCAGGACGTCAAGATCCGCATTTCCATCGACACGAATCTTCAGCACACCCGCAGCAAGGCGATGCAGATGTTCGCCGACGAGGTGAAGCAGCGCAGCGGCGGCTCGATGGAGGCAGAGCTGTTCCACAGCGCGCAGCTCTTCAACGACCGGGATGTGCCGCGGGCGCTGCGGCGCGGGCAGATCGAGATGGGGGCACCCGGCGTCTGGCAGCTGGACGCGATCGTGCCCGAAGGCGGCATCACCATGCTGCCGATGTTCTACGGCCTCCCCGCCGAAACGACCAAGGCCGTCATGGAAGGCGCGGTCGGGCAGGAAGTCAACCAGCTGATCGAGGAGAAGCTGGGCGTGAAGGTCATCGGCGCCTGGTGTGACCTCGGCTTCCAGCACACTTACAGCACCGGCAAGCCCATAAAGTCGCACGATGACCTGAAGGGAATGAAGATTCGCATCCCCGGCGGCACCCTGAATGCGGTGCGCGTCGAGGGGATGGGAGCAAATCCCCAGCTCGTCCCCTGGGCCGATGTGCCTCTGGCCCTGCAGCAGGGCGCCGTCGACGGTCTGCTCACCACCAACATGAGCGCCGCCAGTGCACGGCTTTGGGATTCGGGCGTCAAGCATGCCTTCCTCGACCAGCAGTATTTCGGTCAGTACGTGCCGATGATGGGAGGGAGCTTCTGGGAGAAGCTGACGCCAGAGCAGCAGCAGATCGTGACGGAGAGCTGGGCTGCGATCATCGATCAGGCGAGTGCCGATGCCGCTGCCGGGCAGAAGGAGGGACTCGACGCGTTGCAGGCGAACGGCATAACCGTGGTCGAGCCGTCAGCCGAAGAGCTCGCCCGCGTCCGCGCCCTGCTGACGGAGAAACAGGACGCGGTCGTGAAAGAGCTCGGGATGGATGCCGATCTGGTCGAGAAGTTGCGGGCCGAGATCGACAAGCATGCGAGCTGAGCCCGGCGGAGGGCGGTCGGAAGGAGCCGGCGGAGCGGGCAAGCCCGCCGGCACGCCCATGTCGAGGTGGGACCGGATCGAGCAGACCGTGGTCGGCGTGCTCGCCGCCTACGGTCTGTTCGCGGCGATGTACCAGACGGTGACGCGCTACGCTTTTCCGCAATGGTCGGGAGAATGGTCCGACGAGACGACCGTCTACGCGTTGATCTGGGCGGTCTTCCTCGCGTCGAGCACGCTCGCGGCGCGTGACGGGCACGTGCGGGCCGACCTCTTCTTGCGCATTGCAGGGGAGCGGACCCAGCGCGGCATGGAGATCGTCAATACGCTCGTCGCCCTGCTCTTCACCATTTTCCTCGCCTATTACGGCGTGCTGATCGCGTGGGAAGGATACCTCTGGGACGAGCGCAGCATGACGACCTTCCGCTTTCCCATGTGGATCTATTTCGCCGCGGTTCCGGCGGGCGCGATCCTGATGGTGCTGCGCTACGTGCGACGGCTCTACGTTCTCCTGTTCACGTCCGGCCCGGCGATTCGGTTCGAGCACCATGACCCGGTGAACGTCGACTGAAGCCCGGGCCCTCGGGGCGCAGCGAACCCGTTCGCTACGCCGGGGGCAATTGCATGGCAGCGGCCGTTTTCATTCTATCGTTTTTCGGATTGCTCGCTCTCGGGACGCCGATCTTCGTCGTCCTCGGTTTCAGTGCGATGGCGGCGCTGCTGATCGAGGGCGAGCCGCTGATCGGCATGGCGCAGGGCATCGCCGATGCGCTCAACTCCAGCACGATCATGGCGATCCCGTTCTTCGTCATCGCAGCGACGCTGATGCAGGAAGGCGGCGTCTCGCGCTCGCTGATCGCCGCGGCGAGCACCTGGGTGCGGTGGGCGCCGGGCGGACTGGGGCTCGTCTGCGTGGCCGCCACCACCGTGTTCGCCGCGATCTGCGGCTCGAGCACGGCGACGGCGCTCGCGATGGGCGTCGTCCTGATTCCGGCGATGCTGGAGCGGAAATACGAGCGGCCGTTCGCGGTCGGTGTGGTCGGCGCCTCCGGAACCCTCGGCATCCTGATCCCGCCGAGCCTCGCCATGATCGTGTTCGCGATCATAGCCGACGAATCCGTGCCCCGCCTGTTTCTCGCCGGCGTCATCCCGGGCCTGCTGCAGGCCACCGTCTTCGCCATCTACATCATGATCTACACGCGGCGTAAGAATTACCCGAAGGAACCGCCCGTGAGCCCTTCGGAGTTCCTGCGCACGAACTTGCGCGCGCTGCCGGCCCTGTCGCTGCCGCTGATCGTTCTCGGCGGCATCTACGGCGGCCTCACCACGGTCACCGAGGCGGCAGCGCTCTCGGCGGCGGTGGCGCTCTTCCTCGGGCTGTTCTTCTACCGCCAGACCAGCTTTCGCGACGTGATCCCCCAGCTCGCGCGATCGATGGGCAGTGCCGCGACCATCATGATCATCATCGGCACCGCGATCGTGTTCGGTCACTGGATCACCCAGGCCGGGGTGGCCGCGGTGATGGTGCAGACGGTGACGGATTGGAATCTCGCCGGCTGGCAGTTCCTCCTGATCGTGAACGTGACGCTGATAATCCTCGGGATGTTCCTCGAGGTGATCTCACTCATGCTGATCACGTTGCCGCTGCTCCTGCCGTTGCTCGAGCCGCTCGGCATCGACCCGATCCATTTCGCGGTCGTTGTGGTGATCAACATGGAATTGGCGGTGCTGACGCCGCCGGTCGGTCTCAATCTCTACGTTCTCTCGAGCATCTCGCATGCCGGGATAGCCGAGGTCGTCCGCGGCATCTCGCCCTTCATTTTCCTCCTCGTCGGCATTCTCCTCGTCGTTACCTACGTGCCGGAGATTTCCCTTTATCTGCCCAATCTCGTGTATGGCGGGTGAGGGGAGGCCGGTCCTCATCTTCAGAGCTGTCCCGGCCCCGACTATGATGGTCGGGGCCACGGCTGCAGCCGTGCCCTCGCTGAAACCCTCGAGCTAACCGCTATCCGGAGAAGGTTGTTTACCAATGTCACGCTCCCGGCGCGGTGTGGTTGCGATCGTTTGCGCAGCTCAGTTCTGTGCGCAGATCGGAGCGTTCGCGGTGCCGGCGCTTCTGCCGACATTCATCGACGAATGGGCGCTCTCGGGCACTGAAGCCGGCTGGCTGACCGGCATCTTCTATGCGGGATACACCCTCTCGGTGCCGGTGCTGGTGGCGCTAACCGACCGGATAGACCCCAAGCGCATCTATCTGATGGGCGCCGCGTTCATCGCCCTCGGCATGTTCGGCTACTCGCTGGCGGACGGCTTCTGGGCCGCCCTGATGTCGCGGGCCATCGTCGGTGTCGGCTGGGCCGGCGTGTATATGCCGGGCCTCAAGGCCCTCAGCGATCTGGTCGAGGGGCCGGGGCAATCGCGCGCGGTGGCGGCACATGCCGCGAGCGTCGGCGTTTCCGGTGCGCTCTCCTTCGCCGTCGCCGGTGGCGTGGCTGCGTTGCTGGGGTGGCGGGCGGCCATGGTGGTCGGCGGCGCGGGGGCGATTGCCGCGCTTTTGCTGATCGGGCTCTTGCTGCCGCGCAGTCCCCGCGACTTCTCGAGGCCAGCCGGGTCGGCGTTGCTCGACTTCCGGCCGGTGCTCCGCAATCGCTCCGCGGTCGCCTACTCGATCGGTTACTGCTTCCACACCTGGGAGATGTCGGCGCTGCGCATGTGGGTCGTCGCGTTTCTGGCGTTCACGCTGACGGCAACGGAGGGCACGGCGGGGCTCTTAGCTCCCACCGTCGTCGCCACGGTGCTGGGCTTGGTCGGCACTGCATCGAGCGTGATCGGCAACGAGGCGTCCATCAGGTTCGGCCGCGCGCGGGCGGTGGCCGGTGTCATGACGGCTACGATGGCCGTGGCCGCAGTCATCGGCTTTTCCTCTGGCGTCTCCTATACGCTCGCGTCTGGCCTCGTGATGCTGTTCGC
>JAJUGE010000062.1 GCA_029268305.1 Alphaproteobacteria bacterium
TGGATCAGCCGTCTGCGGGAGCGCCGTCCCTGATCGCATCGCCGATGTCGCCAAAAAGAGTGGAAATCTCGCCGGAGAGAGTGCTGAGCGCGCCGATGAGCGCCGCACCGATGAGGGCGGCGATCAGGCCGTACTCGATGGCGGTAGCGCCCGACTCGTCCTTGAGCATCTTCTGAACCGTAGTCAACATTGAGGCCTCCTGCATTGAACGGTACGAGCGGAGCCTAGAGGCTGACTATGAACAGTCGGTAAATTTGCGCAAGATTTGCCGATTGCTAGACGAAGCGAAAGTATTAATCATAGAATCTATTTGCTTTCGGCCTGCGGATGAAAACGCACACACGATCGACCGAGGGCCCTTCAATAATGCGACCTATTGCGACCCAGACAATCGCGGCCACCGCCATCGCGACATAGGCGTCGACGGCGTAGTGCCAGGCCAAGTGCACCGAACCAAGCAAAATCATGAACGCGTAAAGAGTCAGCGCCGCACCCAACCGACGGTCGAGCTTCCAGCCGGCGAAGGCCTGCAAGGAAGCGATCGCAACGTGCATGCTGGGCATTGCCGAAATCCCACCTCCCGCCGCAAGACGGTCGGCAGAATAGGCTTCCCAGAGGTAACGCTGAGTGTCGAGCGCCCAGATTGGAATTGCCTTGTCGGCGACCTCGAGATACTCCAGCAATGATCCATATGGATCCGGCAGCCCCGTAACCGCTCCGAAGAAGCAGGGTCCGGCCGAAGACATCCCGACAGCCATCAGCGAACCGGCAAGTACCCAGAGCGCGATGAAGCTCGCGAGATACCGCATCCGCAATGCCAGATCGCTCGTCCGGAAGATCATTACGAACAGAAATACGTATACGCCAGGCAGCCACAAGTTATAGAGTAGATTGAAAAAGGCAGTGACGGTAGGAAATGCCAGAATCGGATGAAGCAACTGCCATGGATCCACCCCGAAATGGAGCCACCTGTCCAATTTATGAAGCGCCACATCGAACGAGAACGGGTGGATTTCACTGATCGACGACTTAAACGAGCTGAACGCGCTTGAAAATGTCGGCACGATCGGCAGCGGCACAGCTACATACGCGACCTGGCGACTGCAAAAGAAACCGTTCTCCTTGAGCCGGTCCATCAGTCGCTGGCGCGTGATGATCCCATCCGCAAGATAGGTTCGGACGACCGCGCCCAGCAGGAACACCGCCCAGCAGATGACCGGGATCAGCGCGGAGAGGACATACAATCTGTTGAACAGCTGATAGGGTCGTTCCAAGTATTCGAGGATCGCGAGCGTAGCCAGAATGTAGGCGACCACCGCTGCAAGGAGCCATCGGTGGTGCGCGAGACTGCTCCGGAAACATGCCAGTAGCTGGCTTTTTCGAAGCGTGCGCGCGAAATCGAGAGCTACATCGGTCATGTCGGAGGCCACGAAGGCGGTCACGGCCCTTCGGCGGGCCACCTCCGGCAACCATCGGCAATCCGGTTTAAGATCGTCTGAAGATGCGATGCCGCAGAGTCGAGGAGCACCGCTCATGCGCGCGAACGGTGTTCTCACCCCGAGGCCAGATGTCGGGCTGAACTGCGGCCGAACGGTGCTTCGGCGCGCAGCTGCGCGTCAGGCCGCCAGCTTGTCCAGTTCCGCCAGGAGCGCGTCGCCCATCTGCTCGGTCGAGACCGGCTTGATCCCGGCGCTAATGATGTCGGCCGTGCGCACGCCCGCACTCAGCACGTTCTCCACCGCCTGCTCGATGAGATCGGCATCCTCGCCCATATCGAACGAATAGCGCAGCAGCATCGCGTAGCTCATGACCTGGGCCAGCGGATTTGCCTTGCCCTGACCGGCGATGTCCGGCGCGCTGCCATGGATCGGCTCATAGAGCGCATGGCGACGGCCGGTGTCCGGGTCGACCGCGCCGAGCGAGGCCGACGGCAGCATCCCCAGCGACCCGGTCAGCATTGCCGCACAGTCGGAGAGAATGTCTCCGAAAAGATTGTCGGAGACGATCACGTCGAACTGCTGTGGCGCCCGCACCAACTGCATCGCGCAGTTGTCGGCGTACATGTGCGAGAGCTCGATGTCCGGGAATTCAGTGTCATGGATGCGCTGGACATCCTCGCGCCACATCTGCCCGCTTTCCATCACGTTCGCCTTCTCGACCGAACAGACGCGCCGTTGGCGCTTGCCGGCCAGTTCGAACGCCACCCGGGCGATCCGCTCGATTTCCGGCGTCGTGTAGACCTGCGTATTGATCCCCCGGCGCGTGCCGTCCGGCAGCGTCTCGATCCCGCGCGGCTCACCGAAATAGATCCCGCCGGTCAGCTCGCGCAAGATCATGATGTCGAGCCCGCGCACGATCTCGGGCTTCAGCGTCGAGGCGTCGACCAGTGCATCGAACACTTTGGCGGGGCGGAGGTTAGCGAAAAGCTGTAGCTCCTTGCGGAGGCCCAGAATTCCACGCTCCGGCCGCATGTCGAACGGCAGCGTGTCCCACTGCGGCCCGCCGACCGAGCCGAACAGGACCGCGTCGGCCGCGAGGGCGTCGGCGATCGTCTCGTCGGTCAATGGCGTTCCGCGGGCGTCGATGGAGGCGCCACCGACCAGGCCTTCGGAGATGTCGAAGCTCACGTGCCGCCGCTTGTCCATCCAGTCGACGATGCGCCGCACCTGACCCATGATCTCCGGCCCGATGCCGTCGCCGGGGAGGACGAGAAGCTTCTTGTTGGACGGCATCGGAGTCTCCTTCTCAGATTCTTTGGATCAGGCCTCTAACCCTTCTCTTGTCATCACCGGACGTGGTCCGGCGATCGAGGGCGCGGCCGTCAGCTCGATGGATACCCGGGTCGAGCCCGGGCATGACAGATGAAGAGGGTCCTCTGGCGTGGCGACACAGCCGATCAGGCCGGCCTCTTCGCTTCAGGACGCGGCCGAGTACAGCCAGGGGTGAGAGGCGCGATCCCGCTCCTCGAACGAGCCGATCCCCTTCTCCTTCTTCAGGGTCAGGCCGATGTCATCGAGCCCCTCGAGCAGGCAGTGCTTGCGAAACGGGTCGACCTCGAACGGAATGACCTCGCCATCGGGACGCGTGATTTCCTGCTTCTCGAGATTAACCGTGATACGCGCGTTATGGCCGTTTCGCGCATCTTCCATCAGTTTCGCGACCTGTTCCTTATCGAGCTTGATGAGTAGCAGGCCGTTCTTGAAACTGTTGTTGTAGAAGATGTCGGCGAACGTCGTTCCGATGACGCACCGGATCCCGAAATCGGTCAACGCCCACGGCGCATGTTCGCGACTGGAGCCGCACCCGAAGTTCTCGCCCACGACCAGGATCTGCGCGTTCCTGTATGGCTCCTTGTTCAGGATGAAGTCCGGGCGCTCCGAGCCGTCCTCATTGTAGCGGACGTCGTTGAACAGGTGCTTGCCGAGGCCGGTGCGCTTGATCGTCTTCAGGAAGCGCGCGGGGATGATGCGGTCGGTATCGACGTTACTAGCCGGCACCGGAGCCGCAACGCTGGTGATCTCTCGAAACTTTTCCATAGTGGCTTCCCCCTTTTGGCGACTCAGCCCTTCACCAGTTCACGCACGTCCGTGAGATGGCCGGTAATGGCCGCCGCCGCCGCCATTGCCGGGCTGACCAGGTGGGTCCGCCCACCCGGGCCCTGACGGCCCTCGAAGTTCCGGTTGGAAGTTGAGGCGCTTCGCTCCCCTGGCCTCAGCTTGTCGGCATTCATTGCGAGGCACATGGAGCAGCCCGCCTCACGCCATTCGAAGCCGGCCTCGGTGAAGATGCGATCCAGGCCTTCTTCCTCGGCCTGATGCTTGATCAGACCCGAGCCCGGCACCACCAGCGCACGCACATGGTCGGCGACCCGCCGGCCCCTCGCGATCTCCGCCGCGGCCCGAAGGTCCTCGATCCGGCTGTTCGTGCACGAACCGATGAAGACCGTATCCACCTTGATCTCGGAGAGCGGCATGCCGCCCCGCAGCCCCATGTAATCGATCGCGCGCTGCAGCGCCTCCCGCCGGTTCTCGTCGGGCTCCTGGGCCGGATCAGGCACGAAGCCGGTGATCGGCAGCGCATCCTCGGGGCTTGTGCCCCAGGTGACGTAGGGCACGATCTCCTCCGCGTTGAGGACGACCTCGGTGTCGTAGACCGCACCTTCGTCGGAAGGGAGCGTCTTCCAATAAGCCACCGCCTGCTCCCAGGCAGCGCCCTTCGGAGCGAACGGCCGCCCCTTCAGATACTCGAAGGTCTTCTCGTCAGGCGCGATCAACCCGGCGCGAGCCCCGGCTTCGATCGACATGTTGCAGATCGTCATCCGCCCTTCCATCGAAAGGTCGCGAATCGCCTGCCCCGCATATTCGATCACGTGCCCGGTGCCACCGGCGGTGCCGATCTTGCCGATGATGGCGAGGATGAGGTCTTTCGCGGTGACGCCCGGCGGAGGGGTCCCTTCGACGGTGATGCGCATATTCTTCGCCGGCCGCTGAATCAGCGTCTGGGTCGCGAGCACATGCTCGACTTCCGAGGTCCCGATGCCGAAGGCCAGAGCGCCAAACGCGCCATGGGTGGAGGTATGGCTGTCACCGCAGACGATCGTCATCCCCGGCTGGGTCATCCCCTGCTCCGGCCCGATAACGTGAACGATGCCCTGACGGACGTCGTTCATTCCGAAGTACTGCACGCCGAAATCCGCGCAGTTCTTCTCGAGCGTCTCGACCTGGATCCTGGACTCTTCGTCGTCGATCCCGGCGCTCCGGTCGGTCGTGGGCACGTTGTGATCCGCGACGGCCAGCGTGGCGTCGGGCCGGCGTACCTTGCGGCCGGCGACGCGGAGGCCCTCGAACGCCTGCGGGCTCGTCACCTCATGGACGAGGTGCCGGTCGATGTAGATGAGGCAGGTCCCGTCCTCTTGCGTCTCGACGACGTGACTGTCCCAGATCTTGTCGAAAAGCGTTCGTGCCCTAGCCATCTACCACCACTCCTAACGACCGGCTTATTCCTCGCCGGCTTCCGCCACCTCGGGGGCAACCTCGTTGTTGCCGTTGCTCTTGCCCTGCCGCGCCGGAACGCCGCGCGTCCGCTCGACGATCCGCGCCGAGCGTCCGCGACGCTCACGGAGATAATATAGCTTCGCCCGCCGGACTTTGCCGTGCCGCACCACTTCGATGCTGTCGATGTTCGGCGAATACAGCGGGAAAACGCGCTCGACACCCTCGCCGAACGAGATTTTGCGCACCGTGAACGAGGAGTTGATCCCCGCATTGCGCCGCGCGATGCACACGCCTTCATAGGCCTGGATGCGCTCGCGTGTGCCCTCGACGACCTTGTAGTTCACCCGTACGGTGTCGCCGGATCTGAATTCGGGCACCGGGCGCGTCGCCGTCAGCTTCGCGATCTGCTCGTTCTCGAGCTCCTGAATGATGTTCATTGTCCCTGTCCTCTCAATCTGCGCCCGGCCTATCCGCGACGTACCTCGACCACAGGTCCGGCCGCCGCGATCTGGTGTCGGCCTCGGCGCGCGCCAGGCGCCAGGCCCGTATCCTTCCGTGGTGCCCGGAAGTCAGCACCTCCGGCACCTCGCGCCCCTGCCACACCTGGGGACGCGTATACTGCGGATGCTCGAGGAGCCCCCGCTCGAAACTCTCGTCTTCCAGCGACTCCGCCGCTCCGACGATGCCCGGCAACAGCCGCACGCATGCGTCCAGCAGACACAGAGCCGCCACCTCGCCGCCCGACAGGACGAAGTCGCCGAGGCTGATCTCTTCCACGGCCCGTGCCTCGAGCACGCGCTCGTCGATTCCCTCGTACCGCCCGCACAGGATCGTCAGCGCCGGATGGCGCACCAGTTCCCGCACCTTTGCCTGGTTCAACGGGCGGCCACGCGGCGTCAGATAGACGAGCGGTCCGTCGGTCGCCGCAGCCGCTTCGATCGCCGCGTCCACGACATCGGGCCGCATCACCATACCGGCACCACCGCCGAACGGGGTGTCGTCCACGGTGGCGTGTTTATCGCGCGCGAAGCTGCGGATGTCCACCGTTTCGAGCGACCAGATGCCCCGTTGCAAGCCCCGCCCGGCGAGCGAATGGGCGAGCGGCCCCGGGAACATCTCGGGGAAAAGGGTCAGGACGACGACGCGCCAGCCGGGCGAATTGGGCGAGGCGTTCACGTTACGCGCTCCCCCTTCCGCCCATGCGCAGGCAACAGGCCCTCCGGCGGCACGACCACGATGCGCCCGGCCTGCAAATCCACCACCGGCACCGACTCCCGCGTGAAGGGAAGCACTACCGGCTGACCCCCGGCTGCCGGGTCGACCTCGATCACGTCCCCGGCTCCGAAGTCATAGAGCGCCCGCACGCGACCGAAGGGCTGCCCATCTTCGGTCTCGACGGGCAGGCCGATCAGATCGGCATGATAGAACTCGTCCTCTTCCGGATCCGGCAGCGCCGTTCGCGCTACATAGAGCCGGAGGCCACGCAGTGCTTCGGCGGCTTCCCGGTCTTCGACGCCGCTGAGCTTGGCGATGACCATACCCTTGGACACGCCGAGTACCTGCAGCGAGAAGCGGCGCTGGCCGCTCTCGTCGGAAAGCTCCCCGTAGGAGCCGACGGATTCCGGCTCCGCGGTGAACGGCTTTATTCGAACCGCTCCCCGCACGCCATGCGCGCCCGCGATCGCGCCGAGGCACACCCGTGCCGGCGCTTCCACGCACGTCCCGTCACTCTGCAAGGTGGTCGCGGTCACCGCTTGAACCATTCCTACGCCGGCAGCCTCAGGCTTCCGCAGTCTCCGCCGCAGCCGCCTGCTCCTTCAGCCGCTCTTGCGCCTTCGCCTTCGGCAGGTGCTGCTTGGTCTGGTTCGGCACCTCGGGCTTCGGCCCCAGCCCGGCCTCGCCGAGGAAACGGGCCACGCGGTCGGTCGGCTTCGCTCCGACGCCAAGCCAGTGCCGGATGCGATCCTCGACCAGCTTCACCCGTTCCGGATGATCCTTCGGCAGCATCGGGTTGTAGAGGCCGAGCCTCTCGATGAAGCGACCGTCACGGGGTGACGTCGCCTCGGCCACCACGATCCGGTAGAACGGCCGCTTCTTCGCGCCGCCACGGGTCAGCCTGATCTTCAATGCCATTGAGTCTCGATCCTCTCGCTCTTCCGAATCTTGGGAATCACCGGCCGGGGAAAAGCCCGGGCGGAAGCCCGCCGCCCCCCCGCAACAGGCCCTTCTGGCCCATCTTGCCGACCTTCTTCATCATGCCCTGCATCTGCTGGAACTGCTTCAGCAGCCGGTTGACGTCCTGCACCGACGTGCCCGAACCGGCGGCGATCCGCTTCTTCCGGGACGCCTTGATGATCTCGGGACGCTTGCGCTCGCGCGGCGTCATGGAGAGCACGATCGCCTCCTGGCGCGAGAGCATCTTCTCGTCGATTTTCGCGGCCGCCAGCTCCTTCTGCATCTTGCCGATGCCTGGCAGCATGTTCAGCAGGCCCGACAGCCCGCCCATCTTCCGCATCTGCCGGATCTGCGAAACGAAGTCGTCCAGGTCCATCTGACCCTTCTGCATCTTCTTCGCGAGCTTCTCGGCATCTTCCTTCTCGATCGTCTCGGCGGCACGCTCGACCAGGCCGACCACGTCGCCCATACCGAGGATGCGCCCGGCGATCCGGTCGGGATGGAACACTTCGATCGCGTCCATCTTTTCGCCGACGCCGATGAACTTGATCGGCCGTCCGGTAACGGATCGCATCGAAAGCGCAGCGCCACCGCGCGCGTCACCGTCGACGCGCGTCAACACGATGCCGGTAACGCCAATCCGCGTGTTGAACGCCTGGCCGACGTTGACCGCGTCCTGACCGGTCATGGAGTCGGCGACGAGCAACGTTTCGACCGGGTTCACCGCATCGCGAACCGCGATCGCCTCCTGCATCATCGCTTCATCGATGCCGAGCCGGCCGGCCGTATCGATGAAGACGACGTCGTAGCCTTCGCGCCGTCCCACGTTGACCGCGCGCTTGGCGATAGCCGGCGCCATTTCACCGAAGACGATCGGCAGCGTCGCCACGTCGATCTGCCGTCCGATCTGGGCCAACTGCTCCTGCGCAGCGGGACGGTGCACGTCGACCGACGCCATCAGCACCTTCTTGCGCTCGCGCGTCTTGAGCCGGAGCGCCAGCTTTCCCGTCGTCGTCGTCTTGCCCGAGCCCTGCAACCCGACCATCAGGATCACGGCCGGAGGTGCCGCTCTCAGATTGAGCTCGGCCGCCTCCCCGCCGAGCATCTCTATCAGATGGTCGTTGACGATCTTGACGACCTGCTGGCCCGGGGTGACGCTCCGCAGCACTTCCTGCCCGACGGCGCGCTCGCGGACGTGGTCGATGAAGTCCTTGACGACGGGAAGCGCCACGTCGGCTTCGAGTAGCGCAAGCCGCACCTCCCGGAGCGCCGCGTTCACGTCGCTCTCGGAAAGCGCCCCTCGCCGCTTAAGGCGGTCGAAAACGCCGCCGAGCCGATCGGACAGGCTCTCGAACATCATGCCGCTCCCGGAACCTCGTAACGCGAAACGCGCCGGTGCGCGAAACTCGCGGACCGGCGTTCCCTTGCGGGCGTAGCCTCGACGCTACATCAGGAATTGTGCCGGAACTTATGGATCGGGGGGGCCCAAGTCAAGCGCGCCCGAACCGACTGGTACCGCGACTTCCACTCACTTGCAGGCCCCGAGGGAGCCTTCGGCACAGACCCGGCCGTCGACCCATGTAGCACCGCCCAATTCGGCATAGGACATTTCCAGCCGGGAGATATCCGCCTTGGTTAGATTCGCCCCCTCCAGCTTAGCGCCGCGGATCTGAGCGTCGTCCAACCTGGCGCCCGAGAGATCGGCGCCTGAAAGGTCCGACCGGTTCAGGATGGCCTCCCGAAGATCCGCGCCCGACAGGTTCGCTCCGGCGAGATTGGCACGGTAGAGATCCGCTTCCCGCAAGTCGCTGCCGGACAGGTCTGCCCCGGACAGATCCGCCCCGGCCAGGTCGGCGCGCCGCAATTCCCGCTGCGAAAGATCGACGCCGGCGCAAGCGACGCGGGGACCGAGAACGCACTCCTCGGCCTGGACGCTCCCGGAAACAGTCGAAATCAACAACACCGCTATGGCCAGCCCGAACCGCATTCCCACGTTGCCTCCCCTCCTGATTGCGGCAGGATATCGGAATGTGCACCCGATAGCAGTCTCGCTGCAAAACCATCTCGCCCATCGGCAACGGACCGCCAGCTTTTGCCAGAGGGCAAACGCTTTGCTATAGCGCCGAAGACCGGTGGGGAGCGGACCATGGCCATCCTGGCACTCGAGGCTTTCGCGGCGACGCCTCTGTCGATCGATCCCTTCGACCATGTCGTGGTACGGGATTTCATCCGGGAGGGATCGCTTCCTCGGCTGCTCGCCGATTTTCCCCGGATAGACCAACCGGGCAGCTTCCCTGCCAGCGTATTGAACTTCGGCCCCGCGTTCGCGGCACTTCTGGACGAGCTGCGCTCGGAAGCAACCAGCCGGGCTTTCGGCTGCAAGTTCGGGATCGACCTGAACGGACGGCCCACGATCATCAGCGTGCGCGGCCGGTCTCGCGCCACCGACGGCGGCATTCACACCGATTCCGCCACCAAGGTCGTCACCGCATTGATCTACTTCAATGCCGGCTGGAAGGCTGAGACCGGCCGGCTCCGCCTGCTCCGCTCCGGCGACGATATCGGCGATCATGCCATCGAAATCGCTCCGGAAGCGGGAACGCTGGTCGCGTTCCGCAGGAGCGAACGGTCGTTCCACGGCCACCTCCCTTACGCCGGTGAGCGCCGCAGCGTCCAACTCAACTGGGTGACGACCGCCGGCGTGGCGCGGCGGGAGATGGTTCGCCATCGCATCGCCGCGCGGCTCAAGAGCCTGTTGGCGACATGAAGCCGCCGCGCCGGCCCGCAGACGAGCACCACGACTGGCGGGAATTGCGAGTCGAGACATTCAACAGCCGAACGGGCGGCAACGCCTTTTACAAGGCGGCTTCCCATCCGCTCGGCGCAGAACGCATCGCATCGCTGGTGCGACGGCTCTCAGGCACCGGACGCGTCGCCGTCTACGATCCCGAAGGGCGCGTCGACGAGCTCTCGGCACTCCACGACCTGAGGCCGATCGATATTTGCGGGATCTTCGCACAGAAGGTGGAGGACGTTGGAAAGACACGGCTCGGCCATCGCCTCCAGCCGGTTACCGAGCTGCACACCTCGCCCGCGCGTTCCGTATTCGTGGCCGCGTTCGATGCCGACCGCCTCGTGCGGCATGCGCGCCCGCTCCTGCCTGCCGGCGCGATAGTCGTCACCCTCGACGAGGCGCGCCTGCCGGACGAGCTCCTGTCGGACCGCACCCGCTACCTGGCAGCGATCAATTTCGCCACCAACTTCGCGTTTTTCCGCGATGGCGACGGCGCGCACACCCGTCTGGTCTCGAGCAATTACTGGGCCCGGTACGGTGCGGCCTCACCCAGCCTCTGGTGCCGGCTCTTCGGCGAAGATGGCAATCCGCTGGCTACCTGGCGCGAGACGCTGCCCGCCGACGAAGGCACGATTGTGATCGACAGCCGCGACGTGCGAGATCGGTTCCGCCTCGGGCCGTTTACCGGCCAGTTGTTCGTGCATGCTGTCGGCATCGCCGGCCATGATCTCGTGAAGTACACGATCGATGTCTGGAGCGACGCACCCGGCCATCTCTCCTGCACGCACGACGCCAACGCGTGGCCTTCGAACCGCTATGCCGGCCTCCCTGCTCCTGCCGACGATCAAACCGTTCGCCTCTGGATCCAGAACAGCCACCCGAGACCCATACCTGCAGGCGCCATCGGGCTCGCGCGAATGGGATCCGAGACGTTCGCCCCCCTCGATCAAGAAATCCCGCCGTACGCAACGGTGGCGATCGATACCCGCCATCTGGTCCCGGAGGCAGTCTGGCCGGCCCAACTGGAAGTTCGCGCCGGGCGACACGCAGCGCGGCCACGCTACGAGGTGACGACGGAAGAGCGGAGCTGGCTCTCTCACGTCAACGTCGAGCGGGAGGATCTCTCGCCTGATCCGGCGATCCTTCGATCGGCGGCACTGCTCGGAAAAGGCTTTGTGCTTCCGGCGCCGATCCTGCCGCGGGAACGCTGGCGCACGGTGGCTCTGCCGACACCGATGGCGGTGTCGCAGCGGGAGTTGCCCATCGCCGTTCTCGTATATGGACCCGACGGCACCGAGCTCGTGCGGCGGCCGCTGGGCGGCGTCCCTCGCGGCGACTGCCCACTGATCGACGTCGAAGCTCTCCTGGCAAAAGCCCCCCTTACGGAAGTGCCGGTTGGCCATTTGGAGCTCGTCTATGACTTCGCCGACGGCGGAGAAGCCGACGGGTGGCTGCATGCCAACTTCCGGTACCTCGATCGCACCAGCGGCCATGCAGCCGAGACGAGCTTCGGCTCGCACATCTTCAACATGGCACTGACGTTCGGGGACGAGCCGCAATCCTACTCTGGACCCCCGCCCGGCCTTTCCACACGCCTCTTCGTGCGTCTAGGCCATGCCCCCTACGACACGATGCTCCATCTCATCTATCCTGCCTCGCGGCCGTGGCGGCCGCATTCGCAGACGCGGCTGACGCTGGTCGCTCGCTCCGGTCGTGTCGTCTCCGAGACCACCCTCGAAATACCTTGCAGCGGCTCCCGCTTCCTCCGCTACTCGGAGCTTTTCGACGAACCGGCGCGCCGACAGGCTGGTGACGATGCCCATCTCGTCGTGCGTGACGAGACATGCCGGCTGTTCGGCTACCACGGGCTGGTGAGCCGCGACGAGTTCTCCCTGGATCATATGTTTGGCGCATGACGCATCACCGGCCGGTCTGGCTTGCGTACGACAGGTAGTGCACCTAGTTTTGCAAGGCGTGTGCCCCCAGCCCGGATCGTTCTTATGGCCAATGTCCACCACAGTAGGATTCTGATCATCGGATCGGGAGCCGCAGGCTACACGGCGGCGATCTACGCAGCGCGAGCCGGGCTCGAGCCGAACCTGATCGAAGGTCTCTCGCCGGGTGGGCAGATGACCATCACCACGGACGTCGAGAATTTTCCCGGCTTTGCCGACGTCATCCAGGGCCCCTGGCTGATGGAGCAGATGAAAGCGCAGGCCGAGAAAGTCGGGACGCGCATGTTCTTCGACACGATCGTGGCCGCGGATTTTTCGCAGAGACCGTTCGTTTGCCGCGGCGACAGTGGCGACACCTACACGGCGGACGCCGTGATCATCGCGACAGGGGCGGAAGCCAAGTGGCTCGGCCTTGAAAGCGAGAAGAAGTTCCAGGGATTCGGGGTCTCTGCGTGCGCCACCTGCGACGGCTTCTTCTTCCGGGGGCTCGAGGTGCTCGTGGTCGGCGGGGGCAACACGGCGGTCGAAGAAGCCCTGTACCTGACGAACCACGCAACCAAGGTAACGCTTGTGCATCGGCGCGACACGCTCCGGGCCGAGAAGATCATGCAGGACCGTCTGTTCAGCAATCCGAAGATCGAGGTGATCTGGGACACTGTACTGGATGAGGTGTTGGGCGACGCCTCTCCGCCGTCCGTGACCGGTGCGGTGCTGCGCAACGTAAAGACCGGCGAAACCCGGCAGATTCCCGTGAGCGGCGTCTTCATTGCCATCGGGCACCGGCCCAACACGGATGTCTTTCGCGATCAGATCACGGTCGACGAGCAAGGCTACATCGTCACGGCTCCCGACAGCACGCGAACGAACATCCCTGGCGTGTTCGCCGCCGGAGACGTGATGGACAAGGTCTTTCGCCAGGCGGTGACGGCGGCCGGCTTCGGCTGCATGAGCGCGCTGGAGGCGGAGAAATACCTTGCCGCGCGCGCGGACGTCGCGGCCGCTGCCGAATAGCAACTGCCAGAAGCGCGTAGAACGCGCCATCGAAACTGGGCTTCACCTGGGGGCTCCGAGGACCTGACCGGGACTGCGGGGCTGGAGTGGGATGGACTGGGACAAGCTGCGCGTTTTCCATGCGGTGGCGGAGGCCGGTAGCTTCACGCATGCCGGCGAGACCTTGAATCTCAGTCAGTCGGCGGTCAGCCGGCAGATCCACGCACTGGAGGACAGCCTCGGAGTGATGCTGTTCCATCGCCATGCGCGAGGCCTGATCCTCACCGAACAGGGAGAGCTGCTGAACAACACGGTTCGGGAGATCTTCGTCAAGCTCGTCATGACCGAGGCGATGCTCAGCGAGAGCAAGGATCGCCCGCAGGGACCACTGAAGGTCACAACCACCGTGGCCTTCGGCTCGACCTGGCTGACACCGCAGATCAAGGACTTTCTGGAGCTTTACCCGGAAATCGAGGTCAGCCTCGTCCTGCTCGACACCGAACTCGACCTCAGCATGCGCGAGGCGGATTGCGCGATCCGCTTTTCACCGCCGCGGCAACCGGATCTGATCCAGAAACAGATCAAGACCCTGAACTCCAAGCTGTACGCCTCTCCGGAATACTTGAAGCGGCACGGAATGCCGAAAACGCCCGATGACCTCGACCAACATCGGGTGATCGTCTACGGCGAGGACGTGCCGCAACCGACCGCGACGATCAACTGGCTCCTGGAAGTCGGCGCATCGGGCGAAAGGCGGCGCCCCGTGCTGCGGGTCAACAATATCTACGGCATCTACCGCGCTGTGATGAGCGGGCTCGGGATCGCAGCTCTTCCCTCTTACATGAACCGGCTCACGAGCAATCTTGTTCAGGTACTTCCCGAGGTCGAGGGGCCGGACAGCACCTGTTACTTCGTGTATCCGGAAGAGTTGCGTACATCGAAGCGCATCGCTGTGTTCCGGGATTTCCTGGTAGCCCGGATGATGCAGGAACAGTTCTGACGACAACCGCATCGGCAGGCATGCGCCGGGCGCATGGATGCCTCCCGAAAACAGCGGTGGTCACGCCTCAAGTATTAAGCGACCGTTGATTTATCAGATGCCCTCTTCGGCATTTGATCTTTTGTCCCCTTATCGGGCGCTTGCCCGAAGTCGGGGTCGAAGACCTCGACGTCTCCCAGACGTGAAGCCTCCCTGTTCTACCTGCCGGGCCTGAGGGCCCGGCAATTTTTTTGCTCGCTTAAGAAGCAGAGCTATCACTTGGTCGGCAGACGTCCGAGAATCTCCTTGAACCTGTCCGGAATCGGCTCGTCCAGGATATCGGAGCCGAGCTTTCGAAGAGCCTGCTGCTGCCGCATCAGTGCCTTAACCTCTACAGCCCGCTCGGGATGGGCAGCCAGATAGTCTTCGACCGCTCGTTTTCGCTCCGGCGGAAGCCGGTCGTCGAGGTATTCCTGGATCTCGTCGTCGGTGACGCGTTCAGGAGATTTCATGTGCCGTCACCCCCATGGGCCACTCCCCTCTGTTCGAGCGCCTCCCGTAGGCCCGCTCGAGCTCGGGAAAGCCTGGACCGCACGGTACCCACGGGAAGCTCCAGAATTGCGGCCGCCTCCTCGTAGGAAAGCCCTTCCACCGGGACCAGCAAAATGATCTCCCGATGATCCTCCGGCAGACTGTCGAGTGCGTCGCGCACCTCTTCGAGAAGCAGATGCTGCTCCTGCCCACCCGCGATCGCCACGTTCGCATGGCTGTCCTGGATTTCGCAGAACACAGGCCCCCTCTGGCCGCGGTTGTAATCGTTAATGAGCACATTCCGCAAGATGACAAAGAGCCATGCCCGCAGGTTGGTGCCTCGCGTATAGGTGTGGAACTTGCTGACGGCTCTCACGAGACATTCCTGCACGAGATCGTCGGCATAGGCATTGTCACGCACCAGTAGGCGCGCGTAGCGTCGCAACCGAGGAATCTCCCGAGCCAGGAGCTCCCCCATCGGTTGGTCTTCCTGGACACCGCTCAAGTGGGAGTTTCCTTCCTTGTGGGTCTCGGCCACTGCCGTCTGGTCCACCAAGCCTCTTGCTTTCCCCATCGATCGCCTGCGCGCGATGTTTCACCGGGCTGCCGTTCGGCCGCGGAGCCCGCCGGGTTCCTCGGGGTCCATCCGCCTCCTCGCGTGCCCGTTAACGAGCATGCCTGTCCCGTGTTCCGCTCCCGTGTGCCGCCGATGCGATGATTGTCAGCGGGGTTCGGCTTCCTCCCGCGCGGGTGCGAGGCGGCACGCGGCAACAAGGGTGCCCGCCCCTTCCGGAACCGGACGTTGACAGGCCCGGCGCCGGGGTCGACATTGCCGCCTGATCAGACGCAGGGACATAATCACGGGGACACCCATGAGCAGCGCAATCCCCTTCCCGAAGCAGGCCCCAAGCGGCGAAACCGAGGCGAAAAGCGGGCCGATCGCCACCCGCCTCGCCTCATTCGCGAACGAGATCTCGTACGAGAGAATTCCCAAGGACGTGCGCCGCCGCGCAAAGGAGCTGATCCTGGATGCGGTCGGCATTGCCTTCGCCTCCACCAGGTATGACTTCGCGCACCGCACCCTGTCCGCCTGCATGGCCCTCGGCGGGCCCGGCGATCATGCCGTCATCGGCATGGGGACGCGCCTGCCGCTACGGGACGCAGCACTGGTGAACGGTGTCCTCATCCACGGGCTCGATTTCGACGACACCCACGTCCAGGCCGCGACCCATGTCACCTGCAGCATGTTTCCGGCCGCGCTCGGTGTGGCAGCACAGGAAGGTCTCAGCGGTCGCGATGCCCTCGCCGCCTACGTCGCAGGCGTCGAGGTCGCGGGCCGGCTCGGCTCCGTCACCAGCGGCGAGTGGCATCAGGTCGGGTTTCACCCTACTGGCGTGATCGGCGCCTTCGGCTGCGCCATCGTCGCCGGCAAGCTGTTCGGTGCCAGCGACGAGCAACTCGCGATGGCGCAAGGTATCGCCCTGTCGGTCGGTTCCGGCAGCCTCGAGTTCCTCTCGGACGGCGCATGGACGAAGCGGATGCACCCGGGCTGGGCAGCGGTCGCCGGCATCACGGCGGCCGCGCTCGCGAAGCAGGGTTTCGTCGGCCCTGCCCGACCTTATGAGGGCCGTTACGGGTTGTGGAACAGCCACCTCGGCCCCTTGGCCGAGGGGCTGAACCACGAAGCGGCCACCGAAGCATTCTTCGATCGCTGGGAGATCATGCGCACGGCCGTCAAGCCCTTCCCGGCCTGCCACTTCAACCACGCCACCGCCGATGCCACGTTGGCGCTCGCCCGCGAACACGACCTCAAGGCGGATCAGGTGGCGCGGGTGCTCGTCCGCGTGCCGCAGCCGGTGATCAAGATCGTCTGTGAACCGCTGGAGGCGAAGCGGGCGCCGCAGAACTCCTACGAGGCACAGTTCTCCATTCCGTACACCGTCGCGGCCTCGATCGTGCGGCGGCAGTTCGGGCTGGCAGAGCTGGAGGCTGCAGTACTGAACGATGCGGCGGTTCGTGAACTCGCACAGAAGGTCAGCTACGAAGCCGATCCGGACTCGCCCTTCCCCGACTATTATTCGGGCGAAGTGGTCGTCGAAACGACGGACGGCCGCACCCTCAGGCATCGAGAAGAGAAGAACCGCGGCGCCGGCGACCGTCCGCTCTCGACGGACGACATCATCGAGAAGTTCATGCAGAACGCGACCCTGGCGGTGAGCCGGGAGCGGGCGGAGCGGGTGCGCGACCTCGTCCTCGCCCTCGACGGCCTCGACGACCTCGGCGATCTCGAGGACGGCCTCGCTCTCTGAGGTTCAACTCTCGCCCCATACCGGAGACCGACCGATGACCGCGCCCGAGCTGGAGACCCAGATCCTCGACGCCGTCGACAAGTTCCTCGAACGTGATGTGAAGCCCTACGTGCTCGAATTCGAGCACGCCGACCGTTACCCCGAAGAGATGGTCGAGAAGATGAAATCGCTCGGCCTCTTCGGCTCGATCATCCCCGAGCAGTATGGCGGGATGGGACTGCCGGTCACGACCTATGCGAAAATCGTCGAACGCGTGTCGGCCGTCTGGATGTCGCTCTCCGGCATCTTCAACTCGCACCTGATCATGGCCGCGGCCGTGACCCGGTTCGGCACGGAGGATCAGAAGCGGAAGTATCTGCCGAAGTTCGCGAGCGGCGAGATCCGCGGCGGCCTCGCCCTCACCGAGCCGAACTGCGGTACCGATCTGCAGGCGATCCGCACCGTGGCGAGACGCGATGGCGACCGCTATCTCGTCAACGGCACAAAGACCTGGATCTCGAACGGCATCCACGGCTCCTGTTTTGCCCTCCTCGTGAAAACCGACCCGACAGCCGAGCCGCGGCACAAGGGCACCAGCCTGTTCCTCGCCGAGAAGGGCCCGGGGTTCACCGTCAGCCGCAAGCTCGAGAAGCTCGGCTACAAGGGCATCGACTCCGCCGAGCTGATCTTCGAGGACTATGCGATCCCGGCCGAGAATCTGATCGGCGGTAAGGAGGGCTTCGGCCTCCGTCACGCGCTCGGGGGTCTCGAACTCGGCCGCATCAATGTCGCGGCCCGCGGCGTCGGCGTCGCCATGGCCGCACTCGACGATTCGGTTCGGTATGCGCAGCAGCGGGAGACGTTCGGAAAGCCGATCGCCCAGCACCAGGCGATCCAGCTCAAGCTCGCCGATATGGCGACGCGGGTCGAGGCCGCCCGACACCTCACCCGCGCTGCCGCCGAGGCCTACGACCGGGGCGAGCGCTGCGACATGGAAGCCGGTATGGCGAAGCTGTTCGCGACCGAAGCGGCACTGGAGAACAGCGCCGAGGCCATGCGCATCCACGGTGCCTACGGCTACTCCAAGGAGTTTCACATCGAGCGCTACTACCGCGACGCGCCTCTGCTGTGCATCGGCGAGGGCACCAATGAGCTGCAGCGCATCCTGATCTCCCGTCAACTCGTGGCCCGGAATCCGATATGACCCTCCCCCTCGAAGGCGTGCGCATCATCGCCGTCGAGCAGTATGGCGCCGGTCCGTTCGGCACGTTGCAGCTGGCCGACATGGGCGCCGAGATCATCAAGGTCGAGAACGTCGCCGAGGCTGGCGACGTAGGGCGCCACGTCCGCCATGCGGACGATCCGCTACCGGAGGGCGACAGCCTCTTTTTTCAGTCGTTCAACCGGAACAAGCGCAGCATCACCCTCAATCTGAAGCACCCTGAAGGACAGAAGGTCCTGCACGACCTGGTAGCCACCGCCGATGGCGTCCTGAACAATCTGCGCGGCGACCAACCGGCGAAGCTCGGCCTCACCTACGAGGCGCTGAAGGCGGCGAATCCGCGTGTCGTCTGCGTCCATCTTTCGGCTTATGGCCGGGAGGGCGAGCGCGCTTCCTGGCCTGGCTACGACTATCTGATGCAGGCTGAGGCGGGCTATCTGTCCGTCACCGGCGAGCCTGGCGGACCGCCCTCGCGGATGGGCCTCTCGATCGTTGATCTCTCGACCGGCCTTCAGGCGGCGATCGCGATGCTCGGCGGCATCGTCTCGGCGCGTGCCACCGGCCAGGGCCGCGATCTGGATGTCAGCCTCTTCGACACCGCCATCTCCAACCTCGCCTATGTGGGCACCTGGTATCTGACCGCCGGGATCAACCAGGGCCGTGAGCCACGCTCGTCGCATCCGAACCTCACGCCGAGCCAGCTCTATCGGACGAAGGACGGCTGGCTCTTCATCATGTGCAACAAGGAGAAGTTCTGGGGCGTGCTGGCGGAGGCGGTCGGCCACCCGGAGTGGGCCGACGATCCGCGCTTCGCCACCTTCCGCGATCGCCTGAAGCACCGGAACATGATCACCGAGATGCTCGATTCTGTGCTGGAGACGGCGACGACGGAGGAATGGCTGAAGGCGTTCGGCGGCAAGGTTCCGGCGGCTCCCGTTCACGACATCAAGGGCGCGCTCGATGCCCCCTTTGTCCGTGAGGGCGGACGCATAGTTACGCTGGCGCATCCCAGTGGCCGAGACGTTGGCACAGTCGGTCCCGCCATCCGCGAAGCAGGCGTTCAGCCGCCCGCTCGTCCTGCTCCCGGCATGGGCGCCGATACGGAGGCGATCCTGCGCGACCTCGGCTACGACCAAGAGCGAATCGCCGCTTTGCGCGAAGCAGGCGCTGTCTGATACTCGCGGCCCTCCTTCAGAGCCCGTGAATTGGCGTCGACGGCATCGGATTCGGAGCCGGCGTACAGCGCGTGCTGAGTGCCCCTACGCCAGCGCGGTCGCTCGAGCCTCCAGTCCACGTTCGATAGACGGATTGCGGCGCATTCTCAGTGCGTCTTGCTTGGGCGGCGCCTTGAAGAGCCGGCGATACTCGCGCGTGAACTGGGATACGCTTTCGTACCCCACCTCGAACGCCGCGTTGCTCGCCGAGAAGCCTTCGTCGAGCATGAGGCGCCGCGCTTCGATGAGGCGCAGCCGCTTCTGGTACTGCCCTGGAGTCAATGACGTCATTCTCTTGAAGTGCTTGTGAAACGCGGTCGGGCTCATCGCCGCTGCCGCTGCCAGGCGCTCGACGGAAACGCGCGAGCGATACTCTTTCCTGAGGATCGCGATCGCTACAGCAAGGCGGCCGGCGTATGCGTCGGGGTCTGCAAGCCTCCAAAGCGCCAGGCCATGTGGACCCGACAGGAGCCAGTAATGCAATTCTCGCATGATACCGGATCGGAGTATCGGCACGGCATGGGGTCGGTCCAGCAGCTGCATCAGGCGCGATGCGCAATCGAGCATCGCTCCTTCCGTATCGACTGAGAACAGCGTCTGCATTCCTGCGGCAGGTGGTGAGCTGCTATCGCCGACTTGAGCCGCAACCTCTCGCAGGAGAGCCATCTCCAGTTCAACGGCGATCGCAAGATATGGCGCCTCCGGGCTCGCTTCGACGATCCGCCCGATCACAGGCATGTCTGCCGCCACGATGGCGGACTGGCCTTCACTTAATACGCGTTCCTCATGGCCCACCGTCATGCGCTTCGCCCCTTGCAGCACGAAGCAAACGAGCGGCCGGTAGACGGAGTGCAGGTCGCCGGCAGGCCTTTCGACGCACATCATCCGCAGCCCCGGCACCGGAGTCAGAGCCAGGCCATCATGGTTCGCGTGGTGACGTGCATACGTGCGGACAGCTTGCTTGAGTGCGTCCATGTCATTCGTTCCCGCTTTCCGGCCGGATCCTAGCACGCCGGCAGAGGCGCTTCATCACTCGTGCAGGATAAGGCAAGTATTGCGCAGGGTGTGGCAAGTCTCCTGGTCCCTCTCGCGATAGAAGCCTCCCAGACATGACGGACGCAAGTGGTTGCGTCGCAGGTCCGCTGGCACGCCACCAGGCATGCAGAGGAGCACGTCATCCGCAGACAGATCGAAGAAGGCCAGAATGAAGACAACCGGAAACACAATTCTGATCACGGGCGGCGGCTCGGGAATTGGCCGGGAGCTCGCGCGGCGATTCAACGAGCTCGGAAACGCGGTAATCGTTGCAGGTCGGCGGCTGAAGACGCTTGAGGAAACGATCGCCGGCCGGGACCGGATGCACGCGATCACTCTCGACGTCGAGGACCACGAGGCAATCAAGGCCTTTGCTGACGAGGTCGTTGCCCGGCATCCGTCGCTCAACGTCCTGATCAACAACGCCGGTGTCATGCGGCGGGAGAACCTGACCAGGACGCGCGATTTGCACGACGCCGAGCAGACGATCGCCGCCAACCTGCTCGGCCCGATCCGGCTGACAAATGCGCTGACCGATCATCTGGTAAGCCAGCCCGACGCCGCAATCGTGAACGTTTCGTCGGGCCTCGCCTTCGTTCCGCTGAGCGGCACGCCGACCTACAACGCAACCAAGGCGGCGATCCACTCCTACACGGTATCCCTTCGTGAACAGCTCAAGGGAAAGGTCGAAGTCATCGAGCTCGCGCCGCCTGCGGTTCAGACCGAACTCACGCCCGGGCAGTCTACCCGCGAAGGCTACATGCCGCTCGACGAGTTCATCGACGAGACGATGACCCTGTTCCTTCAGCAACCGACGCCCCGGGAGATTTTGGTCGAGCGTGTGGGATTCCTGCGTTGGGCTGAGCGGGATGGTCGTTTTGACCAGGCAGTCGAGATGCTCAGCACGCATTGACTGCGGATTGGCGGTGCGTGGGCGCCGAGCGGTAGCCCGGAAACGCCTCGAGCGCACCGCATCGACGCCTGACGGCAGCTTCGAGACGCGACGAAAGGACGTTCCATGAGCGACGACAGCAAGGGGAAGACGGCAACGCGGCGCTGGCCCATCACTCGCCGAGCTGTTTTGGCCAGCGGTTCCGCCACTGGCGCATTGGCGGCATTTGGATTCAAGTTCGGCGCCTTGACGCCAGCCATCGCCAATGAGGTCAAATCGGCGGCGCCCGCGACAGATGCCCCTCTCGCCAGCTCAGCATCACGGAGTCGTCACCCCCCTCGCCTTCGTGGTCTCCCCGACGATACGGGTCCAGCGGGTGCGCGATGCCGCCGGATCCGGCGCCGAGGCGCTGAGTCCCCTGAACGACTGCCCTCCCCGAGGCGCCCTCCGCTTCGGAGATGAGGGAGCGGGACGCGCGGCCCGGCTCGAATTGCTGAGGGACATCGTCGGGCCCCGACCTGGCGGCTGCGATCGACGAGCCGATCCCGATGCTACCAGTAGGGCGCGCCGGCATCGACGGCGGAGACGATCTCCACGCCCAGATAGCGGCGGCAAACGGCGCCCTCCTTCGTGCCCTCGAGGCGCGGGTCGGAAGCGGCGCCGCCGACTATCTCGCTTCCGCCGGTCAGTTTGTTCTCGACCTCTGGATGTCCGCCTGCAGCACCATGCTCGATGCGGCGGCAGGCGTCCCGGAGAGCCGCCTCGTCGTCGGCGCCGGCGGAAACGGGCGCACGTTCGGGGTGAGACTGGCCGGCGATTCCAAACGCTGGCTTGAAA
>JAJUGE010000063.1 GCA_029268305.1 Alphaproteobacteria bacterium
ACCAGCTCGAGGTCTTCGGGCTTGTCGACGTCGATGGCGGCGGTCGCGAATGGCATACGCACGGCGTGCGCTTTCGCTCCGGCCACCGCCGAGACGCGGCGCATCGCGCCGTCCAGAGAGAGCCGGCCAAGGGCGAAGCGCCGGATGGGTGGAGGACGATGCGCCCGTTCGCGATCAGATCGCGCACCGGCAGCTCTTCGGCGAACGACTCCGGCCGGTCGACGCTGACGAAGATGCGGGCGGCGATCCCGCTCGCCTCCAAAGCCTCGACGACGCGCACCAGCATCGGCACGCCGCCTGCCGGCACGAGGCATTTCCGATCCGCGCCCGCGTAGCGGGCCACCGGATCGTCGGGACCGCGGCTCGCCGCCATGACGAGGGCGGTGAACGCATGTGGAGAGGCCGGGACGCTCACGCGAGGGCCTTCTCGTAGACGCGATAGGTCTTGTACGCCTCCGCCCCCGTCGCCTCTATCATCCGGCGCATGGGGAGATTGTCCTCCAAAATCCAGGAGAGCTCCGCCTCGCGGAAGCCGAGGCGTGCGAAAGCGCGGTGCAGGCGGTCGATCACCGTCCAGGCCAGCGCGGCCCCCAGGAACGTGCCGTGATATTTGCGCCGCACGCCCATGAGCGGGAGCCGCCCCGATCTGATCCTGCCGGCCTTCAGGCGGAAGAGCAGCCTGGCCCAGCCGAACGGAAGCAGCGAGCCGTGCAGATCGGCGATGGCCTCGTTCAGATTGGGCAGACCGACCCCGAACGCCGCCGGCTCGCCGTTGACCTCCGCAATGCAGACCAGCTCTTCGCGGATGATCGGCTTCAGGTCTTTGGCGGCCCGGTCGATCACTTTGTCAGTGAACGGCACGAAGCCCCAGTTTTCGGACCAGGCGTCGTTGAAGACCTCGAGGATGCGACGCAGCTCCTGGCCATAGTCCGCCATCCGGATCGCGCGAACCTCGATGGAAGGATCCTCGGCGAGCCGGGCGACCAGCGATTCCGCCGACTTCGGCAGGGAATGACGTTCGAGATCGAAGCGATAGGCGATCAGGTCGCGCGCCTTGGCGTAGCCCTGCTCTTCCAGCCGTTGGCCATACCAGGGCCGCGCGTGCCCCATCATGAGCGAAGGGGGCGCGTCGAAGCCGTCCACGAGCACCCCCGATTCGTCGTTGATCGACAGGCTGAACGGACCGCGCACCCTCTTCATGCCCCGATCACTGAGCCATGCCTCCGCGGCGCCCAGCAGAGCGGCGGTCGTCTCCGATGAATCCTCGACATCGAAGAAGCCGAAATGTCCGATATCCGGATATCGGGCGAGGGATGTCCGATCCACTTGTGCGCTGATGCGGCCGACCGGCCGCTCGCCGCGCTGGGCTATCCAGAAGGCGGCTTCGGCTTCGGTGAAATAGGGGTTCCTGGCCGGATCCAGGTGCTGCATCCGTTCCAGCACGAGCGGTGCCACCCAGGCGGGATCGTCGGCGAGCACCGCACCGGGCATCTGCACGAAGCGCCGCACCGCCCGCCGTCCCTGGACCGGGATGACGCGGAGAGCGGCACCCGCATCGGCGGAGTTCACCCGATGGCTGCGCACCGGACGCTCAGGGGGCGCGCTGCGTGTCCCGGACGAGACCGGAGCTCGGCGTGCCGTCGCTGATCCGGGCGACCCATGGATACCGCGCGACTTCCGGCCCCGTGTACCCCAGATTGCGAACCGTCGGGCTGCGCGGCACCGATCCCGGCCGCTCGTAATAAGTGGATAGCAGGCGATCCCAGAGGAAGTTGGTGATGCCGTAGTTCCCCTGCTCGTTGTGGAAGTGATGCGCGAGATGGAGCTTCTTCATCCGCTGCAGCATCTTCAGCTTCGGGGTGTAGGCGAGGTGCTGAATGCAGTGGCAGAACTCGTAGAAGCAGGTGGTGGCGAGGCCGGCGGCGAATGCGGCGGCTGCACCGGCCGCTCCCCCGATAAGCCAACCGACGGGGGCCGTCGCGACGAAGATCGTGATCAGCGTATTGTGGAGCGCGCCGAACAGCACCGACAGGTCGTTCGGGTGCAGATGATGGTCGTAGTGAACGCGCTTCCAGAGCCTGGCGGTCCACCGAGAGCGATACATCCAGCGCCCGTGCAGGACGAACCGATGCAACAGGTACCAGACCAGCGGATAAACCAGAACCGCCGCGGCCACGGCGCCGAGCACCGGCAGCACGGATTGCGCCCAGTAGATCGCGAGCGCCGAGCTCGCGACGCAGAGCGCGATGTAGACCTGGATCGCCGGATAAGTGAAATAGGCGCGCACCAGGTCGCGGAAGCTCATCCGGTTAAGGAGGTAATTCTGGCTGCGCCAGCGCTTGTAGCCTATGACCACCGTTCTCTCCGATCGTGCCACGGCCGATCCGGCCTTCCCGAACGTGCCGCGGCGCGCCTACAGGGATCGCAGCCCCCGTCAGTTCCGCAACCTGATCTCCAGGTCGGTGCCGCCCTCGTCCACCCGGAACGCGGCTTCCTCGTGGCTGGGCGGTGACAGGAATATGCGCGGATTGTTGGAAATGCCATACGGCTCTATCGGGATCCCGATGAAATCCTGGTCGAGCTTCTCGTTCAGGTTCCTGTCCTGGTAGAGCGCTATCGCGTATATACCGGCTTCGGGCGCCGGAATGCACATATTCGTGCACCCGCTCTCGGCCGGCACACGCACGCGGACCAGCTTCTTGCCCCTTTTCAGGAAGTCCTCCGGCACGTCGCCGTGGAGGTCGGCTGTGATTGTGCCCTCATTACTGCGGACGTCGCAGACCTTCACACGGATCGGATAGCGGCTCTCCAGGCAATCGGCCGACTGGGCGAGCGCGAACGCCGGAAGCATAACTGCCACAGCAAGGTGAAAGACAAACGTGCGCGTGAACAAACGGTAATCCCATGCCCGAGCTTCGGAACAGGCCGGCCGCAGATTTAATTTGCAAAAATGCTACTTTCAACGGCCTTCACCGATTAAATGTCCCTCCGTCTCCAGAGGATGACGCGCTCGCCCCGCGACAATTCAGCCGCCGATGGTCAAGCTGCTAAACCGATACATTCTGCGCCAGATCATGGGCGCTTTGCTGGCGATGACCACGATCGCGTTGCTGGCACTCCTGCTCGAGCGGCTCTTGCGCCTGCTCGAGCGGGTGGTGGATTCGCAAGGCTCGATGGGCATCGTCGTCCGGATGCTGATCAACCTGATCCCCCACTATCTCGGCATCGCCATCCCGGTCGCGTTCTTTTTCGCGGTCCTGCTGACGTTCAATCGCCTGAGCCGGGACAGCGAGATGGCGGTGATGAGCTCCGCCGGCATCGGCGTGCATCGGCTGCTCCTGCCGGTGATGGCGATGGCGACCGTTCTCACCCTGATCGCCGCGATAACCTTCAGCTACATGCAACCCTACAGCCGCTACGCCTATCGTGCGCTCGTCAACGCGATCGTGCACGCGTCACTGAGCGCCGCCGTCGAGGCCGGCTCCTTCGTGCGCGTGGACGACATGACCTTCATGGCGGAGGAGGCTTCCGCTGACGGCCACCGGCTCGGCCGCATCTTCGTGCACGAGCGCAGGCGGGACGGGCGCTCGATCACGACGACCGCCTCCGAAGGGCTGTTGCAGGAGGCGGAGGACGGCAGCGGCTCCGTCCTCGTGCTCCGGAACGGTACTCGGAAGGTCGTGTTGGCGGACGGTAGCGGCGGCGGGGCGATCGGCTTCGACGAGTATCGCTGGCCGCTCGAGCGCGATCCCGACTGGGCATTCCGCCCGCGAGGCGGCGACGAGGAAGAGTTGACGCTGCCGGAGCTATGGGAGGCCATGGAGGGGCCGCCGGAGGGCACCACGGTGTCCCAGATCCGGGCGGAGTTTCATTCGCGAATCGTCCAGGTCGTCAGCATTCTGGTTCTGCCGTTTCTGGCGGTCCCGCTGGCACTGGGCGGCAGACGCGGCGGGCAGACCTACGGCATCGTCATCGGCCTTGTCGTGCTGATCGTCTACGAGAAGGTGCTCGATTTCGGACGGGCGATGACCGCTGTCGGCGAGATATCGCCCTGGCTGGGTCTTTGGCTGCCGCTCCTCTTGCTGGCCCTCGGCAGCGGTGCTCTGTTCTTCAGAACGAGCTTCCGGGTATCCGACGATCCGCTCGGAGAGCTACCGGCGCTCCTGCACTCGCTCCGGGAGCGCGTCGGGCGCTTCTTCCGGCTCGCGCACGGCCCCGCCTGATGCCGATCCTGCACCGTTATCTGGCGCGCCTCTTCGTCGGCCGGCTGCTGTTGCTAATGGGCGGCTTCGCGGCACTCGTTCTGCTCCTGGACCTGATCGGCAACGGTGCCGACGTGCTGGAGAAGAGCGGACACCAGATTGAAGCGCTGCTGCGCTATATGGCGCTGCGGCTGCCGGAGATCGTCTCCGCGCTCGTTCCCTTCTCCGTCCTGCTCGCCGGCATCGCGACCCTCGCCAGCCTGGTCCGCCACAGCGAGCTCGTGGCGATGCGGGCGGCCGGCATCTCCCAGGTGCTGCTGATCAAGGCGCTCATGCCCGTGGCGCTGCTGGTGGCGGTCCCCCAATTCTGGCTCGAGAACGATCTGCTTCCGGCGTCGGTGGCCGAGCTGCGCGCATGGGGTGTCGGCGAGTACGAGAGCGACGGTGAGAGAAGCGCCGTGTGGGCACGCGTCGGCGAGGACATCGTGCGGGTCGGTGCGGTGCAAGGCGCCGATGCAGTCGCGGACATCACCATTTTCCGGCGTGATGCCCGCGGCAACATGATCGAGCAGTGGTCCGCCGATCGCGGCGTCTTCGAAGCGGGAAGGTGGACGCTGCTGGACGTCGTGCGTTCGCGCGCGGAAGCACGGGCACCAACCAGACTGGCCTCGGACGAATGGGCCGGCGAGCTCTCGCCCTCGCTGCTGGCATCCCTGTCGACGCACCCGCGTGAGCTTGCAGTGACGGAGCTGAAACGCTTCGTCGGCGACGAGGGCTTCGGCAACCGTCCGCACTACCTGTACGCGGTGTGGCTTCACAAGAAGCTGTCGGCGCCGTTTGCGACGATCCTGATGCTGCTCATCTCGGTGCCCCTCATCCAGGGCCTTCACCGGCGCGCCGGCACCGCGCTGATGCTGGCCGCCGGTGTCGCGATCGGATTCAGCTTCCTGGTGTTCGACGGGCTCATTCTGAAGTTCGGTGAGGCGGGGCTGTTGCCGCCGATCCTGGCCGCATGGGGGCCGACCGTGATCTTCGCTATGGTGGCGGCGTCCCTCGCATTTCGCACCGAGCTGCACTGAGGGGACGGGACAGACGTGCGGTTCGGCGTCATCATAAACGTGCGCAGCCGGCGCAACACTCGGCTGCTGCCGGCGCTTCGCGAGGCCATGGTCGGGCGGCCCGGCGTCCACGCCGTCGAGCTGGACGGTATCTGCGGCCTGGATGGGGCGTTGCGCGACCTGGCAAGCCGGGGAGTGCGACTGCTCGTGATCGTCGGCGGCGACGGCACTGTGCAGGCCGTCCTCACGCATCTGCTTTCGGGCGACGGCTGCGGGTTCGACGAGCCGCCGAAGCTGTGCGTGCTGGCAGGCGGGACGACCAACATGACGGCCGCGGACGTCGGAGTGCGGGACCGCCCGGACCGGGCGCTGCGTCGGTTGATCGGCCTACCGCCGGACTCGATCGACCTGCGGGCGACGACGCTGGACCGTCATGTGGTCGAGGTCGTCCGCGGTGACGACCCCCCGCGCTTCGGCATGTTCTTCGGAACCGGTGCGATCTGCCGGGCGATACGACTGGCGCGACGCTCGGTCCACCCGATGCGGCTCGGCTCCTCGGCCGAGTCGGCGCTGACTCTTGCAGGCGTTTTCGGAGAGCGGCTCTTCGGCGGTGGCGGCGAGAGGGACCGCGTGATGCGTGGCGACGACATCGCGATCGCGCGGAACGATGGACCGTCGGTGCCCGCGACCACGCTGCTGGCGCTCTGCACGACGCTGGACCGGCTCATCCTTCGTTCTCGCCCCTTCTGGGGCGACGAGCCGGGGACGCTTCGTTGCACGCGCATCCGCTATCCTGCGCCCCGTTTCTGGCGCTCGGTTCCCAGGATCATGTATGGCCGGGAGGGGAGGGATCTCGGGGCGCCGGCTTATGCCAGCTGCAATGCCGACAGCATCCGCCTCGAGATGGATTGCCCGTTCACGATCGACGGCGAGCTGTTCGAGTCGAGCCGGACCATGCCGATCGTGCTAAGGGGGGATCGGCGGGTCCGGTTCGTGCGTTTCTGAGGATGCGATTGAGCGGGAAGATCATACGGAGCCAGATCGAGGCGGAACTCGGCCACCCGGTGCCGGATGCCGTGCAGGCCGCGGTCGAGGCCCTGCGGCGGCGCCACGGCGAGGCGATCGCGGGCATCCTGTTCTATGGATCGAGCCTGCGCGACGGCCGGGTCGAAGGCCGGGTGCTCGACTTCTACGTTCTGGTGAGGCGCTACCGGGAGTTCCACGCCTCCCGCCTCGCCGCGGCGTCGAACCGGCTGCTTCCGCCCAACGTCTACTACCTCGAGACGGAAGAAGCGGGCTGCACCGTTCGAGCTAAATATGCCGTACTGTCGATCGATCATTTGCGGAGCGGCACCCGCCCCGGCACGACACAGACATCGATCTGGGCACGGTTCGCGCAGCCCTGCGCCCTGGTGTACGACACGGGGCCGGCGGTGAAGGAGGCGGTGATCGAATCGCTCGCCTCGGCGGTGACGACGATGATGGCCGAGGCGTTGCCCCTGGTCGGAAACGACGCGTCCCCCCGGGAGCTGTGGCAGCGTGCCTTCCGGGAGACCTACCGGACCGAATTCCGGGCGGAACGCGGCAATCGGCCGCTCGACCTCTATGCCGCCTTTCCCGACCGCTACGAACGCATCGGTGCGGCCGTTCTCGCATCGGCGCGCCCGGAGCAGGATGACCGTGCCCGCCGCCGTTGTGACCGCCGCTGGCGCATGCGGCGCATCGTCGGGCGAACTTTGCACGTGCTGCGTCTGGCGAAGGCTGTGTTCACCTTTGCCGGCGGCCTCGACTACATCCTGTGGAAGGTCGAGTCCCATTCAGGGGTGCGGATGGCGCCGACACCATGGCAGCGCCGGCACCCGCTGCTGGCGGCTCCCTTCATCGCGACGCGCCTCTATCGCCGCGGCGGCTTCAGGTAGACCACCGCGCCTCCCAGCCCAGCGCTTTCGCTACTGAGCCGCTTGGGCCAGGCGCGCCGGTTGCGATTTGTCGATGATCCCGGTCTCGATGCCGACTTCTTCGAAAGCCCGCCGGATCTGCTCGATCTGATCCGGGCGGTGGGCAGCGAGGACGCTGCACCGCAACAGCGAACTGCTGTTCGGCGTCCCCGGCGGAAGTGCCAGATTGACGTAGACGCCCTTGCGGAACAGCCGGTTCCAGAAATCGACAGCCGCTTCGCGGCTCGGCATCTGGACAGCGATGATCGGGCTGACCCCGGCCCCGAGCGAGAAGCCGAGATCGGAGAGGCCGCTGTGGAGTGCGGCCGCGTTCTGCCAGAGGTTCCGCCGCAGCTCCGGCCGGATGCGGATCTGCTGCAGGGCCGTGCGCACGGACGCGACGTTCGCCGGCGACAGCGAGGCCGTGAACATGTACGGCCTGCTGGCGAGGCGCAGAAGGTCGAACTTGGGATGGCTCGAAACGCAGAAACCGCCGATCGAGCCGAGGCTCTTGCTGAACGTGCCGACGATGAAATCGACGTCGGCCGAAGCATTGGCCGCTTCGGCCACCCCGCGACCGGTATCGCCGTAGACGCCCACGGAGTGGGCTTCGTCCACGCAGAGATATGCGCCGTGTTTGTTTTTCACGGCCGCGAACTCGTCCACCGGCGCGATGTCGCCGAACATGCTGTAGAGGCCTTCGACGATGACAAGCTTGTTTGTGTCACCACCGCCGAGGCGGGACAGACGCTGGTCGAGATCGGCAGGCGAGTTGTGACGGAAGCGGATGACGGTAGCGCCGCTCAGCCGGCATCCGTCATAGATGCTGGCGTGGCAGTGCGCGTCTATCAGGATGTAGTCCTCGGGGCCGGCGAGGCCGGAAATGATCCCGAGATTGGCCTGGTACCCCGTGGGGAACACCATGGCCGACGTGCAGGCAAAAAAATCCGCGAGCTCCTGCTCGAGCAGCCGATGCGCAGAATACGTCCCGTTGGCGATCCTGGAACCGGTCGTTCCCGTTCCGGCGCGGCTCAGGGTTTCCTGGGCGGCACGGATGCAGGCCGGATCGAAGGTCAGGCCGAGATAGTTGTTGGTGCCGGCGAGAATCACATCCTGCCCGCCGACTACCGCTTCCGTCGCCGAGCGGATGTCGTCCATGCAGACGCCGAATGGATCTGCGCCAGCCTCAACTATGCTCGCGTATTGCGTCGTGAGGGCGGCGAACTTGTCGAAAAGGTCCATGTCCTATTTCGCACCGGCAATTTGATGGATGGCACGTACGAGATCCCCCACCGTCCGGATCTCCGAGATCAGGTTCATGGGTAGTGAAATCCCGTATTCGTCCTCGACTTCCATGATGAGGTCGAGGACCGCTACCGAGTCTATTTCCAGGTCGCCCGTGATGTCGGTGTCCGGGGAAATCTCGATGCCTCGCGGATTGAACGGCTGCAGAAGCGCGCACGTTCTCTGGAAGATCGGCTCCACGTCGTTCTGCATCGCACCTGCTGCTGCCTCGGCTGCGCGCGGTTCCTGCTTCAGCACGTCCTGATACCCGTCTGAAATGGTGCCCCCAATGGCTGCTTTTACAGGGTAAGCGGAATTAAATCCACCCACTCTCTGCATACCACTCGAAGGTTCTCCTGAACCCCGAAGTCACGTCCACGGAGGGCCTCCAGTCGGTCTGGTCCGCGACGGGGTTTACCGTGCAGACCCAATCGGGGTGCAATATCTCCCGGACCTTGCCCGGAGATAGCATGGGCGACAAGCCCAATCCCCGGCATATCGTTCCGCCGACCGCCGCCGTCAACCTTAGAATTGAGGCGGGGACCCGGATCGGCCGGACGGATCTGCCGGCCGCGCGTCCCGCTACCTCCACCAGATCCAGCCAGGAATAGCCTCGAGCCGCGCCGTCGCGAACCTCGAGAATCTGCCCGCCGGCGACGTCGGATGAGATGAGGGCCACGATGGCCGCGGTCAGATCGTCCACATGAATCAGAGAGAAGCGGCCGCTGCCATCAGCCGGCACCGGCAGCAGACCACGCTTCATCGCGCGGAACAGCGGCAGGGTGGCCCGGTCCCCGGGGCCGTAAACCGCCGGCGGGCGGAGCGCCAGCCACCACAACCCGCGGGCCTCCTGCGCGAGCGCATCCTCGGCGGCGCGCTTGCTGGCGGCGTAGGGCGAAAGCATGGGCTCGCGCGCCGCGAGCGAGGACAGGAGCAGAAGGCGCGGGGGAGGTCGAAGCCTCGCGGCAGCGTAAATCAGGCGCCGCGTAGAGCCTGCATTCGTCTCGACGAACTGCTGCGATGTTCGGGCCCGGACCGCGCCGGCCGCATGCACGACCGCGTCCGCGCCTTCGACCAGTTGCGAGAGGGCACCGGCGTCTTCGAGCGAACCGACAACCACCGCCGCGCCGCTTCGGTCGAGATCCGGGGCGCGGCGACGGGAGAGTGCGGTTACCGCGACCCCGTCGGCGAGGAGGCGGTGGACGAGCCGCCGTCCGATGAACCCGGTCGCTCCCGTGACGGCGACCCGCTGCAAAGACGGCAGTCGCTCGGCCTCCGCTGTCGGCGCGATCAGCTTTCCGCTACGGCACTCGTGGCGACGCTCGGGCTCGGCGTGAACACGCCGGCCAGGTACTTCGCCTTGGTGGCGGCCCTGCTCAGCTTCCCGGAAGAGGTGAGAGGCAGGCTGCGCGGCGGTGCCAATACCACTTCACAGTCCACGCCGGTCGAGGTGCGCACGGCAGCGCTGATCTCGCGGATCAGGCTCTCGCGCCGCTCCGGGTCGCCGGTGCGGCATTGCACGATGGTCACCACCTGTTCGCCGTTGTCCGGTGATTCGACGGAGAAGGCCGCGGCATCGCCACGCCGGATGCCGTCGATCCGCTCGATCGCCCACTCGATGTCCTGCGGCCAGATATTGCGGCCGTTGCAGATGATCAGGTCCTTGCTGCGCCCGGTGACCACCAGCTGGCCGTTCAGCATGTAGCCGAGGTCGCCGGTGTCGAGCCATCCGTCAGGCGTCGTGATTGCGGCGGTGGCGATCGGGTTCTCGAAATAACCCTCCATGACGCTCGGGCCCTTGATCAGGATGCGGCCGACCTCACGCTCTCCCAGCGTTCGGCCGAGATCGTCCCTGATCTCCAGCTGATGCCCCGGCATCGGCCTGCCGCACAGGACGAAGGAGCGAGTGGCCTCCGGCGGGGCGTCGGGCGCGGCGGGCACGGTGCGACCGGTCCGGGCGAGTTCGCGCTTGTCGATGCGGTCGGTCTCGATTTCGCCGTCCAGCGGCGCGAAGCTCACGGCAAGGGTCGATTCCGCGAGCCCATAGCTCGCGACGAACGCCGAACGCCGGAACCCGCTCGCCTCGAAGCGCTCGGCAAAGCGCTCCAGCACGCCGACCTTCACCATGTCACCGCCGATCCCGGCTACGCGCCAGCTGGAGAGGTCGAATTCGCCGATCGCGGAATCGCTGGCCCGCCGCTGGCAGAGATCGTAGCCGAAGGGTGGGCTGAAGGAGAGAGTGCCGCGATTTTCGGAGATCAGCCGCAGCCATCCCAGCGGCCGTCGGGCGAAATCGGCGGTTCCGAGGTAATCGACCGACATCTGCGACATGAGCGGCGTCAGGCAGAACCCGACGAGGCCCATGTCATGGTAGAGCGGCAGCCACGATACGCACCGGTCGCCCTGGTGGATTTTCAGGCCGTGGTTGATGATGCTGCGCGTGTTGTTCACCGCACAGCTCTGCGACACGAAGACGCCTTTCGGGGCGCTCGTGCTTCCGGAGGAATATTGGATGTAGCAGGGCTCGTCCGGTCCGAACGGCACGAAGCCGTCGCGGAAGGGCAATTCTGCGATTTCCTCCGGCGTCGCCATGAGCATGCCGGCGCGCTCGCTTCCGGCCTCGCGGACGAGCCCGATGAAGTCGGACGAGGCGACCGCCACCGAGGCCGAGGCGGAGTCCATCATGCGGCCGATCTGGCGCACGTAGGCATCCTTGCCGCCGAGGTTCATCGGAAGCGGCATCGGCACCGGGATCAGGCCGGCGTACTGGCAGGCGAAGAACAGGCGATGGAAATCCGGGCTTGTCTCCGCGACCAGTGCCACCCGCGCTCCGCGCTCCAGCTCCAGGCCGTGAAGCCGTCCCGCTAAATCCAGCGCGCTGGTGCGCAGTTCGGCATAGGGCAGCCGGGTCTTCAGCTCTCCGCGCACGGAGTAGTAGTTGAAGCCCGTCTCGCCGCGTGCCGCATAATCCAGCGCGTCGGCCAGAGTCTGAAAGTCGCCGGCCCTGAACCGGAGGGACGCGTTGGCTGCAGGGGTCGGACTATCCATGTCGTTCTTCCATATCATAGTAGACCGGCCGGAACCTTCCGGATCGACGGGTCTGCCAAGTAGACTGCGCACTTGCACTTTTTCGGACGGATCGACTCGTCGCCCGGCTCTGCCTCGACGCAATGAGAGTGATTGGCGCTCCCGGAGGGCATGAATGCGCGAATGGCACTAGATGATCGGCGGCGCGATATCAAGGCCCGTCCGGATCAGTTTGCCCGCACGCGCAGGCTCAACCCTTCGAACCTTGCCGATTCGACATCTCCGATGATCCCCCTCTCCAGCCAGGTTGCTCCAACGAAATCGGGAGACAACGGCCACTTCCTTAACACATCTCGCAAGATGATGGAATCCCGCTCGACTTGGCGCGGACTTCTTCGGAAGCCAGCAGTTCTCCCCGCGATCACCCGCATCCGAGGCCTCACGCAGCCGCCGTTGCGCGAGCGAGATCCGGCTCCGCGAGCGACAAAGACCTTACGACCTCCGCCTCGCGAATGAGTTCCCCGGGCGGCAGAGCCGCGTAACAGGGAAGAACGATCATCCGATCCAGCACGTCGCGAGCGATCGTGGGAGCCAGATGGGGTCGGTCTTCCGGCGCTGCAACCGCTTCGGAGCGCGGCAGGTTCGTGCCATCGAAGCCCGCGCGGCGGAGTGCCTGCATCGCCTCTTTCGGATCGTCCACCAGTACCGGAAAAACCCAGTACGTGTGCCGCTCGTTGGCAATTCCCGGGCAGGGGACCGCCCCCTCGAGCGCCGCACGCAACGTCTCGCCGGTGCGGGTGCGTTCGCGCAGCTCCCCCGTGTCCCATCGCTGCAGCCGACGGAGCATCATCGAAAGCATCGGTGCCGACGGCCGCTTGCGGAGCTTCTTCTCGGTCCCGAGGCTCGCCACTTCGCGCACCGCGTCACCTACGGCGGTGTCGTAGTCGATCTTGCGCCACTCGAGGTAACGCATGAGTGTTCCGTAGACCGGGCGCGTCAGCACGATCTTCAGAACCGCGAACTTGGCGATCCGCTTGGCGTAGTCGCTGTGCTTTTGCAGCGGATAGCCGGCCTGCAGCGCCCGCATCCGCTCCAGCAGCTCGGGATCCCGCACCGTCAGCAGCGCACCGCCCAGGGCGGTGGCCGTCTTGAGAGGCCCGAAGCTGAACATGGCGACGTCGGCCTGCGGGTGACCGACGAAGCCGGGACCCTCGAACGCCTGGGCGCAATCTTCGATCACCAGGAGGCCGTGCCGCTTTGCGAAGCTCACCACCGGATCCAGGTCGAACCGCGCACCGAACAGATGCGCCACGACGATCGCGCGGGTCTGTGGCGTCAGAGCCTTCTCCAGGGCATCGAGCCTCGGCGCCATCCGCTCGAGATCCAGATCGACCGGCACCGGGATCAGGTCGTGGCTCCGCGCGACCTTGATCATCCCCTTGATGTTGAGCGCGGAGAACATGATCTCGCTCTTCGGCGGCAGCGCCAGAGCCTGCAGGAGGAGGTCGAAGCCGCTGCGTACGGAAAACGCCGCGAAACCGTTCCCCTCCGGCGACCAGGCGGCTTCGAGCCGTTGCCGAAGACTTTCGGGGTCGCCGGGTAGGATGCAGGCCGAGGTGCCGTGCAACAGATCCGACCAGCCTATATGGAGCCTAATGCGTGCCCACATCGCTATTTCTGCCCGGTTCAGGAATCGCCAGAAGATAGGAAGCAATATGTCGCACTGCCAGAGGTTTGTGCCGATGGGCCTTTCATCCGCCACGGAAGCACATTAGAGAAAGCCTTGCCCTGAAATATTTGCAGGACACGTCTCGCATGCAGACGAGCTACGGAACGAACGAAGAGCCGGCGGTCGGAACACTGCAGCGCCTGCGCCAGCTCCGGCGCCGCTACGTCAAGAAGGCGGGAAAGCGCGGCATCAGGAAGCTCGGCGACTTTCTCGGGCGGCAATCCCTGGTCGGCGACCCGCCGGTGTTCGAGGCGGCGACTTTCCCGTTTCTCGAGCCGCTCGAGCGGAACTGGGAGGCGATCCGCGCCGAATGCGAAACGATCCTCCAGGCGCGGGAGCACCTGCCGCCCTTCCAGACGATCTCGCCCGATCAGGCCAAGATCGCGAGCGGAGACCGCTGGAAGACCTACATTCTCTACGGGTTCGGCTACAAGTCCGAGCGCAACTGCGCCCGTTGCCCGGAAACGACGAGGCTGCTCGAAACGATTCCCAATCTCCGCAGCGCCTGGTTCTCGATTCTCTCGCCGGGTTACCACATCCCGCCGCATCGCGGCGTCACGAAGGGGATCATCCGTGGTCATCTCGGCCTGATCATTCCCTCGGAGCGGGAGCGTTGCACGATGCGGGTGCACGACCGCGTCTGCACCTGGGAGGAGGGGAAGTTCCTCGTCTTCGACGATACTTACGATCATGAAGTCCTGAACGACACCGACGAGGAGCGGACGGTCCTCATCGTGGACTTCGACAGGCCGATGCGTATTCCAGGCGCGATCGTCAGCCGCGCCTTCCTCCAGGGCATTCGCTGGACAGCCTACGTTCAGGATGCGCGCAAGAACCTCCATGACTGGGAAGACCGGTTCGAGGCAGCGGTGCAACGCGCGGACGCGTTCCATGTCGACGCGGACGCGCCCGGTCGTGCACACGATCGCCAGGAGCGGGACAGGCCGGTGCAGTGACGGCGGGTCCGGGAGCGCGCCGTCTGCTGGCCGCATCCATGCGGATCAGCCGCGTCTTCGGTTGACGAACGCGGTCATCAGGCGCCGCGGCTCGTCGGTGCGGTAGGCGTCGACAAAGGCCTGAATTCCCGCTCTCGCGGCATCGGTCACCGACATCCGGTCCCAGTCGAGTATCAGCCGCTTCTGGATGCGCACGGCGCGCGGGCCGGCGGCCAGGATCGACTCGAGCCATCGGTCGACCGCCGCGTCCAGCTCCGCCATCGGCACGAGCCGCTCCAGGTAGCCGATGCGGTACGCCTCCTGTGCGTCGATGTGATCGCCTGTCAACACGAGCTCGCACGCCTTGCCCCAACCGATCAGGCGCGGCAGGACGGAAGCCTCCATGCCCGAGGGAATGCCATGCCGCACTTCCGGCATGCCGAAGCGTGCATGGTCCGCCGCGACCCGCATGTCGGCGCAGGCGGCGATCTCCATTCCGGAGCCGAAGCAATAGCCGTTGATGCGAGCGATGACCGGCACCGGCATCTGCCGGACCGAGTCGCAGACGCGGTGCGTCTTGGTCGCCGAGGCTTCGGCCGCGGCGAGGTCGAACTCCGCCATCTCGGCCAGGTCGGTGCCGCCGACGAAGGAGCGATCGCCGGATCCGGTGATGACCACCGCCCGTAGACTTTCGTCGTGGCGAAGACTCGTCATGATTTCGACCAGCCGGTCCTTGCCCGCGAGCCCGAGCGCGTTCCGCTTTTCGGGATTGTTGAACGTCACCCGGGCGACGCGGCCACGATCGCCATGATCGTCGAATTCGAGCAGCACGAGCGAGGAGGTCGAGGAGGCGGTCATCTGTGTCCTTCTTCTCTGGTTCGGCAAGGGAATGCTTCGATCAGCGACGCCATCACCGGGCCGGTCGGATACAGCTCCGAATCCTGCGGGTTGCTCGCGTACCAGTCGAGGAAGATTCTGGCGAACGACGTTTCCGGGATCGCGGTCTCCGGAAGGCAGACGAGCCTGTCGGGCGAGTTCATGCCGAAGGCGCGGAGCGCATCGAAGACGCCGATAATGTAGGCGAGACACTGCACCGCATCCGGCGAGCCGATGCGGTCGAGCGGCAGGTCCCGGTCGGCGGAGTTCACTGCGCGGCATTGCTGGGCCAGAACGTCCACCGTCTCCGCGGTGACGGCCGCACGGGCGGCGAGGCTGCCGAACAGGAGGAGGATGAGGCACGGTATGAGGACGAGGTAGCGCATGCGTGTATTCTCCCGAGTGCGCTCCACGCTAGCAGATCGGAAGGCGGCATCAGTGTCGAAAAGCGCGCCCGCGCCGGGTCAGTCTGTCGGCCTCGTCATCTTCGATTGCGACGGCGTTCTCGTCGACAGCGAACCGATCGCCAATCGGGTGCTCGCCGGCGCTCTGACCGACGCAGGCTATCCGGTCACGGTGGCGGAGTGCGAGCGGCGGTTCACCGGGCGCACGTACCGCGCCGTGGTGGAGATGGTCGAGGCGGAGCGTCGTCGCCTGCTTCCCCCGGGCTTCAGCCAGGAGGTCCAGGAGCGGACGATCTCGCGGTTCGCGACGGAGCTCCGCCCGATCGCGGGTGTGGCGGAAATTATCCCTGAGGTCGCGGTGCCGAAATGCGTCGCCTCCAGCAGCTCGCCCCGCTGGATTCGAGCGGCCCTCGAGACCACGGGACTGATCGGGCTGTTCGAGCCGCATCTGTTCAGCGCCGCCATGGTCGCCGAAGGCAAGCCGGCGCCGGATCTGTTTCTGTACGCAGCCGAGGAGATGGGGGTGGAGCCGCTCGATTGCCTCGTCATCGAGGACAGCGTCGCCGGCATCGCCGCGGCGCGCGCCGCAGGCATGCGCGTGCTCGGTTTCGCCGGCGGCGGTCACGCAGGAGCGTCCGATTATATCGCGCGGCTGGAGCGCGAGGGGGCGGAAGCGGTCTTCCGCGATGCGGCGACGCTGGGCACGGCCCTCGGCCGCATCTTGAAATAGCCGGACCGAACAGGCAGCTTGCAACGAGACGATCGGAGGCGGGGATGATGGGCGTCAGGCTGAACGAGGAAGCTAAGGGCGTCTTCATCATCTCGGTGACGCCTTTTCGGGACGACGGCGCGCTCGACCTGGACGGTGTCGGGCAGCTCGTCGACTTCTACATCGAGCGCGGCATCCACGGCATCACCATCCTCGGCATGATGGGCGAGGCGAACAAGCTCACCGCCGCCGAGGCCGAAGCGTTCGCGCTCAGGGTGCTGGGCGAAACGCGGGATCGGGTACCGGTGATCGTCGGTGTCAGCACGCCATCGCTCGCCGCGATGCGGGAACTGACGAGCAAGGTAATGGATCACGGCGCCGCGGGCGTCATGGTCGCACCGACGCCAGGGCTGCGCACCGACGATCAAGTGTTCGGCTATATGGAGACGGTGGCGGAGACGCTGGGCTCGGAGGTCCCGCTCGTCTACCAGGATTATCCCCAGTCGACCGGGGTCGCCCTGTCGGTGCCGACCTGGAAGCGGATGGTCGACGCTTTGCCGAGCCTCGTCATGCTGAAGCACGAGGACTGCCCCGCGCTCGCCAAGCTCACGCGCATCCGTCAGGGTGAAATGGCGGGAGAGTTCCGGCGGGTCAGCATCCTGATCGGGAACGGCGCGCTCTATTACCCGGAGGAGCTGATTCGCGGTGCCGACGGCGCGATGACCGGCTTCGCCTACCCGGAGATGCTGGTCGAAGTCCTTGCCCTCATGTCGGCGGGAAAAGTAGACGCCGCGCTCGACCTCTTCGACGCGTATCTGCCGCTCGTCCGCTATGAGCAGCAGCCGGGCTGGGGCCTTCCTGCGCGCAAGGAGGTTCTGCGCCGCCGCGGTGCGATCGCTTCGTCCCGCGCCCGGTATCCGGCACCTTCGCTTGGCACGGAGGGGCTGGCCGAGCTCGACCGTCTCGTCTCTCGGGTCCATCGCCGGCTCGAACAGGTCGCTCCGGATCACGCGCGGGCCATCGCCTGAACGGCACCCAAACAGGCAGAAACAGGAGATCCCTAATGCTACCCGAAATCTACGCCGACGGGCTCGGCGGCATCACCTTCAGCAACGGCATGGTCCGCATCGATCTCGTCAGCATCACCGGCGGCGAAGGCCGGGATGGCAAGTTGCCGACCGAGCCGCACCACCGCCTCGTGATGACGCCGCACGCGTTCCTCCAGAGCATGAGCATGATGCAGGACATGATGAAGAAGCTGTTGGAGGCGGGCGTGGTGCGGCGAGAGCCGCAAGCGCAGCAGACGCATCAGGTCGACCCGCCGCAGGGCAATCCCTGAGGCCGGCCGCCTGCTGACGCCGACTCAGACTTTTGCTTCGGCGCTGAACGGCGAGATGTCGCGGTCGTCCAGGCAGAGGTGGATGAGCGCCGGCCCGTCGTGGGCCAGCGCCGCGGCGAAGGCGTCGGTGAACTCGGTCGTCTTCGTCACTTTCCAGGCGGCGGCACCGTAGCCTTTCGCGACGGCGGTGAAATCGGGGCTCTGGATCCGGGTCGCGAATTCGCCGGCTTCGCCGTAGCGGCGCTGCTGGGAGACGAGGATCGATCCCCAGGCGTTGTTGTCGCAGACCACGACCTTGATCGGGAGGTTGTGCTGGACCGCCGCGACCATCTCCTGGCCGGTCATCAGGAAGCCACCGTCGCCGACGAAAGCGAGGATCGGCGCGTCCGGCTTCGCCATCGCCGCGCCCAAGGCGCCAGGAACGGCGTAGCCCATCGCCCCCGACATCGGACCGGCCTGCGTGCCCGGGCGGGAGAAGCGGTAATAGCGGTGGACCCAGCGGGCGAAGGTGCCGCTGTCGGTGAGGATGACGGACTCTCGCGGCGCCGCCTCGTTGACGGCGGCCACGACCTCGCCCATGTCGACCTCGCCCTTCACGCTCACCTCGCCGGGAACCGCGAACTCGATCTGGGCATCGTGAAGTCGGCTGCGCCAGGCGATGCGCGCTTCGTCGGGACGGCCGACCGCGTCGCTCAGCGCTTTCAACGCCGGGGTCACGTCCGAGGCGATCGCGACGTCGGACGGCCAGCGCGCCAGCACGTCGCGGTCGGGAAAGATGTGGATCAGCTTCTGGTCGGGCCGGATCATCGAGAAGTCCTGGGTGCTGATCCCGTCGAGGCGGCTGCCGACCGCGATCACGAGATCGCACTCGGCCCAGGCCTCTTCCTGGAAGGGCACGCGGTTGATCTCGAGATGCCCGATATAGGCGGGGTGGGAATTGTCGAGCGTGTCCTGCCGCCGGTAGGCCGCGGTGACGGCGGCGCCGCTCGCCTCGGCGAATTCGGCGAGCGCGTCGGAGGCGCGCTCGAACGAGACCATCTCGCCGGCGATGACGATCGGGTGCCTGGCGGAATCGATCAGCCGGACGGCTTCCGCGATCGCCTCGGGATCGGCGCCTGCCGTTGCGCGCTTCCGCGGCTCGGGTATCGCGACGTCGCCCGCGTCACCTTCGATGATGTCCTTGGGCAGCACGACGACGACCGGGCCCGGCCGCCCCGCCACCGAGAGAGCGGCGGCACGCGCGGTCACGTCGGGGATCAGCTCGGGGCTCTGTGGCTCGAGCACCGCCTTCGCGATCGAGCCGTACATCATGTGATAGTCGATCTCCTGGAAGGCCTCACGGCCCTTGGAGGCGGTCGGCACGTGGCCGACAAAGAGCAGGAGCGGCGTCGAATCCTGGGCGGCGGTATGGATGCCGATCGACGCGTTGGTCGCCCCGGGGCCGCGGCTGACGAAGGCCGCTGCCGGCTTGCGCGCGATCTTTCCGTATGCTTCCGCCGCGAAGGTGACGCCGGACTCGTGGCGAGGCGTGATCAGCCTGATCCGGTTCCGCTGGCGCTGCAGACCGGCCAGGATCGGCAGATAGCTCTCGCCGGGAACCGAAAAAGCCGTGTCCACGCCCCATGCGAGCAGCGTCTCCACCAGCGCGTCGCCACCGTTCATGCCGTTCGCCTTCCTCGTCACTCCGAAAACGCCCAGACTTTAGCGGCCACGCGCGATCAGGGATAGGCCGCACGGAAGCCCGACGAGGGTCGCGCTCGCCGCCGAGGCTCCGCGGGGTTCCACATTCGCGGAGCTTTGACTACTATCCGCCGCCATGACGATAGATACTCCTTTCGCGCGCCATGTCGGCCGCGTCCGCCCCGAATGGATCGACTACAACGGCCACATGAACGTGGCCTATTACGTGCTGGCGTTCGACGAGGCGACAGACACGTTCTACAACTGGCTCGGCATCGGGAAGGACTACAAGGACCGGACGACGTTCTCGACCTTTACGCTCGAGGGCCACATCACGTACGACCGGGAGATCCTCGAGGGGCATCCGTTCAGGGTGCACACCTACCTGCTGAACTTCGACCGGAAGCGGATCCACTACTTCCACGAGATGTATCATGCCGAGGAAGGCTTTCTCGCCTCGACGAACGAGCTGATCTCGATTCACATCGACATGAGCATCCGCCGCTCCGCACCGATACCCGACGAGCTGCTGGCTCGCCTCGAGGAGGTGCGCGCGGCGCATGCGACGCTGCCCGTGCCGGCGAATGTCGGTCGCGTTATCGGGCTCGATCGCCGTCGCAGCAAATGACCCTGCGTCTGCCGCTCGCCTTTGCGGGCGCCCTGTTGTGCACGGTTCCCACCGTCGCCTGGGCGGAGTGCACCGATGTTCCGGCACCCGGCGTGGAGTGGCGCCGCTGTTACTTCGACGGCCGCAACCTTTCGGAGGTGGACATCTCGGGCGCCAAGCTTCGGGACGCCACCTTTCAGAGGGCGGATCTCAGGGGTGCCGATCTTTCCGGCGCCGATGCGTACCGGGCCAAGTTCATCTCCGCCGATCTTCGCGAAGCTAAGCTGGACGAGGCGAATCTCGCCGAAGCGGACTTCACACGCGCGAACGCCGTCGGCGCGTCGTTTCGCGGCGCCGACCTGCGCAGGGCGCGGCTGTTCAGGGCCGACCTGCGGGAGGCGGACTTCACCGGCGCCCGAACCCGGGGAACCGATTTCCTGAGCGCCGACCTCAGCGGCGCGACTTGGCTCGACGGGAAGCGCGTCTGCGCTGAAGGTTCGCGCGGCCAATGCCAGTGAGCGGGCCGCGACCGGTTGCGCCGGCGCCTCTGCGGACACAGTGACGAAACCCAGAGTCTGGATCGTCAGCCCCGGCGGGGCCGGCGAGCGCGGCGGAATGGGGCGCGTCGTATCCTCCTTCACGCGCCACTGGCAGGAGACCGGCAGCGGTCCGGAGTTCCGGATCGTCGACCCCTACGGCTCGGAGGCGAGCGCCCTCCGCTCGCCCCTCTATCTCGCGAGGGCACTGGCGCTGATCGTCCGGAGCGGGCTTCGCCGCCACATCGATCTCCTGCATGTCCACGTTTCGACCCGGGGCAGCGTTCTGCGGAAAGGATTGGCGGTGCTGACGGCACGGCCCCTCCGCATACCGGTCGTCCTGCACCTCCACGGTGCCGACTTCGACCACTTCTACCGGCGCCTGCCGCGGCCGGTGCGCCGCATGACCGCTTCGCTGTTCCGGACGGCGGACCGGGTGGTGGTGCTGGGAGAGTACTGGCGCCGCTTCCTGGTCGAGGAGCTCGGTCTGGACGAAACCCGGATCGATGTTCTGCTGAATGCGGTGCGGGGGCCGGACGCGCTGGCACGGGGGCAGCGCGGCGGCCGGACCTGCCGGCTGCTGTTCATGGGACGTATCGAGCGCGAGAAGGGCATCCCGGAGCTGCTCGCGGCGCTGGCTTCTCCCGCCGTCGTCGATCTCCCCTGGTCGATCCGGCTCGCCGGCATTGGCGACGCCGCTTCGTTCGAGCGTCAGGCGGATGCTCTCGGGATCGGCGACCGGGTCGAATTCGTCGGCTGGGTCTCTCCCGAGACGATCTACGGCTGGCTGGCGGAGTGCGACGTATTCGTGCTGCCCTCCCACCGGGAGGGCCTTTCTATGGCCGTGCTCGAGGCGATGGCCTACGGCCTGGCGGTGGTGACCACGCCGGTGGGCGCCCACCCGGAGGCGATCGACAACGGTGTCAACGGCGTGCTCGTCCCCGTGGGCGACGTCCAGGCGCTGGCCGCTGCCCTGGAGCGCGTCATCGGCGACGAGGGTTTTCGAGGAAGGCTTCAGGCGGGCGCGCGGGCCCGATTCCTGCGCGATTTTCGGATCGACGCCTACTGTGACAGGCTCGAGGCGATCTATGCGAGCGCGCTCGCTCCTCAGAGGAGACGGTAGATCGGATCCGGGATGTGATAGCGGCGCTTGTTGAACACGACGCCCACCAGATTGCCGCCCTGGGTCGCGATCCGGTCGCGCAGGTCCTCGACGACCGGCACCCGGGTGCTCTCGGCTTCGACCACGAGCACGACCGCGTCCGTCAGGCCCGACACCGAGAGCCCGTCATGGGCCTCGCTGGCTGCCGGGGAGTCGATGACGGTGAGGTCGATAGAGCGGCGGAGGCCTTCCCAGAACCAGGGCTGATTCGTGACCTGGGCCGTCTCGCCGGCGGCAAGCGATTCGGAATGAAATCGGCTGACGAGAAGCTTCGAAGTGCCCACGCGGTGAAAGCTCATGAGTGGCCCGCGGGGCGCATTGCTGCGATTGCGCGCCCGAACGTCGGAGGTGAGGCGCCACAGCGAATC
>JAJUGE010000064.1 GCA_029268305.1 Alphaproteobacteria bacterium
CCGACCGGCCCGCCGACCCCGACGCGAAGCGGCCCAGGCGAAGGAGCCCGACTGCGGTCCCTCGACGGGTCGATCTGGATGACGCTCATGACCGGAACAACCTCGTATATTGCGTTTCGTGCTTCATCGACGCCCAATCCACCATCGGCGTGGCGCTGCCGATGTCGGCGAGCGAGGCGGTCTCGGCGGCGCGCGCCGCCGCCATCACCGGCGGCTCCAGCATCGCGAGGATGTGCAGCCCGTCAGACTGTCCTAACGGGACGAGCCGGACCGCCGCCGAGACCAGACTGGCGGCGAACGCCTGCAGATAGAGCGGCAGCACCGTCTCGAGGCCGATCCGGTTGATCGAACACACCAGGCCTACCGCCACCGGCAGGACCGGCTCGATCTTCTCGGCGTCGAACGCCCGCATCCACTCGTCGAGCACCGGGTGCGACCAGCCGGTTCGGACCGCGCGAAGGAACGCGGCCCCCTGTTGCGTGCTCTCCATCGCCAACTCGGCCGTGCCGCGAAGCGCGGCGCCGAGCTCGACCACCGCGCGCCTGTCCGGGAGGGTTTCAGCACGCCAGGCCGCGGCGAGGAGGATGCCGTCGGTGCGGCCGGCTCCGAACAGAAGGACGGTTCGGACCCAGCGGGCTGTCGTATCGGCATCCTTCACGAGCCCGGCCTCGACGGCGAACTCGAGCCCGTGGGAGTAGCTGAACCCGCCGGTGGGGAATGCGGGCGAAAGCCAGGTCTGCAACCGCAGGAGTGCCGAAACCTCATTGGTCATGGCGAGCCCCGTGCTCGTGGTGATGATGATGGTGGTGATGGTGATGGTGCACGCCGTCGCCGCGCCCGTTCGGTTCGCGGCCGTAGGCGCCGCCTTCCGGCTGGAATGCCGCAGTGACACGCGTGAGCTCCGCCCCCAGGCGCACGAGCATCTCCTCGATCACGTGATCGGGCCTGATTCTCAGGCACCCGTCCCGGATCTCGGTGGGCAGATGTCGATTGCCCAGATGCCAGGCGACGCGAGCGAGCGCGAGCGGCGTGGAGCAGCGGATCTCGACCACCGGCTCGGCAGCGGCTCGCACTTCGATCCAGCCGCCGCCTTCCAGTGCCAGAGCATCGCCGTCCGCCATCGCGACGGCGCGCGGCAGGTCGAGCAGCACATGACCGCCGGCGTCGAGGCCGAGCCTGATGCGGCGGCGGTGGCGGGCATCGAAATCCAGCGTCACGCTGCCGGATGCCTGCTCTTTGGGCCAGGAGCCCGCCGGAACATGCTCGATCGCGCGCTGCATTTCGTCGCCTCCACTAGAACAGGAAATAGCGCTGCGCCATCGCCAGCACCTCGGCCGGTTCGCAAGTGAGCAGGCGCCCGTTCGCCCGAACCTCGTAGGTCTCGGGATCGACCTCGATCTTCGGCGTGAGGTCGTTGAGCAGCATCGAGGCCTTCGAGATCTGGCCGCGCGTGTTCCGCACCGCGACCAGCGGCCGGACGAGGCCCCACTGTCCGGCGATCTCCCGTTCCATCGCCGCCTGGCTGACGAAGGTGACGGCGCTCGCCGTCCTCGCCCGTCCGAAGGCGCCGAACATCGGGCGATAGCGCTCCGGCTGCGGCGTCGGGATCGAGGCGTTCGGATCGCCCATCACAGCGGCCGCGATCATGCCTCCCTTCAGCACCAGATCGGGCTTCACACCGAAGAACGCGGGCGTCCAGAGCACCAGGTCGGCGAGCTTGCCGACGGTGACCGAGCCGATGTGGTCGGCCATGCCGTGAGCGATCGCCGGATTGATCGTGTACTTGGCGATATAGCGGCGGACGCGCAGGTTGTCGTTCTCGCCGGTCTCGCCCTCGAGCCGCCCGAACTGACGCTTCATCTTGTCGGCGGTCTGCCAGGTGCGGATCACCACCTCGCCGACCCGGCCCATCGCCTGACTGTCGGAAGAAATGATCGAGAAGGCGCCGAGGTCGTGCAGGATGTCCTCGGCCGCGATCGTCTCCTTGCGGATCCGGCTGTCGGCGAAGGCGACGTCCTCCGAAATGCGCGGATCGAGGTGGTGGCAGACCATGAGCATGTCGAGATGCTCGTCGACCGTGTTCACCGTGAACGGCCGGGTCGGGTTGGTCGACGACGGGATGACGTTCGCCTCGCCGCAGACCCTGATGATGTCCGGCGCATGGCCGCCGCCCGCCCCTTCGGTGTGGAAGGCGTGGATGGTGCGCCCCTTGAAGGCGCGGATCGTGTCCTCGACGAAGCCCGACTCGTTCAGCGTGTCGGTGTGGATCATCACCTGGATGTCCATCTCGTCGGCGACCGAAAGGCAACAGTCGATCGCGGCCGGCGTCGTGCCCCAGTCCTCGTGCAGTTTGAGCGCGCAGGCGCCGGCCTCGATCTGCTCGACGAGCGCCGCCGGGAGGCTGGCGTTGCCCTTGCCGGCGAAGCCGAGGTTCATCGGAAAGGCCTCGGCCGCCTCGATCATGCGGCGGATGTGCCATTCGCCCGGCGTGCACGTCGTGGCGTTGGTGCCGGTCGCCGGCCCGGTCCCGCCGCCGAGCATGGTGGTCACCCCACTGTAGAGCGCTTCGTCGATCTGCTGCGGGCAGATGAAATGGATGTGGCAGTCGAAGCCGCCAGCGGTCAGGATCTTGCCTTCGCCCGCGATTACCTCGGTTCCCGGCCCGATAAGGATGCCGACGCCGGGCTGTATGTCGGGGTTGCCGGCCTTGCCGATTGCGGCGATGCGTCCATCGCGGATGCCGACATCCGCCTTCACGATTCCCCAGTGATCGACGATCAGGGCGTTGGTGATGACGGTGTCCATCGTGCCGGCGGCCCGCGTCGCCTGGCTCTGGCCCATGCCGTCGCGGATGACTTTCCCGCCGCCGAACTTCACCTCCTCGCCATAGATCGTGAGGTCCCGCTCGACCTCGATGAAGAGCTCGGTGTCGGCGAGGCGGACCCGGTCGCCGACGGTCGGCCCGTACATGTCGGCATAGGCTGCGCGACCGATGCGTGTCGGCATCAGTCCTCTCCGTCCAGCGGAGCCATTACGGCCTGATTGAACCCGTAGACGGTCCTGCTTCCCCGGTATGGAACGAGTTGCACCGTCCGCGTCTGGCCCGGCTCGAACCGGACCGCGGTACCAGAAGGGATGTCGAGCCGGCGCCCGCTCGCCATCGCGCGGTCGAACGACAGGGCGGCGTTGGTCTCGAAGAAGTGATAGTGGCTACCCACCTGCACCGGCCGATCGCCTGTGTTCGCGACTTCGATCGTGACCGCTTCCAGCCCGGCGTTGAGCTCGATCTCGCTTTCGGCTGGCAGCACTTCGCCAGGGATCATCCGGCGCCTCCTATCGAATCGGCTGGTGAACGGTGACGAGCTTGGTGCCGTCGGGAAAGGTCGCCTCGACCTGCACCTCCGGGATCATCTCGGCGACGCCTTCCATCACCTGCTCCCGCCCGATCACGTGCGCGCCGGCCTGCATCAGGTCGGCGACGCTGCGACCGTCGCGAGCACCCTCGACCACGAAATCGGCGATCAGCGCGACCGCCTCGGGATAGTTCAGCTTCACCCCGCGCTCCAGCCGCCGGCGAGCGACCATCGCGGCCATCGCCATCATCAGCTTGTCCTGTTCCCTGGGTGTCAGCCGCACCGCCTTCGCCCTCTTCTCACAGTCTCGCCTCCGTCAAATCCGCCACATCGCCGGCGCACGGGCGGGCAAACCCTGGAACGCTGCGCGGAACGCCCCGACCACCCGCGCGAGAACCTCGCGCAAGCGGTGTGCATCTCGCGAAAGGAGACGCACCAAGAGCAGCCCGCCGACCACCGTCGCGCCTTGCCGGACATGCTCTGTGCCGACACGATCCAGAACCCCGCGCGCCTGCTCCAGACGCGCCGGCGCATCCTCGGCGACGAACATCAGTGTCGCCATCGCCGTGGCGCCATCGAACCCCGCCGCCTGCTCCAAAGGCTCGACTAAGAGGTCGCTGAGGTGGAGCGCATCCGCCCAGACCAGTCGCCCGCCCCGCTTTACCCGCCACTCGTCGTGCAGGAGACCGGACGAGAACCGCTCCCCCGACGCCGTCCGTCCGAGAACCACCGTCTCGGCCGCCAGCACCTTGGCTCCGGTCGCCACCTCCAGCTCGATCCGGCGCCGCAGGCGGGCACGATCGAACAGGATCGTCTCCTGCGGCATCCACTCGACCCAGGCGCCCTCCCCGGCGGCGATCGTGGTTCGCACGCGGGTCTCGGGACCGAGAGACCGGTAGACCTTCTCCGCCGCCTGACCGGTGACGAGAACGCTCGTTCCGGCGCCGGCCGCGATGTCGACGCGGAGGCGATCGCCGCCGGCGAGGCCGCCGGAGGTGGTGACGAGGACCGCGGTCAACGGATCACCAGTTGCCGGGCGGGGGAATGCGAGACGACAGGGCGAGGTCTGGCGAAGATCGACGAGGTGTGTCCGCCCGTCGCGGGCAGCGAAGCGAGCCAGTACACCGCCCCGATAGCGCGCGATCGGCGCCTCGCGGCTCGCCGGCTCCGACGTGGGCGGCGGCAGGTCAGACGGTGAGATAGCGGCGTACATCGCCCTCCGCCATGTCGGCCTTGCGGCCCGAAAGCACGATCGCTCCCCGGTCCATAACGGCATAATGATCGGCTAGGTCGCGCGCGAACTCGAAATACTGTTCGACCAGGACGATCGCCATGCTGCCGCGCGCCGCGAGCGAGACGATCACGCGCTCGATCTCCTTGATGATCGAGGGTTGGATGCCTTCGGTCGGCTCGTCGAGGACGAGCAGCTTCGGGCGTGTGACGAGCGCCCGGCCGATCGCCAGTTGCTGCTGCTGGCCGCCGCTGAGATCGCCGCCGCGCCGCCGCCGCATCTTATGCAGCACCGGGAACAGCTCGTAGATCTCTTCTGGGATCGTGCGCTCCTCGCGCGGTGCGGCAGCGAGGCCGGTCTTCAGGTTTTCCTCCACGGTCAGCCGGGGGAAGATCTCGCGTCCCTGCGGCACGTTGCCGAAGCCGAGGCGGGCGCGCAGATGCGGCGCCAGGCCGGTCACCTCCTGTCCGTCCCAGGTGATGCGCCCGCTCCGCAGCGGCTGCAGGCCGAGCACCGCCCGCAGGAGCGACGTCTTGCCGACGCCGTTCCGGCCGAGCACGCAGGTGATCTTGCCGCGCTCGGCGAGCAGATCGACGCCCCGCAGCACGTGGCTGGCGCCGTAATAGAGGTGAGCTCCCTCGACCTTCAGCATCGCCCTACCGTCCCAGATAGACTTCGATCACGCGCGGATGCGCCTGGATGGCGTCGATCGTCCCTTCCGCGAGGACCGAACCCTCGTGGAGCACTGTGACGCGCGCGCCGAGGCGGCGGACGAACTCCATGTCGTGCTCGATCACCACCAGCGTGCGCTCGCCGGCGAGCCGCAGGATCAGATCCGCCGTCTGCTCGGTTTCGGCATCGGTCAGACCCGCCACCGGCTCGTCCAGCAACAGAAGCTCGGCGTCCTGCACGAGCAGCATCGCGATCTCGAGCCATTGTTTCTGCCCATGGCTGAGGTCTCCGGCGAGATCGCCAGCGCGGGCAGCGAGGCCGACCGTCTCCAGGGCATCGCCCATGCGCCGCCGCTTCTCGCGGGTGCGAGCCGAGAACAGCGTCGCGAAAACGCCGCGGTCGTCCTTCAGCGCGAGCTCGAGGTTCTCGAACACCGTCAGGTTCTCGAACACCGTCGGCTTCTGGAACTTGCGGCCGATGCCGAGCAGGGCGATCTCGGTCTCGTCGAGACGCGTGAGATCGTGCTTGTCCGCGAAGACCGCACTGCCCCGGTCGGGCCTGGTCTTGCCGGTGATGACATCGAGCATCGTCGTCTTGCCGGCGCCGTTGGGGCCAACGATCGTACGGACCTCGCCGCGGCGGATCACCAGCGACAACTCGTTCAGGGCACGGAAGCCGTCGAAGGAGACGGTGATGCCGTCGAGGTAGAGATGCCGGTCGATGTTCGGCTCGGCGGCGCGGGCATCGACGCCGGTCTGGATCCCTCGCTGCGTCGCGTCGATTTCCACCATCGCCGGCTCCATTCCGTCAGGCATCTTTTGCCTCCACCGCCAGAGCCGGTGCGGGCCTGCGGGCGAGGCGCCGGCGGATCTGGGATGAAATGCCGAGCAGTCCGGCGGGGAAGAAGAGAGTCACCGCGATGAACAGGCTGCCCAGGAAGAACAGCCACATCTCCGGCGCTACTCCGGTCAGCCAGGTCTTGGCAGCGTTGACGACGAATGCGCCGAGCACAGCCCCCGCCAACGTGGCACGACCGCCGACCGCCACCCAGATCGCAATTTCGATCGACTGCGCCGGCGAGAACTCGGACGGGTTGATAATCCCGACCTGGGGTACGTAGAGGGCGCCCGCAATGCCTGCCAGAACCGCAGAGAGGGTGAAGACGAACAGCTTCACCGCGGTCACGGAATAGCCGAGGAAGCGCACGCGGAGCTCGGCGTCCCGGACCGCGAGCAGGACACGGCCGAGCTTGGAGGTCACGATGAAGCGGCAGAGCAGGAAGGCGGCCCCGAGAGCGACCGCCGAGGCGATATAGAGGCCCATGCGGGTCGCCGGCGCATGCACGTTGAAGCCGAGGATCTCCTTGAAGTCGGTCAGGCCGTTGTTGCCGCCGAAGCCGAAATCGTTGCGGAAGAAGGCGAGCATCAGGGCGAACACCATCGCCTGGGTGATGATCGAGAAGTAGACTCCGGTGATGCGCGAGCGGAAGGCGAGCCAGCCGAAGACGAGCGCCAGAAGACCCGGCACGAGGATCACCATCGGCATCGCGAAGGCGAAGCTGTCGAAGCCGTACCAGTACCAGGGCAGGCTGTCCCAGTTCAGGAAGACCATGAAGTCCGGCAGGATCGGGTGGCCATAAACCCCTCGCTCCCCGATCTGGCGCATGAGGTACATGCCCATCGCGTAGCCACCGAGCGCGAAGAAGGCGCCATGGCCGAGGCTGAGGATGCCGCAGTAGCCCCAGATCAGGTCGACGCTGAGCGCCAGCAGCGCGTAACACAGATATTTGCCGAGCAGCGGGATCAGGTAGTCCGGCACGTGCACCGGCGACGACGGCGGCAGCGCGTTCAGGAGCGGCACCGCGACGACGAGGAAGAGCCCCACCGCGATGAAGATCGCCCAGCCCTTCACCCCGAGCAGAGGTGCGCGGGTTTCACTTTCGAGACGCATCGCTCTCAGCTCTCCGCGGCCCGGCCCTTGAGGGCGAAGAGCCCCCGCGGCCGGCGCTGTATGAAAAGGATGATGAGAACGAGCACGACCACCTTGCCGAGGACGGCGCCGGCGACCGGCTCGAGGAACTTGTTGACGATGCCGAGGGTCATCGCACCGACGAGGGTGCCGGCCAGGTTGCCGACCCCGCCGAAGACCACCACCATGAAGGAATCGACGATGTAGAGCTGGCCGAGATTCGGGCTGACGTTGCCGATCTGGCTGAGCGCGACACCGCCGATGCCGGCGATACCGGAGCCGAGGCCGAAGGTGAGTGCATCGATGCGGTCGCTGTTGATGCCCATCGTGCGCGCCATCGACCGGTTCTGCGTCACCGCCCGCATGTGCAGCCCGAACGGCGTGTAGCGCAGCACCAGCACGACCGCCGCGAACACCGCGAAGCAGAACAGGATGATGTACAGGCGGTTGTAGGTGAGCACGTAGCCGCCGACGATCTCGAAGCCGCCGGTCATCCAGTCGGGGTTGGCCACCTGCTTGTTCGGCGCTCCGAAGATCGAGCGGACCAGTTGCTGCAGGATCAGGCTGACGCCCCAGGTCGCGAGCAGCGTCTCGAGAGGACGGCCGTAGAGCCAGCGGATCACGCCCCGCTCGATCGCGATGCCGAGCGCCGCAGCGGCGCAGAACGCGACCGGGAGCGCCGTCGGCAGATAGAGGCCGAACAGCTCCGGCGGAAGGAAGGTGCGGAACAGCTCCTGCACGACGAAGGTCGCGTAGGCGCCGATCATGATCATCTCGCCGTGCGCCATGTTGATGACGCCCATCACGCCGAAGGTAATGGCGAGGCCGATGGCGGCGAGGAGCAGGACGGAACCGAGGCTGACGCCCTGGAACAGGTTGAGCCCGAGCTCGATGAGAGAGCGCTTCCGCTCGATCCCGGCGAAGGCCGCTTCCGCCGCCTGTCGCACCTCGGCGTCAGTGTCCGGATCGGCCGCGAGATCCCTCAGCGCGTTTCGGACCGTGTTCGACAGCGATCCGGAGAGCTCGCCGATGGCGGCGAGGCGCTGTTCGGGCGTGCCGCTGTGCAGGCTGGAAACGGCCAGACTCGCTCCGATCCGCTCGCGCACCGCCGGGTCCGTTTCGGCTTCCGCCGCGCGGCGGAGCGCGGCGAGCATCGTCTCGGAAGGGCTGGTCGCAGCCTCGGCCGCCGCCGACATCCGAACGTTCCGGTCCGGACTGAAGAGGCGAAGAGCGGTGAGTGCGTCCGATACCGCGCCACGCACCCGGTTGTTGACCTTGATCTTCTCGACGTCACGGCGGCCGGCTTCGCCCAGGCTCTCTCCGGAGAGAGGGTCGGTCAGGCTGTAGCCGTCGCCCGCCCGCTCGACGAGCACCGGTCTGCCGTCATCTTTGCGCGCGTAAAGCTCGCCCGCGCTCAGGGCCTCCAGCATGGGTGTCGCCCGTGTGTCCCCGAAGGCGGCGATCGCCTCGGCCGTTTCGGCGCGTTGCGAGAAGCTTCCCGCCGCGAGTTTCCCCGCCAGCTCTTCCAACCGATCCGCCCGGGCCGGACTGCCGTGAAGGAAGCCGGCGAGCACTGCGACGATCGCGAAGAGCAGGAGAAGCGGATGTGTGCGCCGATGCCTGTCGGGCGACTGCATGGGATGTAATCTCGCGCTCGATCGGGGCGGGGAGCGGAGGCAGCTGCCGTCAGCCCGTGGGGCCGGCGGCAGCCGGTCCAATCGCTCAGTTGGCGTATTTCGGGCGCTCGCAGTTGCCGCAGACCCACGGATAGGTCCAGTCGGCCGTCAGCTTCGCGCTCTCGGGAATGTACGGGCTCCACGCCGCCGCCTTGATCGGGCCGTCGGTCTGCCAGACGGTCTCGAACTGACCGTCGGGCTGGATCTCGCCGATCATCACCGGCTTGGAGAGATGGTGGTTGGTGTTCATGACGATGTCGTAGCCGCTGGGCGAGCGAACGACCTGGCCGTACATCGCCTGCCGCACGGCATCGACATCGGTCGTCCCGGCCTGCAACACCGCCTGCGTCCACATCTTGAAGCCGATGTAGGTGGCTTCCATCGGATCGTTGGTGACACGGCTATCGTCCTTGATGAACGCGTGCCACTGCTCGATGAACTGCTCGTTCTCGGGCGTATCGACCGACTGGAAGTAGTTCCAGGCGGCGAGGTGACCGACGAGGTTGCTCGTGTCGATGCCGGCGAGCTCTTCCTCGCCCACCGAGAAGGCGACCACCGGAATGTCCTCGGCCTTGATCCCCTGGTTCGCCAGCTCCTTGTAAAAGGGAACGTTGGCGTCGCCGTTGATGGTGGAGACCACCGCCGTCTTCTTGCCCGCCGACGCGAAGCTCTTGATATCGGCCACGATCGTCTGCCAATCGGCGTGGCCGAAGGGCGTGTAGTTGATCATGATGTCCTCGTCCTTCACGCCCTTGGACTTGAGGAAGGCTTCGAGGATCTTGTTGGTCGTGCGCGGGTAGACGTAGTCGGTGCCGGCGAGCACCCAGCGCTCTACGCCGCCGCCGTCCTCGCTCATCAGGTACTCGACCGCCGGGATCGCCTGCTGGTTCGGAGCGGCGCCGGTATAGAAGACATTGCGCGAGGATTCCTCGCCCTCGTACTGAACCGGGTAGAAGAGCAGGCCGTTGAGCTCCTCGAACACCGGCAGCACAGACTTGCGGGACACCGAGGTCCAGCAGCCGAACACCACTGCCACATCTTCCGAAGCCAGCAGCTCGCGAGCCTTCTCCGCGAAGAGAGGCCAGTTCGATGCCGGGTCGACGACGACCGCCTCGACCTGCTTGCCCAGCAGCCCCCCGTTCTTGTTCACCTCGTCCACCATCATCAGGACGGTGTCTTTCAAGGTGGTCTCGCTGATAGCCATCGTGCCGGAGAGCGAATGCAGCACGCCGACCTTGATCGTGTCTGCGGCCTGGGCCGACAACGCTCCTAACCCGACCGAAAGAGCGGCAGCCGCCGCGATCCCCCAACGTTTCGTGCCCCTCATCATCGACTCCTCTCATCCGTTGCAGGATTTCTCCCGCAGCGGATTGCGCAAGAGGCGTGCCAATGAGTGACGGTGCGCATCCGCGGCGCTGGAGCGCACGAAAACGAGGCATCGAACAAGAAATGGGCAGACTGCCTCGTGTGAGTGCCCTAATTCTGATCAGCAGCAGCCGGAGCGGCGGATTGACGCAATTTTCGGCAGAAGACGCCTCGTTTACTGCCGCTCGATTCCTCACTTGCCGGGTTCACCGCTCAGGATCGGGCCGAACAGCTCCCAGCGTTCGCCATTGAATCGCGCCATCTGCATCTGCTCGATCGGGAAATAATCGTTCGGACCCGTATTGACCGTGATGCCGGGCAGGAGCATGTCCAGCTCGAGGTCTCGGATGTTCGCCGCCACGCGCATCACGTTCTCCCGGGAGAGATCGTCGCTCGCTTCTCGCAGCACGTGCTCGAGCCCCTGGGCGGCGATATAGCCGTAGACGGTCAGCGTGCTGCTGGTATCCCCCTCCGGGAAATAGTCGGCCATGAAGGTGCGCCAGCGCGCCAGCGCCGCATCGTCCTGCCAGCGCGGATCGGTCGGATCCTTGTAGTAGAAGGTGGTGAGGATCCCGACCGCATTCGCAAGCCCTGCCGGTACCAGCACGCCGTCGACGGCATTGGCGACGTTGTTGAGGATGTGCAGCGGCTTCCAGCCGAGCTCCGCGCTGCGGCGGATTGCCTGTGCGGCGAACTTCGGGGTCGCCACGTTGAAGAAGGTATCGGCGCCCGAGGCCTTCAACTTCAGAACCTGGGAATCCACCGTCGGATCCATGACCTCGTAGGCCTCTTCCGCCAGGATCATGTCGGCGGCGCGCGTGCCGAGGCCGTCTTTCAGGCCCTTGAGATAGTCCCGGCCGTAATCGTCGTTCTGGTAGAGGACGGCGATCCGCGCGTCCGGCCGGTTCTCCAGGAGATAGCGGGCATAGATCCGAGCCTCGCTCTGGTAGTTGGGGTGCCACCCCATGGTCCAGGGATAATTCTCCGGATCGCCCCACTTGGTGGCGCCGCTGGAGACGAAAAGCTGCGGCACCTTCTTCGCGTTCAGATACTCGCGTACGGCCGTGTTGGTGGCGGTGCCGAGCGCCTGCACGATCAGCAGGACATCGTCGCGCTCCACCAATCTGCGGGTCTGCTCGACCGTCTTGGGTGGGCTGTAGGCGTCGTCGTAGGTGATGAATTCGATCTTGCGGCCGCCGATGCCGCCTTCGTCGTTCACCTTGTCGAAATAAGCCGCCATCGTCCGGCCGATGGTGCCGTACGACGACGCCGGGCCGCTGTAGGGATTCGTGTTGCCGATCCGGATGATGGTGTCGGTCACTCCGGCACCGATGTCTGCGCGGCTTGGTGTGGTGAACAAGGCGGCGGCAATCACGGCCGCGAGCGACACGCTGCGCAGGGCCTTCATCGACTCGTCTCTCCCCATGTTCGGCTCTGATCCCCGGCCTGAGCCGGCGGCGTTCGAAAAAGACCAGATAGACCCGGGAACACAAGCGGAAATGCGATCCGGCCTGCCCTCTGATCGACGGTCCTCGCCGCTCCGTTACGGCACACCCTTCAGCCTGTACCGACGCCGGCGGCCTGCAGATGCCATTGCGCCATGGTGGCGCGCAGTACCGCCTTCTCGAAACGGTCGGCCGGTGCGGGCGCCGGTCGCCGCTCCCGCAAGGCATGCATGACGCCTTGCTTGTAGAGCTTCAGGTTCGGCAATCCGTGCCGCCCGAGCAGCGCCTGGAATGCACGGTGCCGCTCCGGCTCAAAGGCCGTCGCTTGGCCGAGCGCGTCCGCAGCCGGATGCGCCGGGAACAGATGCGCCGCAGGGATCCAGCCGGGCGGGATCGGTGCCGTCGCGGCATGGCTGCGCCGTGCCTTGAGCAGGACCGGCAGAACGTGGGTGTGCGGGCCGATCGGGCTGGTGCCGTCGGCGGGCGGGATCGGCTGATAGACCTCGGCACGGGCGAAACGCGACAAGAACACCCGATGCGGGCCAGCAGCGACGATTGCCGGCATTGCGGGCCTCGCCATGTCGAAAACGGGCCGGCCACAGGCGGCACGCAGCGTGTCGATCAGAGCCGGGTCCGCCGTTCGGATGCAGATATCCGCCTGTCGCTGGGCGAGACCGAGATCGAACAGGATCGCATCACGATCCCGCTCCCTGAGCGCGTGCCGATCGGCGCCGATCTCGGTCAGCACATCCCGCTCGGCCATGCCGCACTGGGCTTCGGGAAGGCAGAGTGCCACGGCCTGCGACCAGGACCGGCTGCTGGCCGTCGCGGTCTCGTAGGCGATCGGGCGCAAGCCCGGCCATGCCGACAGCCGGATGCCCCCGCGGTCCGTCACGGCGGAGATGGAGCCCTCGGTCCGGTGAATGTCGACCGGCTCGTCCTCGTCGCGCATGAACTCGGCGATCGCGCCAAACGAGCCGACGCTCCAACTCGCATGCGGGTCGAGCACGTGCCGAACCAGCAGCTCGAACGTCTCGCGCAACTCGTCGTTCGCCAACTCCGCCCCCCGGCAGCCCGAGCAAGATCCGGCCTCCCGCGGCCGCTGTTAGGCCCCAGGTCTAGCCAGCCCGAATACGGCGGGCAAGCCCGCCGTCATCGGCGCTTCGCCGCTGTCGCGTCAGCTCCCGATCTCGCCGCTGATGATCTCGCCGAACAGCTCCCAGTTCGTGCCGTTGAACCGCGCCATCTGCATCTGCTCGATCGGGAAATAGTCGCTGGGTCCGGTGTTGATCTTGATGCCGGGCAACAACATGCCGAGCTCCAGATCCTGTATGCTCGCGGCCTGCTTCATGATGTTCTCCCGAGAGAGGTCGTCGCCGGCCTGCCTGAGCACGTGCTCCATCGTCTGGGCGGCGAGATAGCCGAACACCGTGAAGGTGCTCTTCTTGTCGCCGTCGGGATAGTACTCGTCCATGAACGCCAGCCATTCCTTGTAGCCGGGATGGTCGGCCCACTGCGAGTCGGTCGGGTCCATGTGATAGAACGCGGAGATGATCCCCGTGGAGTTCTCCAGCCCCGCCGGCTCGAGCACGGCACCCGGCGAATTCGAGACGTTGTTCAGGAGATGCAACGGCTCCCAGCCGAGCTCGGCCACCTTGCGAATGGCCTGGGCGGCGAATTTCGGCGTCGCGACGTTGAAGAACACGTCCGCGCCGGAGGATTTGAGGTTGATCACCTGCGAGTCGACGGTCGGGTCCGACGTCTCGTACGATTCCTCAGCGACGATCATGCTGGAGGCCTTGTCGCCGAGGCCGTCCTTCAGCCCCTGCACGTAATCCTTACCGTAGTCGTCGTTCTGGTAGAGGATTGCGATCTTCGCGTCCGGCTTTTCCTCCAGCAGATATTTCGCGTAGATGCGGCCTTCGCTCTGGTAGTTGGGCTGCCAGCCGATCGTCCAGGGATAGTTCTCGGGATCGCCCCACTTGGTGGCCCCCGTCGCGACGAACAGCTGCGGAACCTTCTTCGAGTTCAGATATTTGTGAACCGCCGAGTTGGTCGGCGTGCCGAGCCCCTGGAACACGACCGCGACGTTGTCGCTCTCGACCAGCTTGCGGGTCTGTTCGACGGTCTTGGGCGGGCTGTATCCATCGTCGTAGGAGATGAACTCGATCGTGCGCCCGTTGATGCCTCCCTCGGCGTTCACCTTCCTGAAATAAGCGTCGATCGTCTTGCCGATCGTTCCATAGGCGGAGGCGGGGCCGCTGTAAGGGTTGGTGTTGCCGATCTTGATGGTGGTGTCCGTCACGCCGGGCATGTCGGCCGCAGCCGCAGGACCGGCGAACGCTGCGCCCGCGAGGGCGGCAGACAGGAGCGACATTGCAAGGATGGTCATTTTCATTGTGCTTCCTCCCGTTGTCGTTGTGTGAACGCCTTTATCCGGACGGTTTGGCCAGCCTTATCGTGACGAGACGCACCAGCCCCGCAGTCCCCGACGGCATGACGTAGATCAGCAGGATCAGGATCACCCCGTACACGCCCCAGGCGAGCCCCTTCGAGATCTGTTCGGCGAGGTTCGGCAGAAACAGGACGAACAGGCCGCCCGCGAGCGAGCCGGGAATCGAGCCGACGCCGCCGATCACCAGCCCGACGAGAAAGGTGACGGCGAGCAGGAACGTGAAGCTGTCGGGGGCGACGAACTGAACGACGATCGCGCCGAGCGCGCCCGCGACGCCCGGATAGAGGGCGCTAACTCCGAACGTCAGGGACTTGTACAAGGCGGTGTTGATGCCCATCGATCGCGCCGCGATCGGGTTGTCCCGGATCGCCATTATCGCACGGCCGGTCCGGCTCCGCACCAGGCTCCGGGCACAGACGAACAGCACCGCCGTCACCGCGAGCGTAAAGTAGTAGAGCCACTGGTCCTGATCGAGCGGGAGGCCGGGCGGCGCGTCGGGCTTCAGGATGAAGATTCCTTGCACTCCCCCGGTCCATTCCTCGAGCGGGGAGAACTTCAGGATCTGCGGCGTCGCGACCGCGAGCGCGAAGGTGGCGAGCGCCAGATACAGCCCCTCCAGGCGAAGCGCCGGCAGCCCGAAGAGGAAGCCGACGACGAGGCAGATCAGGCCCGCCGCGGGCAGGGTCCAGTAATAGGCGATCTCCCACTGGTCCATCATGATCGCCGCGGTATAGGCGCCGATCGCGTAGAAGGCGCTGTGCCCGAGCGAGAACTGCCCGTTGAAGCCGGTCAGCAGATTGAGACCGAGGATGGCGATCGCGTAGATCGCCGCCTGGGTGAGCTGGAAGGTGGTGAACGAGCCGGCGAACAGCGGCAGCGTGAGCGCCACGACGATTCCGAGTACCAGCCAGAAGCGGCGCCAGGCCCGCAACGAGATCCCGGCCACGGCGAGGCCCGATGGTGGGCGCACCGGCTTCGGCGGGATCACGGCTTGCGGCCCGGCGCCGACCGTCATCACACCCTCCGCACGACGCGGGTGCCGAAGATGCCGCTGGGGCGCACCATCAGAACGCCGACGATCAACACCAGCGCGACCGTGAGCTTGAGCTCGCTGCCGACGAACGGCACCAGCCCGACCAGATTCTCGATGATGCCGACGAGGAAGCCGCCGAAGACTGCCCCGCCCGGACTGTCGACGCCACCGACTATAGCCCCGGCGAAGCCGTAGAGGAGCACGCCGATCATCATATTCGGCTCCAGATAGACGTCGTGGGCGATCATCATGCCGGCCACGGCGCCGATCGCCGCCGCCATACCCCAGCCGAGCGCCGTCATCCATTCCACCCGGACCCCGACGAGGCGCGCGGACTCGGGATTCTGCGCGGCCGCACGCATGGCGAGCCCGACCTCGGTGAAGCGGAAGAAGGCGTAGACGAGTCCGAGAACCACGAGGGTCACGGCGATCATGCCGGCCTTGTGCAGGCTGATCAGGGTGCTGCCGAACAACCCTCCGGAAGCGAACGGGCTCGGAAACGGCTTGATCGTGTAGTCCCAGATGAACCCTGCGGCGCTGTTGAAGATCGCAAGCAACCCGATGAAGACGACGACATGGCTCAGCACCGGCGCATCGTGGATCGGCCTGAAGATCACGCGCTCGATCAGGACACCACCGAGAAACGAGATCGCGAGCGTGAGGATGAACGCCCACCAATAGGGCAGCCCGGCGTGCATGAGCGACCAGGCGATGTACGTGGAGAACATCGCCATCTCGCCCTGGGCGAAATTGAAATGATCGATCGCGCGGTAGATCATGACGACCGCGAGCGCCACGCTCGCGTAGATGCCGCCCGTCGCCACGCCCGAGATCGCCTGCTGAAGGATCGTGTAGGCGTCCACGGCGGTCAGTACCCGAGGTACGATCTGCGCACCGAGTCGTCCTCCCGTATCTTCGCGGCCGGCCCGGACAGAACCAGGCGCCCCGTCTCGAGCACGTAAGCCCGGTTGGCGAGGTCGAGCGCGAGCGATGCATTCTGCTCGACCAGAAGCATGCTTACCCGATCTTCGCTGTTGATGGTCCGGAGAATGCCGAAAATGTCCTGGACGATCATCGGCGCAAGCCCGAACGAGGGCTCGTCCAGAAGCATCAGCCGCGGCCGCAGCATGAGCGCGCGGCCGATCGCCAGCATCTGCTGCTCCCCGCCGCTGAGCGTGCCGGCCTGCTGACGCCGCCGCTCGCGCAGCCTCGGGAAATAGTCGTATACGCGCTCGAAATCCGCGGCCACCGCCGATCTGTCCTTGCGCGTGATCGCGGCGAGGCGAAGGTTCTCCTCGACCGTCAGACGGACGAAGGTGCCGCGACCCTCCGGAACGTGAGCGATACCCCTTCGGACGACTTCTTCGGTGGACAGGCCGCCGATCGGTCGGCCGTCGAATCGGATCTCGCCCTCGCGACGAACCATCCCGCACAGCGCCCGGAGCGTCGTCGTCTTCCCGGCACCGTTCGCCCCGAGGATCGTGGCGATCTCGCCTTCCCCGAGATCGAAACCGAGGCGGTGAAGAACTCTGGTCTGGCCGTAGCCCGCTGTCAGATTCCCGACTTCGAGAAGAGGCCGACTCACGCGGCGGTGCCCAGGTAAGCGCGAATGACCTCGGGATCCCGCTGCACCTCGGCCGGGCTTCCCTCGGCGATCTTGCGCCCGAAGTCGAGGGCCACGACCGAATCGGACACCTGCATTACCAGGCTCATGTGATGTTCCACCAGCAGGACCGTTATGCCACGCCCGTCACAGATCTGACGGATCAGCGTGCGGAGCTCGCCCACTTCTTCGTGATTGAGGCCGCTCGCCGGCTCGTCCAGCAGGAGAAGCTCGGGCCTGCCGATCAGTGCCCGCGCGAGCTCGACCCGCTTGCGCGTTCCGAAGGGGAGGCCAGAGACGGGCACGTCGCCGAATTCGTCAAGACCAAGTTCGTCCAGCAGCTCTGCGGCGCGGTCACGGGCAAACCGGTCCTGCCGCCGCGCTCCGGGCAGCCCCAGAGCATCGCTCAGAAAATCGCTCCGTGTGCGCGCATGGGCTCCGACGGCCACGTTCTCCAGCACGCTCATCGTCTCGAACAGGGCTAGGTTCTGGAACGTTCTGCCGATGCCCAGCCCCGCCATTCGATGGGGCGGCAGCGAGAGGATCGACCTGTCGCGAAAAAGGATATCCCCCTCGTCAGGGGTGTAGAGCCGGCTCAGGCAGTTGAACAACGTGGTCTTGCCGGCACCGTTTGGGCCGATCAGGCCGACGACCTTCCCTGCCGGGACATCGAAGGATATGCGGTCGAGCGCGAGGATTCCGCCAAAGCGGACGACGACACCCCGCACCGCCAGAAGCGTTTTCGGCAACCGCACGTCTCCGCCAGTTCCACGGAGACCCCGCGTCGAAACTCGGCTTCGAGGCGGACCGTGGAGACGGCAGTGTCTTGATCCGACAGGACGATTGTCAAGCGCAGCGTCCTAGGTGACCCGGCGGCCGACTCCGCACGGGGGCCGGACGGCATGGATGCAGCCGCTGTGTTCAAAGTCACAGCATGCCGGCTCCCGGCGACGGAATATGGCGTCTAAACCGTTCGTTCATTGCAGGCGGCGCGCGGCTGGCGCGGAACTTGCTGAACCAGGGAGGCATGGCAACCCAGACGAGTTGGGCGCTTGCGGTCATCGACCGACTGTGCCCCATGAGCATCAGGGGCCAAATTTTGTGCGGTACGGGATTCACAGACGCTGAATAGCTGATAGACTCATGGCTAGGACGACACGAGGAAGGCAGACTTTGGACAGGCGGTCCTCTGCCGAACATGCTCGCAGGAGAGGGCTAGGCCCCCTGCTTACCTCGGCCGAGATGGCCGTAGTGAAATGAGACAGGTCGTCAGGGATATTAGGGAACAATTAAGCTTATTCAGGGTTTGGTTGTAGGGATCGGTGTAAACAGAATCGTGGTTTCGGCAAGAAGATTCATTTCGAGGCCAAGTGCCGGAGCGGGCGTCCGGCGGCCGTCGAAGAGAGATCGGGGGAAAGGAACGGGTATCGGGTAGCGCACGAGGCAGAGAGGTTGGCGTGATGGTTTCCGCGAGCGATGTGTTCGATGTCTTCTCCGAGATGTATGCTCGGGAGAAGCATGAGGAGATGAGCCTTCAGGCATTTCTGATGGGCTGCCGCGACGACCCTCTCATGTACGCGACCGCGGCGGAGCGCATGATCGCCGCCATTGGCGAGCCCGAACTGGTCGATACCAGCGCCGATCCTCGGCTAGGCCGCATCTTCATGAACCGCACCATCAAGCGGTACCAGACCTTCAGCGACTTCTACGGTATGGAGCAGACGATCGAGCGGATCGTCAGCTACTTCCGTCATGCCGCACAGGGGCTCGAGGAGCGCAAGCAGATCCTCTACCTGCTCGGCCCGGTCGGCGGCGGCAAATCGACGCTGGCGGAGCGGCTCAAGACGCTGATGGAGAAGGAGCCGATCTACGTCCTCAAGGCCGACGATCAGATCAGCCCCGTCTTCGAGTCGCCGTTGGGCCTGTTCGATCCGGAAAGGTTCGGTGACCTGCTCGAAGACAAATACGGCATCGCCCGCCGCCGCCTGACCGGGCTCATGTCGCCATGGGCGGTCAAACGGCTCGACGAGTTCGGCGGGGACATCTCGCGGTTCTCGGTGGTCAAGCTCCACCCCTCGAAGCTCCGCCAGATCGGAATCGCGAAGACGGAGCCGGGCGACGAGAACAACCAGGACATCTCGACTCTGGTCGGCAAGGTCGATATCCGCAAGCTGGAGCACTACAGCCAGAACGACCCCGACGCCTACAGCTTCTCGGGCGGCCTGAACCGCACCACGCAGGGTATGCTCGAGTTCGTCGAGATGTTCAAGGCGCCGATCAAGGTCCTCCACCCGTTGCTGACCGCAACGCAGGAAGGCAACTATGTGGGCACCGAGAGCTTCGGCGGCTTCCCTTACCAGGGCGTGATCCTCGCCCACTCGAACGAGGCCGAGTGGCAGCAGTTCAAGAGCAACAAGAACAACGAGGCGTTCCTCGACCGGATTTGCGTGGTCAAGGTTCCGTACTGCCTCCGCGCCACCGAGGAAGCCAAGATCTACGAGAAGCTCCTGCGGACGAGCGAGCTCGACAAAGCGCCCTGCGCGCCCGAGACGCTGCCGATCCTGAGCCGGTTCTCGATCCTCACGCGCCTCCGGGAGCACGAGAACTCCAACCTCTACACGAAGATGCGCGTCTACGACGGCGAGAACCTGAAGGACACCGGACCGAAGGCGAAATCGATGCAGGAGTATCGTGACGCTGCCGGGGTCGACGAAGGCATGACCGGCATCAGCACGCGTTTCGCCTTCAAGGTCCTGTCGGAGACGTTCAACTTCGATACCGAAGAGGTCGCGGCGGACCCGGTCCACCTGATGTACGTACTCGAGCAGGCGATCCGGCGCGAGCAGTTCCCGAAGGAGACCGAGCGACAGTACCTGGACTTCATCAAGTCCGAGCTGGCGACCCGCTATGCCGAGTTCATCGGCAACGAGATCCAGAAAGCCTACCTCGAATCCTACACCGAATATGGTCAGAACCTGTTCGACCGCTACATCGCCTATGCGGACGCCTGGATCGAGGAACAGGATTACAAGGATCCGGACACGGGACAGATCTTCGACCGCGAGATCCTCGATCAGGAGCTCTCGAAGATCGAGAAGCCGGCCGGTGTTGCGAACCCGAAGGACTTCCGCAACGAGGTGGTCAAGTTCGCCTTGCGTGCCCGGGCCCAGAACGAAGGCAGGAATCCTTCCTGGACCAGTTACGAAAAGCTTCGGGACGTGATCGAGAAGCGGATGTTCGGCCAGGTCGAGGACCTTCTGCCCGTCATCAGCTTCGGCAGCAAGAAGGACAGCGAAACGGACCGCAAGCACACCGAATTCGTCTCGCGACTGGTGAACCGCGGCTACACCGAACGTCAGGTCCGTCGGCTGGTCGAGTGGTACATGCGCGTCAACAAGGCCGGGTGAGACTGGCGAACGAGGCACCATGCCCCATTTCATCGACCGCCGTCCGAACCCGAAGGACAAGAACCTCGGCAATCGCCAGCGCTTCATGCGCCGGGCGCGAGGGCAGATCAAGGAGGTGGTGAACCGCTCCGTCCGCGACCGCAGCATCACGGATTCGGCCAATGGCGAGACCGTTACCATCCCTACGAAGGGAATCGGCGAGCCGCAGTTTCGCCACGCCTCTTCCGGGGGTTACCGTGAGCGCGTCTTTCCCGGGAACAAGGAGTTCGTCAGCGGCGACCGCGTGAAGAAGCCGCCCCAAGGCGGGGGCGGCGGCGGCCGCAAGGCGAGCGATCGCGGTGATGGCGAGGACGAGTTCCAGTTCGCTCTGACGGGCGAG